>NZ_JBFTMM010000109.1:0-304 GCF_056396945.1 Pseudomonas sp. 05N432 | reverse complement strand
GTTGCTGTCAAGCGGTTATTTTCAGAAGTTTTCAAAGTTTCCTTTGCAACTTCAACCACTTGCGCTTCCGATCTCTCGTTAGCGGGAGGCGAATTCTACAGCGTTACTCGCTGCTGTCAACACCTCTTTTTCTCCGCTTTCGACCGAGACGATCGAACCGTTAAAAGAGCCAAACAACACCGCTCTTTCAACTCCTTCRGRCTTCGATGAACTGAAGCGTAACCGCTGCCGAAAACTGCGTAACTCTTTGTTTACCAAGGAGTTTTCCGTTTCGACTGCGCCGGAAGTGGGGCGAATTATAGAC
>NZ_JBFTMM010000108.1:0-350 GCF_056396945.1 Pseudomonas sp. 05N432 | reverse complement strand
GTTATAGAATTTAAAATATGTTTTAAATCAGGATTAACACTAATAGATAAACATTCTTCGTCTAAATCTACTTTGTATGAAGTAAATAAAACAAATTTTTCAAAAGACCTATCATTACGCTCCACATATGTTAGATTCAACATTTTATCGTATACGTGCTCTAAATCATTAATAAAACGTTCTTGAGAACGTGTATAGTAGTTACTTAAATATTTTAATTCTTCAAAAGGAATAATTACTTTTCTCGTATCCTGTTCTTTAAGTTTATTACATAATGTAAAAAATAAATCTACTTCAGTACTTGTAAAACGTCTTAATGGGACTAAATTCATCTCATTTCTATATACTAC
>NZ_JBFTMM010000107.1:0-362 GCF_056396945.1 Pseudomonas sp. 05N432 | reverse complement strand
GCAACCAGTTGCAGTTCAATCCGGGAAGCGATTTTGATCACCTGGCGCAAGGCGCCACGGCCAGTGTCACGCTCAGCTACACCATGAGCGACGAGCACGGCGCAATCTCGACCAGCAGCGTAGACGTGACCATTACCGGCACCAACGACGCGCCGGTGGCGGTGGCCGATACGGCCGCCGGCACGGAGAACCAGACCCTGAGCATCAACGTGCTGGCCAACGACACCGATGTCGACGACGGTCACGCGTTCACGCTGAACTCGGCCAGCGCGCCGGCAAACAAGGGTACAGCCAGCGTGGTCGACAACCAGCTGCTGTTCACTCCGGGAAGCGATTTTGATCACCTGGCGCAGGGGGTGGTT
>NZ_JBFTMM010000106.1:0-369 GCF_056396945.1 Pseudomonas sp. 05N432 | reverse complement strand
CATCGACCAGCAGCGCTGGCCGATGTTTTGAAACGGTCGGCCAGACTTAGCCAGCGACCGGGGAACGCCAGTCATCGGAACCCGAAGTACCGGATACTTCGTGGGTCCAGGTGATTTTGCGGTAGGTGAACTCTACGTCTTCCARGTGAGTGAAGTGCGAGTTCGCCGGGTCTTGGCAGTTGTGCATGTAGTCTTTGATGTCGACGATGATYGCGTCTTCAAGYTTGGTGGTGAAGTAGTGCTCTTGGGTGCCGGCAGCCGAGGTGCGGTACCACTTGATTTCGATAGAAGTCAGACGCTCGCCGGAAGTCAGGGCAGCCAGCAGCAGTGGCGAGGACTTGTCGAAAACCTTGGTGATTTTGACTTGAC
>NZ_JBFTMM010000105.1:0-384 GCF_056396945.1 Pseudomonas sp. 05N432 | reverse complement strand
CCGTTGGCGAGCCACAGCGTGGACGCCGGCTGGCGRCTGRCGCTGCCAGGTGAGGCCGGGCAAGCCGTCGAACGCTGGGACGGCCGTGGCAGCCACTCACGGACCGAATACGACGAACTGCTGCGCCCGGTGGCCGTGCAGGAGCGTGGAGCAGACGTTGCCGAGCACGCACTGGAGCGCTTCAGCTAYGCCRCTGCCGATGCGGACGCCGCCGYCCACAATCKGTGTGGCCAGCTGATTCGCCATGACGACCCGGCCGGCACCTTGCACCTGCTGGACCTGAGCCTCGGCGGCGCGCCGCTGCAACAGCGGCGAGATTTTTTGCGAAGCCTTGACCCACCCGACTGGCCGAACAGTGTGACCGAGCGGGATGCCTTGCTCGAA
>NZ_JBFTMM010000104.1:0-385 GCF_056396945.1 Pseudomonas sp. 05N432 | reverse complement strand
CTTCTATTAAGCTATTTTGAATTTTTTTAGGGTTTTTAGCATTATCAGTTAATGCTTGTTGGTCAGCTATCATAATAAAGTTGTTAAATTGGTCTTGTATTTCAACTCTTTTCTTTAGGGAACCGATATAATGACCGATATGAAGTTTACCAGTGGGTCTGTCACCTGTAAGTAGATTTTCCTTTTCCATTTCAATCGCTCCTTCATATAACATAATGAATTAGATATAAATCATATAGTCTTGTAATTTTTAATACTATTCTAACTTTAAACCTTAATTTAAATAAAGAAAGTCAATGAATAATCTAATCATATAGTCTTGTAATTTTTAATACTATTCTAACTTTAAACCTTAATTTAAATAAAGAAAGTCAATGAATAATCT
>NZ_JBFTMM010000103.1:0-386 GCF_056396945.1 Pseudomonas sp. 05N432 | reverse complement strand
GCACCGTTGGACAGGGTCACGCTCATTGCGGTGCCGGCCGGGTTGGTCAGGGTSGCGGTGTARGTGATCTGACCGCCTTCGGTGACCGAACCGGTSGCCGCCAGGGACAGACCGGTGTTGTCGATCGAATCGGTGATGGTGGTGACCGCCGGCGTCGTGCTCGGGGTCAACTGCTCGAAGTTGCCGCCGGTGGTGCTTTCGATGGTAGTGCTGACGGTGCTGCCGTTTTTGTAGACGTCATTCGCCGGGGTGTCGACCACCACGGAACCGGACGTTTTGCCGGCTTCGATGTTGATCACTGCACCGTTGGACAGGGTCACGCTCATCGCGGTGCCGGCCGGGTTGGTCAGGGTCGCGGTGTAAGTGATCTGACCGCCTTCGGTGAC
>NZ_JBFTMM010000102.1:0-392 GCF_056396945.1 Pseudomonas sp. 05N432 | reverse complement strand
GACGTCATTCGCCGGGGTATCGACCACCACGGAACCGGACGTTTTGCCGGCTTCGATGTTGATCACCGCGCCGTTGCTCAGCGTGACGGTCATCGGCGTGCCGGCCGGGTTGCTCAGGGTCGCGGTGTAGGTAATCTGGCCGCCTTCGGTGACCGAACCGGTTGCTGCCAGGGACAGCCCGGTGTTGTCGATCGAATCGGTGATCGTGGTGACCGCCGGCGTCGTGCTCGGGGTCAACTGCTCGAAGTTGCCGCCGGTGGTGCTTTCGATGGTAGTGCTGACGGTGCTGCCGTTTTTGTAGACGTCATTCGCCGGGGTATCGACCACCACGGAACCGGACGTTTTGCCGGCTTCGATGTTGATCACCGCGCCGTTGCTCAGAGCGTGACGGT
>NZ_JBFTMM010000101.1:0-396 GCF_056396945.1 Pseudomonas sp. 05N432 | reverse complement strand
CAGCTTTTCCCGTTCTGCGTGAACTTCCCGGGCACCGGTTGATTGGCTGAGTCCAGCATTTTCAGCGTGGCGCCTGGATAACCCTCGGTGCCACTAATGACGTGGTTCTGGTCTACCGGCGAGGTCGGCTGGGTGATGACCAGTTGGGGKGGCCTTACTTTGAACGTGCGTGGTTCGCTTGCGTTGGACTCTACGCTGTTAACGGTCTGCACGGCTTTGATCGTTCTGCTCCCCACCTCCCAGGGCTGGTCAGGGGCGAATGTCCAGCTTTTCCCGTTCTGCGTGAACTTCCCGGGCACCGGTTGATTGGCTGAGTCCAGCATTTTCAGCGTGGCGCCTGGATAACCCTCGGTGCCACTAATGACGTGGTTCTGGTCTACCGGCGAGGTCGGCTGG
>NZ_JBFTMM010000100.1:0-400 GCF_056396945.1 Pseudomonas sp. 05N432 | reverse complement strand
GGATCGTAGCGGTGACCGGTGATCACGCCGTTGCCCGCGGTTTCGGATTCGACCTGGCCGGAGGGGTTGTAGTGGATCGCGCTCACCAGAACCTTCTTGAGCTGTCCGTCACCGGCCAGGGTCAGCCGGGTGTTTTTCAGCTGGCCGGCCACGGTGTAGGCGAAGGCTTGACGGTTACCCAGTGCGTCGGTCTGACTCAGCGGTTCGGCGGTGGGCGCGTAGCTATTCCAGGTAGTCGCACCGTCGCCGGTTTCGAGCAAGGCATCCCGCTCGGTCACACTGTTCGGCCAGTCGGGTGGGTCAAGGCTTCGCAAAAAATCTCGCCGCTGTTGCAGCGGCGCGCCGCCGAGGCTCAGGTCCAGCAGGTGCAAGGTGCCGGCCGGGTCGTCATGGCGAATCA
>NZ_JBFTMM010000099.1:0-400 GCF_056396945.1 Pseudomonas sp. 05N432 | reverse complement strand
GGATCGTAGCGGTGACCGGTGATCACGCCGTTGCCCGCGGTTTCGGATTCGACCTGGCCGGAGGGGTTGTAGTGGATCGCGCTCACCAGAACCTTCTCGAGCTCTCCGTCACCGGCCAGGGTCAGCCGGGTGTTTTTCAGCTGGCCGGCGACGGTGTAGGCGAAGGCTTGACGATTGCCCAGTGYGTCGGTCTGACTCAGCGGTTCGGCGGTGGGCGCGTAGCTATTCCAGGTGGTTGCGCCGTCGCCAGATTCGAGCAAGGCATCCCGCTCGGTCACACTGTTCGGCCAGTCGGGTGGGTCAAGGCTTCGCAAAAAATCTCGCCGCTGTTGCAGCGGCGCGCCGCCGAGGCTCAGGTCCAGCAGGTGCAAGGTGCCGGCCGGGTCGTCATGGCGAATCA
>NZ_JBFTMM010000098.1:0-406 GCF_056396945.1 Pseudomonas sp. 05N432 | reverse complement strand
GTAGATAAAGAATATAACTTTTATAATGTTCAATACACTTCATTTTACTCTTTATCATTGTTAATATTTAAAACTCGAGATTAATCATTAAATGTTCGTTTTTCAATTTTGCTACTAGTTTTTTCTACTTTTTGTTGTTTATTACGTTTGTTTTGGTTAGGTGTATGTTGCTGTTTGCCTTTGGAATCCTCTTTAGTTGCTGTTATATTCTTAGTCTGATTCGAATTTTTTTGGCTGTGCGGATTATTTGAATGTTTTTTAGATTCAGTAATAAGTGTAGGGATACGCTTCAATTTTGTTTGAGCTTTAGCAATTGATGGTTCTTTTAACAACGCTTCTGTAAGTTGTGTTTCTTTAGAGCCATTTGTGAGCTTAGATCTTTTTTCTTTTGCTGCCTGTGCTAAGC
>NZ_JBFTMM010000097.1:0-409 GCF_056396945.1 Pseudomonas sp. 05N432 | reverse complement strand
TGGTCGGGGTAAGGGGATTCGAACTCCTGACATCCTGCTCCCAAAGCAGGCGCGCTACCGGACTGCGCTATACCCCGGTAAAAAAAAGGCACCCTTTTAAAAGAGCGCCTTCTTCGATCAGCGCTTTTGGCCTCTGATCTTAAGATTCGATTCCAGCGCTAACTGGTTTCAAAAATGGTGGGTCGTGTGGGATTCGAACCTACGACCAATTGGTTAAAAGCCAACTGCTCTACCAACTGAGCTAACGACCCAAAAATGGTCGGGGTAAGGGGATTCGAACTCCTGACATCCTGCTCCCAAAGCAGGCGCGCTACCGGACTGCGCTATACCCCGGTTTGAAATTGGCTCCGTGACCAGGACTCGAACCTGGGACCCAATGATTAACAGTCATTTGCTCTACCGACCCGAC
>NZ_JBFTMM010000096.1:0-420 GCF_056396945.1 Pseudomonas sp. 05N432 | reverse complement strand
ATGAGATCTCACTGGGACCTTGAGTCCCCTGAAGGGCCGTCGAAGACTACGACGTTGATAGGTTGGGTGTGTAAGCGCTGTGAGGCGTTGAGCTAACCAATACTAATTGCCCGTGAGGCTTGACCATATAACACCCAAGCAATCTGCATGCTTCGAGAGAAGAACCAGATTGCGGTGTGTGAAGACGAAACGAACCGAAAGTTCGAGCTGCTCACAAAACACCCGACTGTCACATACCCAATTTGCTGAAGCGAGACCCACTGGTCACGAYTCAGTACCCGAATTTCTTGACGACCATAGAGCATTGGAACCACCTGATCCCATCCCGAACTCAGCAGTGAAACGATGCATCGCCGATGGTAGTGTGGGGTTTCCCCATGTGAGAGTAGGTCATCGTCAAGATTAAATTCCGAAACCCCA
>NZ_JBFTMM010000095.1:0-421 GCF_056396945.1 Pseudomonas sp. 05N432 | reverse complement strand
TGGGGTTTCGGAATTTAATCTTGACGATGACCTACTCTCACATGGGGAAACCCCACACTACCATCGGCGATGCATCGTTTCACTGCTGAGTTCGGGATGGGATCAGGTGGTTCCAATGCTCTATGGTCGTCAAGAAATTCGGGTACTGACTCGCGACCWGTKGGCCTCGCTTCAGCAAATTGGGTATGTGATAGATCTCGGTGTTTGTGAGCAGCTCGAACTTTCGGTTCGTTTCGTCTTCACACACCGCAATCTGGCTCTTCTCTCGAAGTATGCAGATTGCTTGGGTGTTATATGGTCAAGCCTCACGGGCAATTAGTATTGGTTAGCTCAACGCCTCACAGCGCTTACACACCCAACCTATCAACGTCGTAGTCTTCGACGGCCCTTCAGGGGACTCAAGGTCCCAGTGAGATCTCAT
>NZ_JBFTMM010000094.1:0-425 GCF_056396945.1 Pseudomonas sp. 05N432 | reverse complement strand
TGTCTCCTCCACGAATACTAAAACTTTTTGCTTTCCACAATACCCGTCCTTCAATTGTGCCCGAGACATCTTCACCACGTATTATAGTTCTATTTTTTACACTTTCTAAATTCACTAAATCCATTTTAAGTGGAGGAAGTTCGTTTCTCTTTTCGACGCTTTCAAGTTTTTCTAGTCTGGTTTCTAGAGATTTTATAGTTTTTCGTAACTTCTTCTGCTTACCTGCAAAGTATGGCTTTGTTCCTTTTATTCTGCTTTCAGATGAACTTAAGTTTTTCGGTTTTTTAGTTGCTCGTTGAGCTTTCTGTTCTTTTATATTTATAGCTTTTTCCAATCGCTTCTTTTCTTTTTCATATTTTTCTTATTCTATTTCTTCTCGATGTCTTTCTAATTCTTTTTGTTCAACATAGTTACTATAATTCCCC
>NZ_JBFTMM010000093.1:0-425 GCF_056396945.1 Pseudomonas sp. 05N432 | reverse complement strand
GTTTTACCAGCTTCGATGTTGATTACGGCGCCATTGCTGAGCGTGACAGTCATCGGCGTGCCCGCCGGGTTGCTCAAGGTCGCGGTGTAGGTGATCTGGCCGCCTTCGGTAATGGTGTTGCTGGCGGTGAGCGTCAGGCCGGTGTTGTCGATCGAATCGGTAATCGTCGTAACGGCCGGGGTGGTGCTCGGGGTCAGCTGCTCGAAGTTGCCACCGGTGGTGCTTTCGATGGTGGTGCTGACGGTGCTGCCGTTTTTGTAGACGTCGTTGGCCGGGGTATCGACCACCACCGAGCCGGTGGTTTTACCAGCTTCGATGTTGATTACGGCGCCATTGCTGAGCGTGACAGTCATCGGCGTGCCCGCCGGGTTGCTCAAGGTCGCGGTGTAGGTGATCTGGCCGCCTTCGGTAATGGTGTTGGTGTT
>NZ_JBFTMM010000092.1:0-430 GCF_056396945.1 Pseudomonas sp. 05N432 | reverse complement strand
CGATGGTGGTGCTGACGGTGCTGCCGTTTTTGTAGACGTCRTTSGCCGGGGTATCGACCACCACCGAGCCGGTGGTTTTACCAGCTTCGATGTTGATTACGGCGCCATTGCTGAGCGTGACAGTCATCGGTGTGCCAGCCGGATTGCTCAGCGTGGCGGTGTAGGTGATCTGGCCGCCTTCGGTGACCGAACCGGTCGCTGCCAGGGACAGTCCGGTGTTGTCGATCGAATCGGTGATCGTCGTGACTGCCGGCGTCGTGCTCGGGGTCAACTGTTCGAAGTTGCCACCGGTGGTGCTTTCGATGGTGGTGCTGACGGTGCTGCCGTTTTTGTAGACGTCATTCGCCGGGGTRTCGACCACCACCGAGCCGGTGGTTTTACCAGCTTCGATGTTGATTACGGCGCCATTGCTGAGCGTGACAGTCATCGG
>NZ_JBFTMM010000091.1:0-452 GCF_056396945.1 Pseudomonas sp. 05N432 | reverse complement strand
GCCCTTGTTTGCCGGTGCACTGACCGAGTTCAGTGTGAACAGGTGACCGTCGTCGACATCGCTGTCGTTGSCCAGCACGTTGATGCTCAGGGTCTGGTTCTCCGTGCCGGCGGCCGTATCGGCCACCGCCACCGGCGCGTCGTTGGTGCCGGTAATGGTCACATCCACCGTGGAACTCGAGAGCGCGCCGTGTTCGTCCTGCATCTGGTAAGTGAGCGTCACGTGCTCGACCACGCCTTGCGCCAGATGATCGAAGTCGCTCCCCGGATTGAACACGAGCTGGTTGCCGACCACGCTGGCCGTGCCCTTGTTTGCCGGCGCGCTGGCCGAGTTCAGTGTGAACAGGTGRCCGTCGTCGACATCGGTRTCGTTGGCCAGCACGTTGATGGTCAGGGTCTGGTTCTCCGTGCCGGCGGCCGTATCGGCCCGGCCGTATCGGCCACCGCCACCGG
>NZ_JBFTMM010000090.1:0-452 GCF_056396945.1 Pseudomonas sp. 05N432 | reverse complement strand
GTACCAACGACGCGCCGGTGGCGGTGGCCGATACGGCCGCCGGCACGGAGAACCAGACCCTGACCATCAACGTGCTGGCCAACGACACCGACGCTGACGACGGCCACCTGTTCACGCTGAACTCGGCCAGCGCGCCGGCAAGCAAGGGCACGGCCAGCGTGGTCGGCAACCAGCTGGTGTTCAATCCGGGGAGCGACTTCGATCATCTGGCGCAGGGTGCGGTCGAGCACGTGACGCTCAATTACCAGATGCAGGACGAACACGGCGCACTCTCGAGCTCTACGGTGGGCGTGACGATCACTGGTACCAACGACGCGCCGGTGGCGGTGGCCGATACGGCCGCCGGCACGGARAACCAGACCCTGACSATCRACGTGCTGGCCAACGACACCGACGCTGACGACGGCCACCTGTTCACGCTGAACTCGGCCAGCGCGCCGGCAAGCAAGGGC
>NZ_JBFTMM010000089.1:0-452 GCF_056396945.1 Pseudomonas sp. 05N432 | reverse complement strand
AATCCGGGAGCCGACTTTGATCATCTGGCACAGGGCGTGGTCGAGCACGTGACGCTCACTTACCAGATGCAGGATGAACACGGCGCGCTCTCGAGYTCCACGGTGGACGTGACCATCACCGGCACCAACGACGGTCCGGTAGCAGTGGCCGATGTCGCTGCCGGCACGGAAAACCAGACCCTGACCATCAACGTACTGGCCAACGAYACCGATGTCGAYGACGGTCACSYGTTCACGCTGAACTCGGCCAGCGCGCCGGCAAACAAGGGCACCACGGCCAGCGTGGTCGGCAACCAGCTCGTATTCAATCCGGGAGCCGACTTTGATCATCTGGCACAGGGCGTGGTCGAGCACGTGACGCTCACTTACCAGATGGATGAACACGGCGCGCTCTCGAGCTCCACGGTGGACGTGACCATCACCACCGGCACCAACGACGGTCCGGTAGCAGT
>NZ_JBFTMM010000088.1:0-452 GCF_056396945.1 Pseudomonas sp. 05N432 | reverse complement strand
CTGGCGCTGACCAAGGTGAATGCATGGCCGTCATCGACGTCGGTATCGTTGGCCAGCACGTCGATGCTCAGGGTCTGGTTTTCCGTGCCGGCGGCCGTATCGGCCACCGCCACCGGCGCGTCGTTGGTGCCGGTAATGGTCACGTCTACGCTACTGGTCGAGAGCGCCCCGTACTGGTCCTGCATCTGGTAATTGAGTGTCACGTGCTCGACCGCACCCTGCGCCAGGTGATCGAAGTCAGTCCCCGGATTGAACTGCAACTGGTTGCCCGAGACGCTAGCACTGCCTTGRCCGATTGGCGCACTGGCGCTGACCAAGGTGAATGCRTGGCCGTCATCGACGTCGGTATCGTTGGCCAGCACGTCGATGCTCAGGGTCTGGTTTTCCGTGCCGGCGGCCGTATCGGCCACCGCCACCGGCGCGTCGTTGGTGCCGGTAATGGTCACGTCTAC
>NZ_JBFTMM010000087.1:0-452 GCF_056396945.1 Pseudomonas sp. 05N432 | reverse complement strand
CTGCTGGTCGAGATTGCGCCGTGCTCGTCGCTCATGGTGTAGCTGAGCGTGACACTGGCCGTGGCGCCTTGCGCCAGGTGATCAAAATCGCTTCCCGGATTGAACTGCAACTGGTTGCCGACCACGCTGGCACTGCCCTGGTTTGCCGGYGCACTGGCGCTGACCAAGGWGAATGCATGGCCGTCGTCGACGTCGGTGTCATTGGCCAGCACGTCGATCGTCAGGGTCTGGTTTTCCGTACCGGCGGCCGTATCGGCCACCGCCACCGGCGCGTCGTTGGTACCGGTGATGGTCACGTCTACGCTGCTGGTCGAGATTGCGCCGTGCTCGTCGCTCATGGTGTAGCTGAGCGTGACACTGGCCGTGGCGCCTTGCGCCAGGTGATCAAAATCGCTTCCCGGATTGAACTGCAACTGGTTGCCGACCACGCTGGCACTGCCCTGGTTTGCCGG
>NZ_JBFTMM010000086.1:0-457 GCF_056396945.1 Pseudomonas sp. 05N432 | reverse complement strand
GCGCGGGGTGGGTGCAGGCGGTGAGGAGTGTGTTGAATGGGCGAAAGCAATCGCGAGCAGGCTCGCTCCCACAGGGGTTCTATGTCGACCTCATTACCGAAGTCAACGCAGTTCCAATGTGGGAGCGAGCCTGCTCGCGATAAGGTCCGCAGGACCTTCCTGCAATCTCAGAGCCGGCCGTATTCCCGCGCCGTACGATCCACCGCACGCAAGGTTTTGCCGACCCGTTCATCCACTTCTTCACGCGTGGCAAGAATGAAGGAAAACCTCGGTAGTGGGCACTGCAAAAGGGCGCCGTGGGCGGGGGTGCGCGGGGTGGGTGCAGGCGGTGAGGAGTGTGTTGAATGGGCGAAAGCAATCGCGAGCAGGCTCGCTCCCACAGGGGTTCTATGTCGACCTCATTACCGAAGTCAACGCAGTTCCAATGTGGGAGCGAGCTTCCAATGTGGGAGCGAGC
>NZ_JBFTMM010000085.1:0-471 GCF_056396945.1 Pseudomonas sp. 05N432 | reverse complement strand
CCCCGAGCACCACCCCGGCGGTCACCACGATCACCGATTCGATCGACAACACCGGGCTGTCCCTGGCAGCAACCGGTTCGGTCACCGAAGGCGGCCAGATTACCTACACCGCGACCCTGACCAATCCGGCCGGCACGCCGATGACCGTCACGCTCAGCAACGGCGCGGTGATCAACATCGAGGCCGGTAAAACGTCCGGTTCCGTGGTGGTCGACACCCCGGCGAATGACGTCTACAAGAACGGCAGCACCGTCAGCACTACCATCGAAAGCACCACCGGTGGCAATTTCGAGCAGCTGACCCCGAGCACCACCCCGGCGGTCACCACGATCACCGATTCGATCGACAACACCGGTCTGTCCCTGGCGGCCACCGGTTCGGTCACCGAAGGCGGTCAGATCACTTACACCGCGACCCTGACCAACCCGGCCGGCACCGCGATGAGCGTGACCCTGTCCAACGGTGCAGTGA
>NZ_JBFTMM010000084.1:0-485 GCF_056396945.1 Pseudomonas sp. 05N432 | reverse complement strand
CCCCCTGCGCCAGGTGATCAAAATCGCTTCCCGGAGTGAACAGCAGCTGGTTGTCGACCACGCTGGCTGTACCCTTGTTTGCCGGCGCGCTGGCCGAGTTCAGCGTGAACGCGTGACCGTCGTCGACATCGGTGTCGTTGGCCAGTACGTCGATCGTCAGGGGTTGGTTTTCCGTACCGGCGGCCGTATCGGCCACCGCCACCGGTGCGTCGTTGGTGCCGGTGATGGTCACGTCCACCGTGGAACTCGAGAGCGCGCCGTGCTCGTCGCTCATGGTGTAGCTGAGCGTGACGCTGGCCGTGGCGCCCTGCGCCAAATGATCGAAGTCAGTCCCCGGGGTGAACAACAATTGGTTGCCGACCACGCTGGCACTACCTTGGCCGATTGGCGCGCTGGCGCTGACCAAGGTGAATGCATGGCCGTCATCGACGTCGGTATCGTTGGCCAGCACGTCGATGCTCAGGGTCTGGTTTTCCGTGCCTGCC
>NZ_JBFTMM010000083.1:0-521 GCF_056396945.1 Pseudomonas sp. 05N432 | reverse complement strand
CCGGGGTATCGACCACCACGGAACCGGACGTTTTGCCGGCTTCGATGTTGATCACCGCGCCGTTGCTCARSGTSACGGTCATCGGCGTRCCGGCCGGGTTGSTCAGSGTCGCGGTGTAGGTGATCTGRCCGCCTTCGGTGACCGAACCGGTCGCTGCCAGGGACAGKCCGGTGTTGTCGATCGAGTCGGTGATCGTCGTGACTGCCGGCGTCGTGCTCGGGGTCAACTGTTCGAAGTTGCCACCGGTGGTGCTTTCGATGGTGGTGCTGACGGTGCTGCCGTTTTTGTAGACGTCGTTGGCCGGGGTGTCGACCACCACGGAACCGCTGGTCTTGCCGGCCTCGATGTTGATCACCGCGCCATTGCTGAGCGTCACGGTCATCGGCGTGCCGGCCGGATTGGTCAGGGTCGCGGTGTAGGTGATCTGGCCGCCTTCGGTAATCGTGTTGTTGGCGGTGAGCGTCAGCCCGGTGTTATCGATCGAATCGGTGATCGTGGTAACGGCCGGTGGTAACGGCCGG
>NZ_JBFTMM010000082.1:0-532 GCF_056396945.1 Pseudomonas sp. 05N432 | reverse complement strand
GTAAGACAGCTGCGGGCGCAGGGTCACCGAGTAGCGGGTCAGGCGTTTACCGGCATCGCCTTGGGCGACGCGATAGATCTGTCCGTGAATGCCGGTGCCGTTTTGCGCGAGCTGCAAAAACGCCGGTTTGTGCAACAGGCTTTCGAGGTCCAGGGACGGGTTTTCGCTGACCAGTTCGACGTCGAACGCGAACGGTTGGCTGATGGCTTCTCGACCGGTGAGGGCAAGTACCTGGAGATCGTTCGCCAGACCTTCTACGGTCAAGGCGAAGTGAGTCTGGTTGGCCGGCGCGAACATCCGTTGTTCCTCGTGCAGTGCTGCAGCATCCATCAAGCCCTGAGTGGGCGATCAACGAACGCAAGAATTCTTGGGTGACGCAAACAACATCGACCAGCAGAGCTGGCCGATGTTTTGAAACGGTCGGCCAGACTTAGCCAGCGACCGGGGAACGCCAGTCATCGGAACCCGAAGTACCGGATACTTCGTGGGTCCAGGTGATTTTGCGGTAGGTGAACTCTACGTCTTCCAGGTG
>NZ_JBFTMM010000081.1:0-540 GCF_056396945.1 Pseudomonas sp. 05N432 | reverse complement strand
TTATAAACCTATGTCAAAATACTTATATTATCAAGACAAGAAGAAACTCGTTTCAAAAAAGCCAAAAAATCTCATCGTTAAATACTTTTGAATGCACTATGATTAAATAAATGTTAAAGTGAAAATATAATTCTCAAACATCATTAATTCTTTTAACATGAAATAGTTCTTCTACCAACCCATAGTCACTCAATAATTGAGTGACTATTTTTAATGGTTTTGGATGAGATGAAAATAAATAAGTGTTAAAGTAAAAATATAGCATTATCCTCATTCACATTTAGTCTTTTAATGTGAAGTGATCTTCGCCCAAAAATAGCTACTCACAAATTGAGTGGCTATTTTTTAATGCTTTATTCCAATTGCTTTATTGACGTTGAGCCTCGGAACCCTTAACAATCCCTAAACTTGTCGAATCGTCGGCTTAATAGCTCACGCTATGCCGACATTCGTCTCCAAGTTTAGTTAAGGGTTCTTCTCAACCTCAATAAATTTTCTCGGCATAAATGCGTGTGATACGATTAATGTATTACTCCTGTC
>NZ_JBFTMM010000080.1:0-552 GCF_056396945.1 Pseudomonas sp. 05N432 | reverse complement strand
GGTTACCACGGTGTGATTCATGACTGGGGTGAAGTCGTAACAAGGTAGCCGTAGGGGAACCTGCGGCTGGATCACCTCCTTAATCGACGACATCAGCTGCTGCATAAGCTCCCACACGAATTGCTTGATTCATTGAAGAAGACGATAAGGTCAGCATCCCTTGATTGGGTCTGTAGCTCAGTTGGTTAGAGCGCACCCCTGATAAGGGTGAGGTCGGCAGTTCGAATCTGCCCAGACCCACCAATTACGGGGCCATAGCTCAGCTGGGAGAGCGCCTGCCTTGCACGCAGGAGGTCAACGGTTCGATCCCGTTTGGCTCCACCATTTACTGTTTTTCGCTGGCTTATTGTTAGAGTGCAGAAATGAATATTCGAGTGAATATTGATTTCTGATCTTTATCAGAATCGTTCTTTAAAAATTTGGGTATGTGATAGAAAGATAGACTGAACGTTACTTTCACTGGTAACGGATCAGGCTAAGGTAAAATTTGTGAGTAATTGCGAATTTTCGGCGAATGTCGTCTTCACAGTATAACCAGATTGCTTGGGGTTA
>NZ_JBFTMM010000079.1:0-552 GCF_056396945.1 Pseudomonas sp. 05N432 | reverse complement strand
GGCCCTGGCCGTGCACGAACGCGCCAAGCAGGCCGATATCGTCATCACCACCGCCCTGATTCCCGGCCGCAAGGCGCCAGTGCTGCTGAGCGCTGAAACCGTGGCGCAGATGAAGCCCGGTTCGGTGGTCATCGACCTGGCCGCTGCGCAAGGCGGCAACTGCCCGCTGACCGTGGCCGACCAGGTGGTCGTCGAGAATGGCGTGACCATTGCCGGCCCGACCAACCTGGCCGCCCAGGTCGGCGCAGACGCCTCGGCGCTGTACGCGCGCAACCTGCTGGACTTCCTGAAGCTGGTCTTCAACAAGGAAGGTCAGTTCGAAGTGAACCTCGAAGACGACATCGTCGCCGCGTGCCTGATGTGCCGCGACGGCCAAGTCATCCGCAAAAACGCCTAAGCAGGGATTCAGACGATGGAAGAGCTTATCTCCCCCGGTATCTACAACCTGATCATCTTCGTGCTGGCGATTTATGTCGGTTATCACGTGGTCTGGAACGTTACACCCGCACTGCACACCCCGTTGATGGCGGTGACCAACGCCATTTCGGCGAT
>NZ_JBFTMM010000078.1:0-556 GCF_056396945.1 Pseudomonas sp. 05N432 | reverse complement strand
ATGGCGGTGACCAACGCCATTTCGGCGATCGTGATCGTCGGCGCCATGCTGGCGGCGGCGCTGACCGTGACACCGCTGGGCAAAACCATGGGCACCCTGGCTGTAGCGTTGGCGGCGGTCAACGTGTTCGGTGGTTTCCTGGTGACCCGCAGAATGCTTGAGATGTTCAAGAAAAAAGCCCCGAAAGCCGTAAAAGAAGAGGCGCCCAAGTAATGAGCATGAACCTTGTCACGACGCTCTACTTGATCGCGTCGATCTGCTTCATCCAGGCCCTGAAGGGCTTGTCGCACCCGACCTCGTCGCGACGCGGCAATGTGTACGGGATGCTCGGCATGGCGCTGGCCATTGTCACCACTGTCGGCCTGGTGTTCAAACTGGGTTCCGAGCTGGCCACCGCCGGTATCGGTTACGTCATCGTCGGCCTGCTGATCGGCGGCACTGCTGGTTCGATCATGGCCAAACGCGTTGAAATGACCAAGATGCCAGAGCTGGTCGCGTTCATGCACAGCATGATCGGTATGGCAGCGGTGTTCATCGCCATCGCCGCCGTGGTCGA
>NZ_JBFTMM010000077.1:0-560 GCF_056396945.1 Pseudomonas sp. 05N432 | reverse complement strand
GCGCTGGTCTGCCAGACCGCCCGCGTCACCGGCCCCGTCGGCGAAGAGATCTACTGCGATGAATATGGTCGCGTCAAAGTCGAGTTCCACTGGGACCGGGCCGAACGCGACAGCGAAAAAAGCAGTTGCTGGCTGCGGGTTTCCTCCAGCTGGGCGGGTGAAGGTTTCGGAGCGGTGACCATTCCGCGTATCGGCATGGAAGTCCTCGTCACCTACCTCGAAGGCAATCCCGATCATCCGCTGATCACCGGTTGCCTGAGCAACAAAGTCACGCCTGCGCCCTATCCCTTGCCCGAGAACAAAACCAAAACCGTACTGCGCAGCCACAGCTCCCCCAGCACGGGTGGTTACAACGAACTGTCGATTGAAGACCGCGCCGGGCAGGAGCTGATCCACCTGCGGGCCCAGCGGGATCTGGAGCAGAAGGTCGAAAATGACAGCCGGCTGGAAGTGGGTAACAAGCGCGAGGAAACCATCAAGGGCCACAGCATCACGGTGCTCGGAGCTGAAGAACATCGCACGGTCGCGGCGGATCGCAAAGTCCAGCTCAAGGCTAACGA
>NZ_JBFTMM010000076.1:0-571 GCF_056396945.1 Pseudomonas sp. 05N432 | reverse complement strand
ACACTGCCCACGCTCAATACGCCAGTCGGTGTCGCACCCTCATAATTGAAAGTGGTGCCATTGATCACGCCATTGGCGGTCGCAACAGCAGCAGCCGTGGTGGCGCCGTTGCCCAGGGCGATGGAGTTCGCAGTGCTGGCGACGGCGCCGTTGCCGATGGCGATCGCATTAGCGGCGGTCGAACTCGCGGCTGGGCCGACGGCCACGCTGTCCACGCCGGTCGCGGTGCTGTCGGCGAGCGTCGAGTTGGCGTGGAAATATTTGATGCCCGCGCCATTGTTGATGTTATTGAGGCTTTGGTTGGTCGCAAAAAGCTGCGAGCCATTCACCGCATCGGTGCTGGTGCCGTTCAAGGCACCGGCGCTCAGGTTGGTGATTTTCACCCCGCCGGCCGGTGCACCTGCACCACCGGTCGCCCCTAGGGTGATGGCGTTGCCGCCGACCGCATCATATTTCACCGCGATATTGGCGGTGTTGACCGTGTCGGTATTCAGCGCCGACAACGCACCCGCTACGCTGGTTTGTGCAGTGCCAGCCGCTACCGCCCCGGTGCTGCTGATCGCGTTGATCG
>NZ_JBFTMM010000075.1:0-576 GCF_056396945.1 Pseudomonas sp. 05N432 | reverse complement strand
GTAGATCTCTTCGCCGACGGGGCCGGTGACGCGGGCGGTCTGGCAGACCAGCGCCGGTCTTTGTGCCGGCAGCGGTGGCCGGTAGAACACGTCCCAGGGAATGGCGCTGAAGCGGTTGCGATAGCCTTGGGTAAAACCGTCTTCGGGTTCGGTCGCGTTGGTGACTGACTCTTCCAGCACCTGGGGTTGTTTTCCGCAGTGGGTCACACCGAGCAGCAGCCACAGATCGTTGTAGGTTTCGCGCGGGTGCTCGCTCAGCTTGAAAAAGTGGCCACTGCGCAGGGTCGGCTGGTCGCTTTCGCCCTCGGCCAACTGGTAATCGGTTCGGTGCCGCTCCAGCGCCTGCCGGGCGAGCTGTTTGGCGCGTTTTTCGCTCTCGAATAACTGCGGGTAGCGATAGTCTTCAAGTTCCGGGCGGAACTCGGCAGTGAAGCGACTTTCCAGCAACAGGCTCGGGCGCTTCAGGTCATAGTCCCGGCGTGTGACCTTGCTGGTGCGGGTGCTGAAACGCTGGGAGAACTGGCTGATCACCGAATGCTCCGCCAGCATGCCGGCGTCTTGCTGATACGGGGTTTC
>NZ_JBFTMM010000074.1:0-576 GCF_056396945.1 Pseudomonas sp. 05N432 | reverse complement strand
GTAGATCTCTTCGCCGACGGGGCCGGTGACGCGGGCGGTCTGGCAGACCAGCGCCGGTCTTTGTGCCGGCAGCGGTGGCCGGTAGAACACGTCCCAGGGAATGGCGCTGAAGCGGTTGCGATAGCCTTGGGTAAAACCGTCTTCGGGTTGGGTGTCGCTGGTGATCGCTTCCTCCAGTGACTGAGGTTGCTTGCCTGAGTGGGTCACACCGAGCAGCAGCCACAGATCGTTGTACGTTTCGCGCGGATGCTCGGTCAGCTTGAAAAAGTGGCCACTGCGCAGGGTCGGCTGGTCGCTTTCGCCCTCGGCCAACTGGTAATCGGTTCGGTGCCGCTCCAGCGCCTGCCGGGCGAGCTGTTTGGCGCGTTTTTCACTCTCGAATAACTGCGGGTAGCGATAGTCTTCAAGTTCCGGGCGGAACTCGGCGGTGAAGCGACTTTCCAGCAACAGGCTCGGGCGCTTCAGGTCATAGTCCCGGCGTGTGACCTTGCTGGTGCGGGTGCTGAAACGCTGGGAGAACTGGCTGATCACCGAATGCTCCGCCAGCATGCCGGCGTCTTGCTGATACGGGGTTTC
>NZ_JBFTMM010000073.1:0-582 GCF_056396945.1 Pseudomonas sp. 05N432 | reverse complement strand
GGTTACCACGGTGTGATTCATGACTGGGGTGAAGTCGTAACAAGGTAGCCGTAGGGGAACCTGCGGCTGGATCACCTCCTTAATCGACGACATCAGCTGCTGCATAAGCTCCCACACGAATTGCTTGATTCATTGAAGAAGACGATAAGAAGCAGCCCGAAATTGGGTCTGTAGCTCAGTTGGTTAGAGCGCACCCCTGATAAGGGTGAGGTCGGCAGTTCGAATCTGCCCAGACCCACCAATTTTGCTTGTGTGGGAAACGCCTGTAGAAATACGGGGCCATAGCTCAGCTGGGAGAGCGCCTGCCTTGCACGCAGGAGGTCAACGGTTCGATCCCGTTTGGCTCCACCACTACTGCTTCTGTTGTATGAAAGCTTAGAAATGAGCATTCCATCGCTGCGATGGTGAATGTTGATTTCTAGTCTTTGATTAGATCGTTCTTTAAAAATTTGGGTATGTGATAGAAAGATAGACTGAACGTTACTTTCACTGGTAACGGATCAGGCTAAGGTAAAATTTGTGAGTAATTGCGAATTTTCGGCGAATGTCGTCTTCACAGTATAACCAGATTGCTTGGGGTTA
>NZ_JBFTMM010000072.1:0-598 GCF_056396945.1 Pseudomonas sp. 05N432 | reverse complement strand
ATGGCGGTGACCAACGCCATTTCGGCGATCGTGATCGTCGGCGCCATGCTGGCGGCGGCGCTGACCGTGACACCGCTGGGCAAAACCATGGGCACCCTGGCTGTAGCGTTGGCGGCGGTCAACGTGTTCGGTGGTTTCCTGGTGACCCGTCGCATGCTGGAAATGTTCAAGAAGAAGGCAGCTCCTGTGAAAGCTCCGGCGACCAAGGCCGCAGCAGGCACTGTCGAGGTACAAAAAGCATGAGCATGAACCTGGTTACCTCCCTGTATTTGTTCGCCTCGATCTGCTTCATCCAGGCCCTGAAAGGCCTGTCGCACCCGACCACATCGCGGCGCGGCAATGTGTACGGAATGCTCGGCATGGCGCTGGCTATCGTCACTACCATCGGCCTGATCTATAAACTGGGCGCGCTCTCTCTTGAGCAAGGCGGTACCGCCGCCGGTATCGGCTACGTCATCGTCGGCCTGCTGATCGGCGGCACTGCTGGTTCGATCATGGCCAAACGCGTTGAAATGACCAAGATGCCAGAGCTGGTCGCGTTCATGCACAGCATGATCGGTATGGCAGCGGTGTTCATCGCCATCGCCGCCGTGGTCGA
>NZ_JBFTMM010000071.1:0-616 GCF_056396945.1 Pseudomonas sp. 05N432 | reverse complement strand
TCCCGGATTGAACTGCAACTGGTTGCCGACCACGCTGGCACTGCCCTGGTTTGCCGGTGCACTGGCGCTGACCAAGGTGAATGCATGGCCGTCGTCGACATCAGTGTCATTGGCCAGCACGTCAATGGTCAGGGTCTGGTTTTCCGTGCTGGCGGCCGTATCGGCCACCGCCACCGGCGCGTCGTTGGTGCCGGTAATGGTCACGTCCACCGTAGAGCTCGAGAGTGCCCCGTGTTCGTCCTGCATCTGGTAACTGAGTGTCACGTGTTCGAYCACCTGGCGCAAGGCGCGGTCGAGCACGTGACGCTCAATTACCAGATGCAGGACGAACACGGCGCGCTCTCGAGTTCCACGGTGGACGTGACCATCACCGGCACCAACGACGCGCCGGTGGCGGTGGCCGATACGGCCGCCRGCACGGAAAACCAGACCCTGACGATCGACGTGCTGGCCAATGACACTGATGTCGACGACGGCCATGCATTCACCTTGGTCAGCGCCAGTGCACCGGCAAACCAGGGCAGTGCCAGCGTGGTCGGCAACCAGTTGCAGTTCAATCCGGGAAGCGACAGTTGCAGTTCAATCCGGGAAGCGATTTTGATCACCTGGCGCAAGG
>NZ_JBFTMM010000070.1:0-636 GCF_056396945.1 Pseudomonas sp. 05N432 | reverse complement strand
TTTGGATTCTTCTGAAAGGGGTCGATGTTTTCCGTTGGAGGTGCCGCCGTAAGGGCCTTCGGGATTGATCGTGCCTTGTACGCGAGTGACTTCGGTCGACTTCAGGCAAGGGCCACCCAAATACACTTTGGCGATACCGCCAGGTGCCAGGCCAACAATCAGCAGCTTTCGGTAATCCGTAATCCATTTACCATCTGCACCACAAAAGGCCCTTTCACCCTTGAGCATGGTGGTTCGAGCTGACTCGGGGATTTCAATGTACGCTTCGTAGGTCTGCGGCTCGGCCAGCGACTGCCAGCGCACATAGACCAAACGAGGGAGATCAGCGCCTCTTACATGTCGGCCACTCCCGCCCGGATGTGGGGGCCATCCTTTGGGCTTTCCGAGAAATTTCGTCGGTATGCCTTTACTGAACGCTGTCGGATACCCGGTCGATACGATTCCGCTGCCTGCACCGCGGAATACTCGCTCATTGATATCAACGACATCCGCCGTTTCRATCCAGGCTTCCATGTAGGCAGGACCAAAAAAGTTGAGCTTCCACGCGTCATAAGGCAGTGACCGACCAAGGCCCTTGGTGCATCCCCCCAAGAGCAACGCCAATAACATTGCAACACTCGCTTTAACTGCGGGTGA
>NZ_JBFTMM010000069.1:0-653 GCF_056396945.1 Pseudomonas sp. 05N432 | reverse complement strand
TCGTTGGCCAGCACGTTGATGCTCAGGGTCTGGTTCTCCGTGCCGGCGGCCGTATCGGCCACCGCCACCGGCGCGTCGTTGGTGCCGGTAATGGTCACATCCACCGTGGAACTCGAGAGCGCGCCGTGTTCATCCTGCATCTGGTAAGTGAGCGTCACATGCTCGACAACGCCCTGCGCCAGATGATCAAAGTCGGCTCCCGGATTGAATACGAGCTGGTTGCCGACCACGCTGGCCGTACCCTTGTTTGCCGGCGCGCTGGCCGAGTTCAGCGTGAACGCGTGACCGTCGTCAACATCGGTGTCGTTGGCCAGCACGTTGATGGTCAGGGTCTGGTTTTCCGTGCCGGCGGCCGTATCGGCCACCGCCACCGGCGCGTCGTTGGTGCCGGTGATGGTCACATCCACCGTGGAGCTTGAGAGCGCTCCGTACTGGTCCTGCATCTGGTAATTGAGCGTCACGTGCTCGACCGCACCCTGCGCCAGATGGTCGAAATCACTTCCCGGGGTGAACAACAATTGGTTGCCGACCACGCTGGCACTACCTTGGCCGATTGGCGCGCTGGCGCTGACCAAGGTGAATGCATGGCCGTCATCGACGTCGGTATCGTTGGCCAGCACGTCGATGCTCAGGGTCTGGTTTTCCGTGCCGCC
>NZ_JBFTMM010000068.1:0-686 GCF_056396945.1 Pseudomonas sp. 05N432 | reverse complement strand
GGCATGGAAATACTTGATGCCGGCACCATTGTTGATGTTATTGAGGCTTTGGTTGGTCGCAAAAAGCTGCGAGCCATTCACCGCATCAGTGCTGGTGCCGTTCAAGGCGCCGGCACTCAGGTTGGTGATTTTCACCCCGCCGGCCGGTGCACCTGCACCACCGGTCGCCCCCAGGGTGATGGCGTTGCCGCCGACCGCATCATATTTCACCGCAATATTGGCGGTGTTGACCGTGTCGGTATTCAGCGCCGTCAACGCACCCGCTACGCTGGTTTGTGCAGTGGCTGCCGCTACCGCCCCGGTGCTGCTGATCGCGTTGATCGGCTGACTGAAGCCAGTAATCCCCGTGGCCGACGAGTAAGTGGCGCCGCCGCCCAGGGTGTTGGCCGAGGTGTTGCCCAGAGTAGTGGTCTGGGTCCCCAGATTATTCACGGCTGTATTGGTGGCAAAGAGTTGGCTGCCGTTCACCGCATCGGTGCTGGTGCCGTTCAAGGCACCGGCACTCAGGTTGGTGATTTTCACCCCGCCGGCCGGTGCGCCTGCACCACCGGTCGCCCCCAAGGTGATGGCGTTGCCGCCGACCGCATCATATTTCACCGCAATATTGGCGGTGTTGACCGTGTCGGTGTTCAGCGCCGTCAACGCACCCGCTACGCTGGTTTGTGCAGTGGCTGCCGCTACCGCCC
>NZ_JBFTMM010000067.1:0-688 GCF_056396945.1 Pseudomonas sp. 05N432 | reverse complement strand
CGTGACGCTCACTTACCAGATGCAGGACGAACACGGGGCGCTCTCAAGCTCCACGGTGGATGTGACCATCACTGGCACCAACGACGCACCGGTGGCAGTGGCCGATACGGCTGCCGGCACGGAAAACCAGACCCTGAGCATCGACGTGCTGGCCAACGACACCGACGTCGACGACGGCCACGCATTCACCTTGGTCAGCGCCAGTGCGCCAATCGGCCAAGGCAGTGCTAGCGTCTCGGGCAACCAGTTGCAGTTCAATCCGGGGACTGATTTCGACCACCTGGCGCAAGGCGCCACGGCCAGTGTCACGCTCAGCTACACCATGAGCGACGAGCACGGCGCAATCTCGACCAGCAGCGTAAACGTGACCATCACCGGTACCAACGACGCGCCGGTGGCGGTGGCCGATACGGCCGCCGGTACGGAAAACCAGACCCTGACGATCGACGTGCTGGCCAATGACACCGACGTCGATGATGGTCACGCGTTCACGCTGAACTCGGCCAGTGCACCGGCAAACAAGGGTACGGCCAGCGTGGTCGGTAATCAGTTGCTGTTCACCCCCGGAACTGACTTCGACCACCTGGCGCAAGGCGCGGTCGAGCACGTGACGCTCAATTACCAGATGCAGGACGAACACGGCGCGCTCTCGAGTTCCACGGTGGACGTGACCATCACCGGCACCAAC
>NZ_JBFTMM010000066.1:0-749 GCF_056396945.1 Pseudomonas sp. 05N432 | reverse complement strand
CGGTCACCACGATCACCGATTCGATCGACAACACCGGCCTGTCCCTGGCGGCGACCGGTTCGGTCACCGAAGGCGGTCAGATCACCTACACCGCCACCCTGACCAACCCGGCCGGCACCGCAATGAGCGTGACCCTGTCCAACGGTGCAGTGATCAACATCGAAGCCGGCAAAACSWSCGGTTCCGTGGTGGTCGAYACCCCGGCGAATGACGTCTACAAAAACGGCAGTACGGTCAGCACCACCATCACCGGGGCTACCGGTGGCAACTTTGAAAACCTGGTGCCAAGCACCACGCCAGCCGTTACGACGATTACCGACTCGATCGACAACACCGGGCTGAGCCTGACGGCGACCGGTTCGGTCACCGAAGGCGGTCAGATCACTTACACCGCGACCCTGACCAACCCGGCCGGCACCGCGATGAGCGTGACCCTGTCCAACGGTGCAGTGATCAACATCGAAGCCGGCAAAACGTCCGGTTCCGTGGTGGTCGATACCCCGGCGAATGACGTCTACAAAAACGGCAGCACCGTCAGCACCACCATCGAGAGCACCACGGGCGGCAACTTCGAGCAGTTGACCCCGAGCACGACGCCAGCGGTCACCACGATCACCGATTCGATCGACAACACCGGCCTGTCCCTGGCGGCGACCGGTTCGGTCACCGAAGGCGGTCAGATCACCTACACCGCCACCCTGACCAACCCGGCCGGCACCGCAATGAGCGTGACCCTGTCCAACGGTGCC
>NZ_JBFTMM010000065.1:0-753 GCF_056396945.1 Pseudomonas sp. 05N432 | reverse complement strand
ATCAAAAGGCTTGGTCTAATCAGATCAAGTCTTTTTTAGTACCAAAACTTATTACATAATCAAAAATTAATTTTCTTTAGATAATTTATATTGCTTGTAAGCATAATAAACTATAAATGACTGTACTACTACTTGTGCAAAAGATAATGCTATACGAATGCTTTTCTTAGTTTTCTCACTCATTTTCTTCAACTCCTTTTGTTGCTTTATTCCAATTGCTTTATTGACGTTGAGCCTCGGAACCCTTAACAATCCCAAAACTTGTCGAATGGTCGGCTTAATAGCTCACGCTATGCCGACATTCGTCTCCAAGTTTAGTTAAGGGTTCTTCTCAACATCAATAAATTTTCTCGGCATAAATGCGTGTCTTATTATTTATTTTTATTCACTTTAAATAAAAAACGTCCCAAGTATGCTACATAATAATACTTAAGACGTTTTAATTTTTATTTAGTTTTTATCTCCTTTAACTTTATCAATCAAGTCATTAGCTTTATCTTTAACATCATCTACTACTTCTTTGGCTTTACCAGAAGCTTTATCTCCTTTACCTTCTGCTTTTAAATCCTTATTATCAGTAGCATCTCCAATAGTCTCTTTGATATTTCCTTTTGCTTGTTCGAATTTTTCTTCGCTCATTTTCTATTCCTCCTAAATAATCAATGTCTACAATACAATTCTATTATTCAAATACCCTTTTTAAAAGTGAAATCATATCCTTTTTTATCCCATGCATTAAACCTTGTATTATCC
>NZ_JBFTMM010000064.1:0-765 GCF_056396945.1 Pseudomonas sp. 05N432 | reverse complement strand
CCATATGGATACCTAAAATTAAAAATGGATACCAAATAGCTACATTATTAGGTAGCCATTTGGGAGCTAAAAGGGAGCCAAATGGTAGCCAAAATCAAAATGCACTGCTGCCTTTTTTGAATATTATTAATCGGGTTTTAGCTTTTTTCTAAGAAGAATAATTGAGATTAAAAATATATTTTTCTTTCTGAAAGTGTTGAGAAATGAATTTTAAAATGATTCATAGCCTCTCTTTTGAACGAAAGAAATTTTTGTTTGTTTTTATATTCGAAATGATTAAATGTCGTAGAAAGGGCTTAAAATGCAAAATAAAAGAACCACTCAAAAATGAGTGGTCTGGAGAATTGCTATAAAATGCTGTGCGATTGAAAAAGAGCACTATATTAAGCATACCACATGCATTTATGCCGAGAAAATTTTTGGTTGGAATGAGCTATGTGTTAGCTAACTATGTTAGCGAGTTGGTTGGTGGTTTGTTGGGATTAATCCCAACGAAGTACCAACTCAACAACACATTATGCTCCGTTGGTTCCAACCAAAAAGCAATTGGAATAAAGCATTAAAAATAGCCACTCAACAATTAAGTGGCTATGGAGGGTAAAAGAACTTTTTCATATTAAAAGATTTAATGATATGTGGGGATGATGTTACATTTTCACTTTATCATTTATTTATTAATAGTGCATTTAAAAGTATTTAACGATGAGATTTTTTGGCTTTTTTGAAACGAGTGAAACGAGTTTCTTCTTGTCTTGATACTATAGG
>NZ_JBFTMM010000063.1:0-798 GCF_056396945.1 Pseudomonas sp. 05N432 | reverse complement strand
ATACCAAATAGAGACATAAATTTACCTCCATTTGGTATACATTCGGTCTCCATATGGTATATATTTTTCTGAAATTCTTACAAAGAATATTATTATATTTAGACAACATTACAAATTTTTTAAGAAGTAATTTTGCTTTTCGAAATTCCAAATTGCCGTAATTGAATGAGCTTTTTGTTCTTCTTCTGTCGTTTTTTCTTCATCACTTGTTTGAATTAAGTTACCATCTTCGGCATCATCTAAATTCAAAAGTTTATGCTTTTTCTTAAGCAATCCACCATAACTCAACATGCGTTTTCTGTATAAACCTTGTTCTAAATCTTGAACAATTTCTGCGTCTTTTTCATGATTTCCCGTTAAATAATCAGACGACTTAACCGAGTATTTTGATGTCTCTTTAATTGCAGCTTGTATATCTTTATCGCCTTTTTTATTTGGCCTAATTGCTTTGATATTTGCGACAGGTTTGTAATCAACTTGAAGTGCTTTTTGCCATAAATTGATCCACTCTTCTTGCGTTATATAATTTTCTTTTTTTCTAAAATAAGCATTTTCAACACACAATAAAACGTGCATATGTTGATTATAACTACAATCATTTTTATTAACTGTTACCTCAGTTGAACGCATAAAACCAATCAAATTTTGTTTTACTTTTTTATATCTACTCAATCTATCAAAAGCTTTAGTTAAATGTTTTAAACTCTGTTCTAAAGTTTCACCGTCAATCGCATTTTTTGTTGAAAGTGTTAAAAACAACCAACGTGCTTTTGGTTTTTCTTTAATAACTTCCTCAAT
>NZ_JBFTMM010000062.1:0-799 GCF_056396945.1 Pseudomonas sp. 05N432 | reverse complement strand
GGGTCACTGTCATCGGCGTACCGGCCGGRTTGGTCAGGGTCGCGGTGTAGGTGATCTGGCCGCCTTCGGTAATCGTGTTGTTGGCGGTGAGCGTCAGCCCGGTGTTATCGATCGAATCGGTGATCGTGGTAACGGCCGGGGTGGTGCTCGGGGTCAGCTGCTCGAAATTGCCGCCGGTGGTGTTTTCGATGGTGGTGCTGACGGTGCTGCCGTTTTTGTAAACGTCATTCGCCGGGGTGTCGACCACCACGGAACCAGTGGTTTTACCGGCCTCGATGTTGATGACTGCACCGTTGGACAAGGTCACGCTCATCGCGGTGCCGGCCGGGTTGGTCAGCGTCGCGGTGTAGGTGATCTGGCCACCTTCGGTAACCGAACCGGTCGCCGTCAGGCTCAGGCCGGTATTGTCGATCGAATCGGTGATCGTGGTGACCGCCGGCGTCGTGCTCGGGGTCAGCTGCTCGAAATTGCCGCCCGTGGTGCTCTCGATGGTAGTGCTGACGGTGCTGCCGTTTTTGTAGACGTCGTTGGCCGGGGTATCGACCACCACGGAACCGGAAGTCTTGCCGGCTTCGATGTTGATCACTGCACCGTTGGACAGGGTCACGCTCATCGCGGTGCCGGCCGGATTGGTCAGCGTCGCGGTGTARGTGATCTGGCCGCCTTCGGTGACCGAACCGGTTGCTGCCAGGGACAGCCCGGTGTTGTCGATCGAATCGGTGATCGTGGTGACCGCCGGGGTGGTGCTCGGGGTCAGCTGCTCGAAATTGCCACCGGTGGTGCTTTCAATGGTGGTGCT
>NZ_JBFTMM010000061.1:0-836 GCF_056396945.1 Pseudomonas sp. 05N432 | reverse complement strand
ATCATGACGGCCAATGAAGATCTGCTGCCTTGGGAAGTGCTCAAGGGCAAGTTGACGGAGTTGCTGTCTGCGATTGAGCGGGATGATTATTCGCGGGTCCGCCAACTGCTGCGCGACACCGTCAGTGGCTATGCCCCGGACGGCGAGATCGTCGACTGGATCTACCAGCAACGCCGCCTCGAGCCCTGATTGTTACACACCCTGTAACCGATACATTTTTGACAGGCTCACAGCATGACCTAGGTTTGGGAGGCAGCTTCGGAAAAGCTGCTTCTTTCCTATCGATGTCATGGAGCGTCACTTATGCGTACAGGCTATTTCTACTCTCTGGTTTTTGCCCTGCTGACCAGCGCCTCTATTGCCGCTATCGCTGCACCAGCGACAAACACGGAAGCTGTAAGCGCGCCATTGGCAGTACAGGTCGCACCGTCCGGGGAGGCTGCAAAAGTCGATCTCAATACGGCGGATGCAACGACACTGCAGCGGGAACTCGCTGGAGTAGGTGAGGCCAAGGCCAAGGCGATTGTTGCATATCGTGAGAGTAATGGACCGTTTGCATCGGTGGATGAGTTGTTGGAGGTCAAGGGCATCGGCAAGGCGATTCTGGACAAGAATCGCGACAAGCTTGAGGTGAACTGATTCGTAGATGCTAGTGCCAGAGGCCGGTCATTGACCGGCCTTTTTCATTGGGTGCGCCAGGCATGGCGCGTTGCGCGCAAGCGCAACCAGTTTGGCTGTGGTGGCCACGCTGGTGACTTGGAGGTGAAAGTCCTCTACACACCCGGCAAGGGGAAGTGTTAGCCAGAGGCAAGGGTGTTGCGGGCGACTGCGAATCT
>NZ_JBFTMM010000060.1:0-857 GCF_056396945.1 Pseudomonas sp. 05N432 | reverse complement strand
ATGTGGAGCCGCAGCGAAAGCGAGTCTGAATAGGGCGTGGAGTATTTGGTCGTAGACCCGAAACCAGGTGATCTACCCTTGGTCAGGTTGAAGTTCRGGTAACACTGAATGGAGGACCGAACCGACTTACGTTGAAAAGTGAGCGGATGAACTGAGGGTAGCGGAGAAATTCCAATCGAACTYGGAGATAGCTGGTTCTCYCCGAAATAGCTTTAGGGCTAGCCTCAAGTGATGATTATTGGAGGTAGAGCACTGTTTGGACGAGGGGCCCCTCTCGGGTTACCGAATTCAGACAAACTCCGAATGCCAATTAATTTAACTTGGGAGTCAGAACATGGGTGATAAGGTCCGTGTTCGAAAGGGAAACAGCCCAGACCACCAGCTAAGGTCCCAAAATATATGTTAAGTGGAAAAGGATGTGGCGTTGCCCAGACAACTAGGATGTTGGCTTAGAAGC
This sequence comes from Pseudomonas sp. 05N432, assembly GCF_056396945.1. Lineage (NCBI taxonomy): Bacteria > Pseudomonadati > Pseudomonadota > Gammaproteobacteria > Pseudomonadales > Pseudomonadaceae > Pseudomonas > Pseudomonas sp. 05N432. Next base: position 400 of record NZ_JBFTMM010000060.1, on the reverse strand, counting down.
AGCCATCATTTAAAGAGTGCGTAATAGCTCACTAGTCGAGTGACWCTGCGCCGAAAATGTACCGGGGCTAAACATATYACCGAAGCTGTGGATTGTCCTTTGGACAATGGTAGGAGAGCGTTCTAAGGGCGTCGAAGCATGATCGCAAGGACATGTGGAGCGCTTAGAAGTGAGAATGCCGGTGTGAGTAGCGAAAGACGGGTGAGAATCCCGTCCACCGATTGACTAAGGTTTCCAGAGGAAGGCTCGTCCGCTCTGGGTTAGTCGGGTCCTAAGCTGAGGCCGACAGGCGTAGGCGATGGATAACAGGTTGATATTCCTGTACCACCTAGTATCGTTTTAATCGATGGGGGGACGCAGTAGGATAGGCGAAGCGTGCTGTTGGAGTGCACGTCCAAGC
>NZ_JBFTMM010000059.1:0-927 GCF_056396945.1 Pseudomonas sp. 05N432 | reverse complement strand
CCCATGTATACAAAATGATTTATGTATTACTCCTTTTCATTTAGAATATCAAAAACTATCCTACAGATAGACTACTCAAAAAATGAGTAGTCTTTTTATTTTGCATTTTAAGCCYTTTCTAGGACATTTAATCATTCCACGTATAAAAATAACTAAAAACTTTTTTCGTTCAACAGAGAGACGATAAATCATTTTAAAATTCATTTTCTAAATCTTTTAKAATACGAAATATGTTTTTCTATCTCGGTTATTCTTCTTAATAAAAAGCTAAAGCCTTAAAAAATAGGTGTATAATGTAACTCTCGTATTTTAAAGAGCATAAGAGGAATCCTGAACAGAAATGTCTCCCAAATGGCTACATAAAATCAAAAAATGACTCCCAAATRGCTCCCTTTTTATGKAGCCATTTGGGAGCTAAAAGGGAGYCRAATGGTAGCCATTTTTAAAATAGCTTCTTACYTTTTGTCTGCCAAAATTCTATTTGCTTTTGYAATTGTTTTTCATTTTCTCTTAAAGTCGATTTCATTAATTCCGTYAAATCAACTGGAGATATTTCTTTAATTAAATTTTTATATTTATATTTAGTTCTTTTATTCAATTCTCCCCATTTGTCTTCTTCATGAATTAACATRTAAAYCATWGCTTGKTCWTTTAATTTTTCTRGYGWAGTCCAATCWGGTTTYAARATATGTAAATCWTYAAAACAATCRTTCCARTAATCMACCATATCTCTTTTAAGTTCAATTTCTACACGCCATAAGTGATCAGACRTAACTTCRACATCTGCGTTATCTTTACGTTCTTGTTTTTTGTTATAAATTCTAATAAATCTATCRCTATCACGAACGCCAAAATATTTTGTTTCTGGTTTCCCGTCACGACCATAAAATACAGTTTTCTTAACTGCTTTATCAGTCATTGCATAAT
>NZ_JBFTMM010000058.1:0-932 GCF_056396945.1 Pseudomonas sp. 05N432 | reverse complement strand
GTGACGGACAGCTCAAGAAGGTTCTGGTGAGCGCGATCCACTACAACCCCTCCGGCCAGGTCGAATCCGAAACCGCGGGCAACGGCGTGATCACCGGTCACCGCTACGATCCCGCCAACGGCCGGCTGACGAACCTCAGCGCCCACAAAGCCGATGGCACGCCGCTGCAAGACCTCAGTTACTGCTACGACCCGGTCGGCAATGTGCTGAGCATCAAGGATGCSGCGCAACCGATCCGTTACTTCAATAACCAGCGCGTCGAGCCGATCAAGAYTTACTGGTATGACACGCTCTACCAGTTGATCAAAGCCTGTGGATCAGAGGCTGACATCGGGCRYGGCGGCCCGGCCCTGCCGGACTTGCARCCCCTGCCACCYGATCCCAACCAGATCGCCCACTACACCCAGACCTACCATTACGATGCAGGCGGCAATCTGCTGGATCTGSAGCATGTCGGCGCCCAGGCCCATGGCCGCACCTTGACCCGCGCCCGCTACAGCAATCGCTGCCTGCCCGAGCGCGACGGCCGGCCACCGACCGAAGCCGAACTGGCCGCCGGCTTCGATGCCAACGGCAACCTGCTTGAACTGCAACCGGGGCAGCCCCTGAGCTGGGATCTGCGCAATCAGCTACAGGCAGTGTGCCCCGTGGTGCGCGAAAACGCGAAGAACGACCGCGAGCGGTATATCTACGACGGCGACGGCCAACGCGTGCGCAAAGTTCGCAGCCACCAGACCAACGCCCGCACGCTGATCAGCGAGGTGCGTTATCTGCCCGGCGTGGAAATCCGCACCCACAGTGGCACCGGTGAAGTCCTGCATGTCRTCAGCGCYRSCGCCGGSAGCAACAGTGTGCAAGTGCTGCATTGGGTCGCCAGACAACCCGATGACATTGCTGCTGCATTGGGTCGCCAGACAACCCGATGACATTGC
>NZ_JBFTMM010000057.1:0-981 GCF_056396945.1 Pseudomonas sp. 05N432 | reverse complement strand
GTGATCTGGCCGCCTTCGGTGACCGAACCGGTTGCTGCCAGGGACAGCCCGGTGTTGTCGATCGAATCGGTGATCGTGGTGACCGCCGGGGTGGTGCTCGGGGTCAGCTGCTCGAAATTGCCACCGGTGGTGCTTTCAATGGTGGTGCTGACGGTGCTGCCGTTTTTGTAGACGTCGTTGGCCGGGGTGTCGACSWYCACCGWGCCGSTGGTTTTGCCGGCTTCGATGGTGATGGTCGAACCGTTGGACAGGGTCACGGTGACCGGCGTTTGCGCCGGATTGGTCAAGGTGGCGGTGTAGGTGATCTGGCCACCTTCGGTAACCGAACCGGTCGCCGTCAGGCTCAACCCGGTGTTGTCGATCGAATCGGTGATGGTGGTGACCGCCGGGGTGGTGCTCGGGGTCAACTGTTCGAAGTTGCCGCCGGTGGTGCTTTCGATGGTAGTGCTGACGGTGCTGCCGTTTTTGTAGACGTCATTCGCCGGGGTGTCGACCACCACGGAACCGGAAGTCTTGCCGGCTTCGATGTTGATGACGGCGCCGTTGGACAGGGTCACGCTCATGGCGGTGCCGGCCGGGTTGGTCAGCGTCGCGGTGTAAGTGATCTGACCGCCTTCGGTGACCGAACCGGTTGCTGCCAGGGACAGCCCGGTGTTGTCGATCGAGTCGGTGATGGTGGTGACCGCCGGGGTGGTGCTTGGGGTCAACTGCTCGAAATTGCCACCGGTGGTGCTTTCGATGGTGGTGCTGACAGTGCTGCCGTTTTTGTAGACGTCGTTGGCCGGGGTATCGACCACCACCGAGCCGCTGGTCTTGCCGGCTTCGATATTGATGACGGCGCCGTTGGACAGGGTCACGCTCATGGCGGTGCCGGCCGGGTTGCTCAGCGTGGCGGTGTAAGTGATCTGACCACCTTCAACCACCGCCCCATTCGCCGTCAGGCTCAGCCCGGTATTGTCGATCGAATCGGTGATCGTGGTG
>NZ_JBFTMM010000056.1:0-984 GCF_056396945.1 Pseudomonas sp. 05N432 | reverse complement strand
GCGCTGGTCTGCCAGACCGCCCGCGTCACCGGCCCCGTCGGCGAAGAGATCTACTGCGATGAATATGGTCGCGTCAAAGTCGAGTTCCACTGGGACCGGGCCGAACGCGACAGCGAAAAAAGCAGTTGCTGGCTGCGGGTTTCCTCCAGTTGGGCGGGGGATCATTTCGGCGCGGTGACCATTCCGCGTATCGGCATGGAAGTCCTTGTCACCTACCTCGAAGGCAATCCCGACCAACCGCTGATCACCGGTTGCCTGAGCAACAAAGTCACACCTGCGCCCTATCCCTTGCCCGAAAACAAAACCAAAACCGTACTGCGCAGCCACAGCTCCCCCAGCACGGGTGGTTACAACGAACTGTCGATCGAAGACCGCGCCGGGCAGGAGCTGATCCACCTGCGGGCCCAGCGGGATCTGGAGCAGAAGGTCGAACATGACAGCCGGCTGGAAGTGGGTAATGAGCGCCAGGAAACCATCAAGGGCGACAGCATCACGGTGCTGGGAGCTGAAGAACATCGCACGGTCGCGGCGGATCGCAAAGTCCAGCTCAAGGCTAACGACTACTTGCAGGTAGCCAGCAGYAGCCATACACGGATCGGCAAAACCCTGGTGATCGAGGCCGGCGARCAGGTGCACATCAAGGCCGGTTCCCACCTTGTGATAGAGGCGGGTGAGAGCCTTTCGGTGAAGGTCGGCGGTCAGCACATCGTGATCGACGCAGACGGTATTTTCAGCAGCACCGCGATTGRGGATGGTGGTTCTCCCATACCGGCTATGGCCGCCCRTTCGTTGTTGCCGGGGACAGCGGTTGGTTTGTTGGCATCCGTCGCGCCTGAGGACGAAGCGTCAGGCGAACTGGAGGAAGAGGAGGAAGAAGTCGAGCTGGAGGGGATTACCTTACGGATCGGCGTGTTCTTCGATGGTACCGGCAATAACCGATCCAACAGTGAAATGGTCGCCGAGTGCCATGCGCGGGATGTGGGG
>NZ_JBFTMM010000055.1:0-1013 GCF_056396945.1 Pseudomonas sp. 05N432 | reverse complement strand
GGGTTGCTCAGCGTGGCGGTGTAAGTGATCTGACCACCTTCAACCACCGCCCCATTCGCCGTCAGGCTCAGCCCGGTATTGTCGATCGAATCGGTGATCGTGGTGACCGCCGGGGTGGTGCTCGGGGTCAGCTGCTCGAAATTGCCGCCGGTGGTGCTTTCGATGGTGGTGCTGACGGTGCTGCCGTTTTTGTARACGTCRTTSGCCGGGGTGTCGACCACCACCGARCCGGWRGTCTTGCCGGCTTCGATGTTGATCACCGCGCCATTGCTGAGCGTGACAGTCATCGGCGTGCYGGCCGGGTTGCTCAAGGTCGCGGTGTAGGTGATCTGGCCGCCTTCGGTGACCGAACCGGTTGCTGCCAGGGACAGCCCGGTGTTGTCGATCGAATCGGTGATCGTGGTGACCGCCGGGGTGGTGCTTGGGGTCAACTGCTCGAAATTGCCACCGGTGGTGCTTTCGATGGTGGTGCTGACGGTGCTGCCGTTTTTGTAGACGTCGTTGGCCGGGGTGTCGACCACCACCGAGCCGGTGGTTTTACCGGCCTCGATGTTGATCACTGCACCGTTGGACAGGGTCACGCTCATCGCGGTGCCGGCCGGATTGCTCAGCGTCGCGGTGTAGGTGATCTGGCCGCCTTCGGTAATGGTGTTGTCGGCGGTGAGCGTCAGGCCGGTGTTGTCGATCGAATCGGTGATCGTGGTGACCGCCGGCGTCGTGCTCGGGGTCAACTGTTCGAAGTTGCCGCCGGTGGTGCTTTCGATGGTAGTGCTGACGGTGCTGCCGTTTTTGTAGACGTCGTTGGCCGGGGTGTCGACCACCACCGAGCCGCTGGTTTTGCCGGCCTCGATGTTGATCACCGCGCCATTGCTGAGCGTCACGGTCATCGGCGTGCCGGCCGGATTGGTCAGGGTCGCGGTGTAGGTAATCTGGCCGCCTTCGGTGACCGAACCGGTTGCTGCCAGGGACAGCCCGGTGTTGTCGATCGAATCGGTGATCGTGGTGACCGCCGG
>NZ_JBFTMM010000054.1:0-1034 GCF_056396945.1 Pseudomonas sp. 05N432 | reverse complement strand
ATAATGTAGCTATTTGGTATCCATTTTTAATTTTAGGTATCCATATGGTATCCATTTTTGATTTTGTGTAGCTATTCGGTAGCTTTTGTGTAGCCGTTCGGGAGTCATATAACAATTTTTATCGCATAAATAGGAATCCCATTTGACACTGTCAAATCAATATTTTGCACAGAAATGGCTACCGAATGGCTACATAAGGAGACATTTCTGTGTAGGATTCCTCTTATGCTCTTTTAATAGCAATAGTTGCAATATTACACCTGTATACCCTCATATTTTTCATTTCAAAATCTCAAACCTTTTTCAGAAAAACATCTTTAATTTTTTCTAACAAAACAAAAAACGCTCACTCTTTTTTTCGAGTAGCGTTTTGTTTTTTATTTTTCTTCTTCAATTTCATTTATCATTTGATGATTTATTTTTTGTTTTTCTTCGTCTGTTAAATCAAAAATTTCACTCGCTAAATATTCATTTTTATTCCACATGTAAAAAATTTGATACACGTATTCGGTTGGATCAATTTCTTTTAAGTAATCTAAATCTCCATTTTTTAATTTCTTTTTAGCATCTTTAAATAATCCTGAATAAACTAATACCTGTTTACCTTTAAGAGATTTATAGAATGCATCAAATACTTTTTGATTTATTAAATAATCACTATCTTTACCAGAATACTTAGCCATTTCATATAACTCTTTATTGTTATTTTGTCTTATTTTTTGAACTTGAACTTGTGTAATTTCTGAAATTCCCGTTACGTCACGCCATAATTCAAGCCATTCTTTTTGGCTAATATAATATCTTTTATCTGTAAAATATGACTTATTTACTGCAATTAAAACATGAAAATGCGGGTTATAGTCATCACGTTCTTTATTGTAAGTAATTTCTAATTTTCTTACATAACCTTTCGTAGCAGAAATTACTTTTTTACGCTTAAACATCTTTTGAAAAGAGTGATTATAAGCTTTAATTTCACTTTCTAAATGCTCAGCTGTAACATTTGGCGTGGTAAGTGTTAAAAAGATGAATTG
>NZ_JBFTMM010000053.1:0-1072 GCF_056396945.1 Pseudomonas sp. 05N432 | reverse complement strand
CGGCCAGCGTGGTCGGCAACCAGCTGGTGTTCAATCCGGGGAGCGACTTCGATCATCTGGCGCAAGGCGTGGTCGAGCACGTGACGCTCAGTTACCAGATGCAGGATGAACACKGGGCACTCTCGAGTTCCACGGTGGACGTGACCATCACCGGCACCAACGACGCACCGGTGGCGGTGGCCGATACGGCCGCCGGCACGGAAAACCAGACCCTGACGATCGACGTGCTGGCCAACGACACCGACGTCGACGACGGCCATGCATTCACCTTGGTCAGCGCCAGCGCACCGGCAAACCAGGGCGGTGCCAGCGTGGTTGGCAACCAGTTGCAGTTCAATCCGGGGGCTGATTTCGACCACCTGGCACAGGGCGTGGTCGAGCACGTGACGCTCASTTACCAGATGCAGGACGAACACGGCGCGCTTTCGAGTTCCACGGTGGACGTGACCATCACCGGCACCAACGACGCGCCGGTGGCGGTGGCCGATACGGCCGCCGGTACGGAAAACCAGACCCTGACCATCAACGTGCTGACCAACGACACCGATGCTGACGACGGCCACCTGTTCACGCTGAACTCGGCTAGCGCGCCGGCAAACAAAGGCAGTGCCAGCGTGGTCGGCAACCAGCTGGTGTTCAATCCGGGGAGCGACTTCGATCATCTGGCGCAAGGGGTGGTCGAACACGTGACGCTCAGTTATCAGATGCAGGACGAACACGGCGCGCTTTCGAGTTCCACGGTGGACGTGACCATTACCGGCACCAACGACGCACCGGTGGCGGTGGCCGATACAGCCGCCGGCACGGAAAACCAGACCCTGACCATCAACGTGCTGGCCAACGATACCGATGTCGACGACGGTCACCTGTTCACGCTGAACTCGGCCAGCGCGCCGGCAAACAAGGGCACGGCCAGCGTGGTCGGCAACCAGCTCGTCTTCAATCCGGGAGCCGACTTTGATCATCTGGCACAGGGCGTGGTCGAGCACGTGACGCTCACTTACCAGATGCAGGATGAACACGGCGCGCTCTCGAGCTCCACGGTGGACGTGACCATCACCGGCACCAACGA
>NZ_JBFTMM010000052.1:0-1128 GCF_056396945.1 Pseudomonas sp. 05N432 | reverse complement strand
CATGTAGGCAGGACCAAAAAAGTTGAGCTTCCACGCGTCATAAGGCAGTGACCGACCAAGGCCCTTGGTGCATCCCCCCAAGAGCAACGCCAATAACATTGCAACACTCGCTTTAACTGCGGGTGAGTTCTTAAACATTGGGATATTCCAGTGGTCGTGGTTTCTGGTGATTGTTCATGGATTACCAGGAGCCATAGGGAATACCGAACTGGTCGATGTAGGCTTTGGACTCTTCTGACAGAAAGTAATACTCACCATTTGTCTTGCCCCTGTAAGGGCCTTCGGGGTTGATCGTGCCTACTACGCGGGTGACCTCGGTTGCCTTAAGGCATGGGCCTCCCAAATACACTTTGGCGATACCGCCCGGTGCCAGGCCAACAATCAGCAGCTTTCGGTAGTCCGTTATCCATTTACCATCTGCACCACAAAAGGCCCTTTCGCCCTTGAGCATGGTGGTTCGAGCCGACTCGGGAATCTCGATATACGCCTCATAAGTTTGCGGCTCGGCCAGCGACTGCCAGCGTACGTAGACCAAACGGGGGAGACCTGCGCCGGTTACGCGTCGACCACTCCCGCCCGGATGCTCGGCCCAGCCTTTGGGGTTGCCGCGAAACGTCGTCGGTATGCCTTTACTGAGTGCTCGCGGATAACCTGTGGTCACTCCTCCACTGCCTGCACCGCGGAACACGCGTCCATTGATATCCACGACATCCGCCGTTTCAATCCAGGCTTCCATATAGGGCGGCCCAAAAAAGTCCAGCGTCCAGGCGTCATAAGGCAGTGACCGGCCAATGCCCGTGGCGCATCCCCCCAAGAGCAACGCCAATAACATTGCAACACTCGCTTTAACTGTGGGTGAGCTCTTAAACATTGGGATATTCCAGTGGTCGTGGTTTCTGGTGATTGTTCATGGATTACCAGGAGCCATAGGGAATACCGAACTGGTTGATGTAGGCTTTGGATTCTTCTGAAAGGGGTCGATGTTTTCCGTTGGAGGTGCCGCCGTAAGGGCCTTCGGGATTGATCGTGCCTTGTACGCGAGTGACTTCGGTCGACTTCAGGCAAGGGCCACCCAAATACACTTTGGCGATACCGCCAGGTGCCATTTGGCGATACCGCCAGGTGCCA
>NZ_JBFTMM010000051.1:0-1152 GCF_056396945.1 Pseudomonas sp. 05N432 | reverse complement strand
CCGCCACCGGGCGAGCTGAGGCTCTTGAAGGTGCTGCGGGTCTTGTTCGCCGGCAGGTCGTAGGGAACGACGTTTTCCTTGTGGTACAGGCAGCCGCTGATCAGCGGTTGGTCGGGGTCGCCTTCGAGGAAGGTGACCAGCACTTCCATGCCGATCCGCGGGATGGCGATGCCGCCGTAGTGGGCGCCGGCCCAGGCGGACGAGACGCGCAGCCAGCAGTTGGTCTTGTCGTCGGCCTGGCCTTCGCGGTCCCAGTGAAATTGCACCTTCACCCGACCGTACTGGTCGCAGTGGATCTCTTCACCTTTGGGACCGGTGACCACCGCGCTCTGGCTGCCGAGGATGCGCGGCTTCGGGTGCACCAGCGGCGGACGGTTGGGCACGTCCCACGGCGTGGCCTGAAAGCGATTGCGGTAACCCTGGTGGAAGTCGTCCTTGAGGTCGGTGGTGTCGCTGGTCACCGACTCTTCGAGCACTTGCGGCTGCTTGCCTTCGTGAAGGATTTCAGTGAGCAGCCAGAGGTCGTTCCACTTAGGCTTGGGGTGCTGACTCAAGGCCAGGAAATGCCCGCTGACCAGCAGCGGCTGATCGCTTTTGCCTTCGGCCAGTTGGTAGTCGCTGCGGTGCCGTTCAAGGGATCGCTTGGCCAGGTGCTTGCCGCGTTCGCGGTCGATGAAGCGCCCTGGGTAGTCGTAGTCTTCAAGGTCCGGTTTGCTGTCGCCACGGGCCTCGCTTTCGAGGGTGATGCGTGGTTTCTCGAAGTCGTAGTCGCGACGGGTGGTGCGGCTGGTGCGGGTTTCCAGGCGCAGGTCGAAGCGCTTGATCACCGGGTCGTTGGCGACCATGCCGGAGTCTTGCTGATAGGCCACCGGCGCGAGTTTCGGGAACACCGTCTGGTCATCGCCGAACACCAGCTTGTGGGCGGTTGCGCTGTGCTGGAAGTGGTAGTGAATACCTTCTTCCTCGCACAGGCGCTGGATGAAATGCAGGTCCGATTCATCGTACTGAACGCAATACACGCGCTCGGGATAAATCGACCCGACTTTGAATTCGTAGGCGTTGCTTTGGATGCCGTGCTCTTCGAGGACCTGGCCGATAATTTTCGGCACGCTGAGGTTCTGGAAGATGCGTTGGTTGATGCGGTGCGAAAGG
>NZ_JBFTMM010000050.1:0-1424 GCF_056396945.1 Pseudomonas sp. 05N432 | reverse complement strand
ACCGTAGAGCTCGAGAGTGCGCCGTGTTCGTCCTGCATCTGGTAATTGAGCGTCACGTGCTCGACCGCACCCTGCGCCAGATGATCGAAGTCGCTCCCCGGATTGAACACCAGCTGGTTGCCGACCACGCTGGCACTGCCTTTGTTTGCCGGCGCGCTGGCCGAGTTCAGCGTGAACAGGTGGCCGTCATCGACATCGGTGTCGTTGGCCAGCACGTCAATGGTCAGGGTCTGGTTTTCCGTACCGGCGGCCGTATCGGCCACCGCCACCGGTGCGTCGTTGGTGCCGGTAATGGTCACGTCCACCGTGGAACTCGAGAGTGCCCCGTGTTCGTCCTGCATCTGGTAAGTGAGCGTCACGTGCTCGACCACGCCCTGCGCCAGATGGTCGAAATCACTTCCCGGGGTGAACACCAACTGGTTGTCGACCACGCTGGCCGTGCCTTTGTTTGCCGGCGCGCTGGCCGAGTTCAGCGTGAACAGGTGGCCGTCATCGACATCGGTGTCGTTGGCCAGCACGTCGATGCTCAGGGTCTGGTTTTCCGTACCGGCGGCCGTATCGGCCACCGCTACCGGCGCGTCGTTGGTGCCGGTGATCGTCACATCCACCGTGGAACTCGAGAGCGCCCCGTACTGGTCCTGCATCTGGTAACTGAGCGTCACGTGCTCGACCACGCCCTGCGCCAGATGGTCGAAATCAGCCCCCGGATTGAACTGCAACTGGTTGCCGACCACGCTGGCACTGCCTTGGCCGATTGGCGCGCTGGCGCTGACCAAGGTGAATGCATGGCCGTCATCGACGTCGGTGTCRTTGGCCAGCACGTCGATGCTCAGGGTCTGGTTTTCCGTRCCGGCGGCCGTATCGGCCACCGCYACCGGMSCGTCGTTGGTGCCGGTGATGGTCACGTCCACCGTGGAACTCGAGAGCGCGCCGTGTTCGTCCTGCATCTGGTAATTGAGCGTCACGTGCTCGACCGCGCCTTGCGCCAGGTGGTCGAAGTCAGTTCCGGGGGTGAACACCAGCTGGTTGCCGACCACGCTGGCACTGCCTTTGTTTGCCGGCGCGCTGGCCGAGTTCAGTGTGAACGCGTGACCGTCATCGACATCGGTGTCGTTGCCCAGCACGTTGATGGTCAGGGTCTGGTTTTCCGTGCCGGCGGCTGTATCGGCCACTGCCACCGGCGCGTCGTTGGTGCCGGTGATGGTCACGTCCACCGTGGAACTCGAGAGTGCCCCGTGTTCATCCTGCATCTGGTAACTGAGCGTCACGTGCTCGACCACCCCCTGCGCCAGGTGATCAAAATCGCTTCCCGGAGTGAACAGCAGCTGGTTGTCGACCACGCTGGCTGTACCCTTGTTTGCCGGCGCGCTGGCCGAGTTCAGCGTGAACGCGTGACCGTCGTCGACATCGGTGTCGTTGGCCAG
>NZ_JBFTMM010000049.1:0-1445 GCF_056396945.1 Pseudomonas sp. 05N432 | reverse complement strand
CCGGTGGTTTTACCAGCTTCGATGTTGATTACGGCGCCATTGCTGAGCGTGACAGTCATCGGCGTGCCCGCCGGGTTGCTCAAGGTCGCGGTGTAGGTGATCTGGCCGCCTTCGGTAATGGTGTTGCTGGCGGTGAGCGTCAGGCCGGTATTGTCGATCGAGTCGGTGATCGTGGTGACCGCCGGCGTCGTGCTCGGGGTCAACTGCTCGAAATTGCCACCGGTGGTGCTTTCGATGGTAGTGCTGACGGTGCTGCCGTTTTTGTAGACGTCGTTGGCCGGGGTATCGACCACCACCGAACCGCTGGTTTTGCCGGCTTCGATGTTGATGACGGCGCCGTTCGACAAGGTGACGGTCATCGGCGTGCCGGCCGGGTTGCTCAGCGTGGCGGTGTAAGTGATCTGACCACCTTCAACCACCGCCCCATTCGCCGTCAGGCTCAGCCCGGTATTGTCGATCGAATCGGTGATCGTGGTGACCGCCGGGGTGGTGCTCGGGGTCAACTGCTCGAAATTGCCGCCGGTGGTGCTTTCGATGGTGGTGCTGACGGTGCTGCCGTTTTTGTAGACGTCGTTGGCCGGGGTATCGACCACCACGGAACCGCTGGTTTTGCCGGCTTCGATGTTGATCACGGCGCCATTCGACAGGGTCACGCTCATCGCGGTGCCAGCCGGGTTGCTCAGGGTGGCGGTGTAGGTAATCTGGCCGCCTTCGGTGACCGAACCGGTTGCTGCCAGGGACAGCCCGGTATTGTCGATCGAATCGGTGATGGTGGTGACCGCCGGCGTCGTGCTCGGGGTCAGCTGCTCGAAGTTGCCGCCCGTGGTGCTTTCGATGGTAGTGCTGACGGTGCTGCCGTTTTTGTAAACGTCGTTGGCCGGGGTATCGACCACCACCGAACCGCTGGTCTTGCCAGCTTCGATATTGATGACGGCACCGTTCGACAGGGTCACGCTCATGGCGGTGCCGGCCGGGTTGGTCAGCGTCGCGGTGTAGGTGATCTGGCCACCTTCCACTACTGAACCCGTCGCCGCCAGGGACAGTCCGGTGTTATCGATGGAATCGGTGATCGTGGTGACCGCCGGCGTGGTGCTCGGGGTCAGCTGTTCGAAGTTGCCACCGCTGGTGCTTTCGATGGTGGTGCTGACGGTGCTGCCGTTTTTGTAGACGTCGTTGGCCGGGGTATCGACCACTACCGAACCGGAAGTCTTGCCGGCTTCGATGTTGATCACGGCGCCATTCGACAGGGTCACGCTCATTGCGGTGCCGGCCGGGTTGGTCAGCGTCGCGGTGTAGGTGATCTGGCCGCCTTCGGTGACCGAACCGGTTGCTGCCAGGGACAGCCCGGTGTTGTCGATCGAATCGGTGATCGTGGTGACCGCCGGGGTGGTGCTCGGGGTCAGCTGCTCGAAATTGCCACCGGTGGTGCTTTCAATGGTGGTGCT
>NZ_JBFTMM010000048.1:0-1521 GCF_056396945.1 Pseudomonas sp. 05N432 | reverse complement strand
CGATACGGCCGCCGGCACGGAGAACCAGACCCTGAGCATCAACGTGCTGGSCAACGACACCGATGTCGACGACGGTCACCTGTTCACACTGAACTCGGTCAGTGCACCGGCAAACAAGGGCACGGCCAGCGTGGTCGGCAACCAGCTCGTATTCAATCCGGGAGCCGACTTTGATCATCTGGCGCAAGGCGCGGTCGAGCACGTGACGCTCACTTACCAGATGCAGGACGAACACGGCGCGCTCTCAAGCTCCACGGTGGACGTGACCATTACCGGCACCAACGACGCGCCGGTGGCGGTGGCCGATACGGCCGCCGGTACGGAAAACCAGACCCTGACGATCGACGTGCTGGTCAACGATACCGATGTCGACGACGGCCACCTGTTCACGTTGAACTCGGCCAGCGCGCCGGCAAACAAAGGCAGTGCCAGCGTGGTCGGCAACCAGCTGGTGTTCAACCCGGGAAGTGATTTCGACCATCTGGCGCAAGGCGTGGTCGAGCACGTGACGCTCACTTACCAGATGCAGGACGAACACGGGGCGCTCTCGAGTTCCACGGTGGACGTGACCATCACCGGCACCAACGACGCGCCGGTGGCAGTGGCCGATACGGCCGCCGGTACGGAAAACCAGACCCTGACCATCAACGTGCTGGCCAACGACACCGATGTCGACGACGGTCACGCGTTCACGCTGAACTCGGCCAGCGCGCCGGCAAACAAGGGCACGGCCAGCGTGGTCGGCAACCAGTTGCAGTTCAACCCGGGGGCTGATTTCGACCACCTGGCGCAGGGTGCGGTCGAACACGTGACGCTCACTTACCAGATGCAGGACGAACACGGGGCGCTCTCAAGCTCCACGGTGGATGTGACCATCACTGGCACCAACGACGCRCCGGTRGCRGTGGCCGATACGGCTGCCGGCACGGAAAACCAGACCCTGAGCATCGACGTGCTGGCCAACGACACCGATGTCGACGACGGTCACGCATTCACCTTGGTCAGCGCCAGTGCACCGGCAAACCAGGGCAGTGCCAGCGTCGCGGGCAACCAGTTGCAGTTCAATCCGGGGACTGACTTCGATCATCTGGCGCAAGGCGCCACGGCCAGTGTCACACTCAGCTACACCATGACCGACGAGCATGGCGCGATCTCGACCAGCAGCGTAGATGTGACCATCACCGGCACCAACGACGCGCCGGTAGCGGTGGCCGATACGGCYGCCGGTACGGAAAACCAGACCCTGACGATCGACGTGCTGGGCAACGACACCGACGTCGATGATGGTCACGCGTTCACGCTGAACTCGGTCAGTGCACCGGCAAACAAGGGTACGGCCAGCGTGGTCGGTAATCAGTTGCTGTTCACCCCGGGGACTGACTTCGATCATCTGGCGCAGGGTGCGGTCGAACACGTGACGCTCACTTACCAGATGCAGGACGAACACGGGGCGCTCTCAAGCTCCACGGTGGATGTGACCATCACTGGCACCAACGACGCACCGGTGGCAGTGGCCGATAC
>NZ_JBFTMM010000047.1:0-1551 GCF_056396945.1 Pseudomonas sp. 05N432 | reverse complement strand
ACGGTCATCGGCGTGCCGGCCGGATTGGTCAGGGTCGCGGTGTAGGTAATCTGGCCGCCTTCGGTGACCGAACCGGTTGCTGCCAGGGACAGCCCGGTGTTGTCGATCGAATCGGTGATCGTGGTGACCGCCGGGGTGGTGCTCGGGGTCAGCTGCTCGAAATTGCCACCGGTGGTGCTTTCGATGGTGGTGCTGACGGTGCTGCCGTTTTTGTAGACGTCGTTGGCCGGGGTATCGACCACCACCGAGCCGCTGGTTTTGCCGGCCTCGATGTTGATTACGGCGCCATTGCTGAGCGTGACAGTCATCGGTGTGCCAGCCGGATTGCTCAGGGTGGCGGTGTAGGTGATCTGCCCGCCTTCGGTGACCGAACCGGTTGCTGCCAGGGACAGACCGGTGTTGTCGATCGAATCGGTAATGGTGGTGACCGCCGGGGTGGTGCTCGGGGTCAGCTGCTCGAAATTGCCACCGGTGGTGCTTTCGATGGTGGTGCTGACGGTGCTGCCGTTTTTGTAGACGTCATTCGCTGGAGTGTCGACCACCACCGAACCGGAAGTCTTGCCGGCTTCGATGTTGATGACGGCGCCGTTCGACAGGGTCACGCTCATCGCGGTGCCGGCCGGGTTGGTCAGGGTCGCGGTGTAAGTGATCTGACCGCCTTCGGTGACCGAACCGGTSGCYGCCAGGGACAGACCGGTGTTGTCGATCGAATCGGTGATGGTGGTGACCGCCGGCGTCGTGCTCGGGGTCAACTGTTCGAAGTTGCCACCGGTGGTGYTTTCGATGGTGGTGCTGACGGTGCTGCCGTTTTTGTARACGTCATTCGCCGGGGTGTCGACCACCACCGAGCCGCTGGTCTTGCCGGCTTCGATGTTGATGACGGCGCCATTGCTGAGCGTGACAGTCATCGGCGTGCCCGCCGGATTGCTCAGGGTCGCGGTGTAGGTGATCTGGCCGCCTTCGGTAATCGTGTTGTTGGCGGTGAGCGTCAGCCCGGTGTTATCGATCGAATCGGTGATCGTCGTGACGGCCGGGGTGGTGCTCGGGGTCAGCTGCTCGAAATTGCCGCCGGTGGTGCTTTCGATGGTGGTGCTGACGGTGCTGCCGTTCTTGTAGACGTCGTTGGCCGGGGTGTCGACCACCACSGAACCGGACGTTTTACCGGCTTCGATGTTGATTATGGCGCCATTGCTGAGCGTGACGGTCATCGGCGTGCCGGCCGGGTTGCTCAAGGTCGCGGTGTAGGTGATCTGGCCGCCTTCGGTAATCGTGTTATTGGCGGTGAGCGTCAGCCCGGTGTTATCGATCGAGTCGGTGATCGTGGTGACCGCCGGGGTGGTGCTTGGGGTCAGCTGCTCGAAGTTGCCGCCGGTGGTGCTTTCGATGGTGGTGCTGACGGTGCTGCCGTTTTTGTAGACGTCATTCGCCGGGGTATCGACCACCACGGAACCGGACGTTTTGCCGGCTTCGATGTTGATCACCGCGCCGTTGCTCAGCGTGACGGTCATCGGCGTGCCGGCCGGGTTGCTCAGGGTCGCGGTGTAGGTGATC
>NZ_JBFTMM010000046.1:0-1709 GCF_056396945.1 Pseudomonas sp. 05N432 | reverse complement strand
CGATCAACGCGATCAGCAGCACCGGGGCGGTAGCGGCTGGCACTGCACAAACCAGCGTAGCGGGTGCGTTGACGGCGCTGAACACCGACACGGTCAACACCGCCAATATTGCGGTGAAATATGATGCGGTCGGCGGCAACGCCATCACCTTGGGTGCGACCGGTGGTGCAGGTGCACCGGCCGGCGGGGTGAAAATCACCAACCTGAGTGCCGGTGCCTTGAACGGCACCAGCACTGATGCGGTGAATGGCTCGCAGCTTTTTGCGACCAACCAAAGCCTCAATAACATCAACAATGGTGCCGGCATCAAGTATTTCCATGCCAACTCGATCCTGGCCGACAGCACAGTCACGGGTACTGACAGCGTGGCYGTCGGTCCCGCCGCCAGTTCCACCGCAACGAATGCCGTGGCCATTGGCAACGGCGCCATCGCCGGCACTGCCAACTCCATCGCCCTGGGCAACGGCGCCACCACGGCTGCTGCTGTTGCGACCGTCAATGGCGTGATCAATGGCACCACTTTCAATTACGAGGGTGCGACACCGACTGGCGTATTGAGCGTGGGCAGTGTCGGTAACGAACGTCAGATCAGCAATGTAGCGGCCGGCCAAGTCACTACCACTAGCACCGACGCGATCAACGGCAGCCAACTGTTTGCCACCAATACYGCCGTSAMTAATCTGGGSACCCAGACCACGACGTTGGGCAACACCTCGGCCAACACCCTGGGCGGCGGCGCCACTTACTCATCGGCCACGGGGATTACCGGCTTCAGTCAGCCGATCAACGCGATCAGCAGCACCGGGGCGGTAGGGGCTGGCACTGCACAAACCAGCGTAGCGGGTGCGTTGACGGCGTTGAATACCGACACGGTCAACACCGCCAATATTGCGGTGAAATATGATGCGGTCGGCGGCAACACCATCACCTTGGGGGCGAGCGGTGGTGCAGGCGCACCGGCCGGCGGGGTGAAAATCACCAACCTGAGTGCCGGTGCCTTGAACGGCACCAGCACTGATGCGGTGAATGGCTCGCAGCTTTTTGCGACCAACCAAAGCCTCAATAACATCAACAATGGTGCCGGCATCAAGTATTTCCATGCTAATTCGATCCTGGCCGACAGCAGCGCAACGGGTCAGGACAGCGTGGCCGTCGGCCCAGCCGCGAGTTCGACCGCCGCTAATGCGATCGCCATCGGCAACGGCGCCATCGCCRGCACTGCGAACTCCATCGCCCTGGGCAACGGCGCCACCACGGCTGCTGCTGTTGCGACCGCCAATGGCGTGATCAATGGCACCACTTTCAATTATGAGGGTGCGACACCGACTGGCGTATTGAGCGTGGGCAGTGTCGGTAACGAACGTCAGATCAGCAATGTAGCGGCCGGCCAAGTCACAGCCACCAGCACCGACGCGATCAACGGCAGCCAACTGTTTGCCACCAATACTGCCGTSAMTAATCTGGGSACCCAGACCACTACTCTGGGCAACACCTCGGCCAACACCCTGGGTGGCGGCGCCACTTACTCGCCGGCCACGGGGCTTACCGGCTTCAGTCAGCCGATCAACGCGATCAGCAGCACCGGGGCGGTAGCGGCTGGCACTGCACAAACCAGCGTAGCGGGTGCGTTGWCGGCGCTGAAYACCGACACGGTCAACACCGCCAATATCGCGGTGAAATATGATGCGGTCGGCGGCAACGCCATCACC
>NZ_JBFTMM010000045.1:0-1768 GCF_056396945.1 Pseudomonas sp. 05N432 | reverse complement strand
GATCAGCGAGGTGCGTTATCTGCCCGGCGTGGAAATCCGCACCCACAGTGGCACCGGTGAAGTCCTGCATGTCATCAGCGCCAGCGCCGGCAGCAACAGTGTGCAAGTGCTGCATTGGGTCGCCAGACAACCCGATGACATTGCGCAGGATCAGGTGCGTTACAGCCTGGGCGATCACCTGAAATCCAGCACACTGGAACTCGACCAACAGGCCAGGCTGATCAGCCAGGAATGGTATTACCCGTTCGGCGACACCGCTTATTGGGCGGGTCGGAACACGACCGAGGCTAAGTACAAAACCGTGCGCTATTCCGGCAAGGAGCGCGATGCGACGGGGCTTGATTACTATGGTTTCAGGTATTACGCGCCGTGGTTGCGGCGGTGGATCAATCCAGATCCGGCGGGGTATGTGGATGGGATGAATTTGTTTTCAATGGTTAAAAMTAGTCCCATGACATACCTGGACAAGCAGGGAGATATCAGATCAGATTTCAACCCAGAGCAATATCTAGCAGAGTTCAAAGCAATTATTACCGAGCACCGTCCATCAGCCAGATACAGCAACCACTTCAAACAAACAAACCACTACATAACTAAAATATACAAAATAGAAAACATCTCAACTAAAAAAGAGCGCAAATACTTTAAAAGTCAAATCAGAAAATTTAACAATACGCTACTCCCCCAAACCCTAAGCAGCCTAACTAATGAATTAGAGATTAGATCATTTCAACACCTTAAAGCAAACATCAAAGCCGCTAAGAAATTTATACCACTTAAACCCTATTTACCTGCCTACTCGAAAGTTCCAGAGTTTCCGCCAGACGCTTACCTTTCCATCTATTCTAAAGTCTCCAACCTTCGACCAAGTAGTTATCCGCCCGCCTACCTGGAAGTTGACCGCATTCGATTAGCCAATCACTCGAACATCTACTCGAACGTAGAGCCGCTTTCGTCAAATGCATACTCGACCACTGATTCAGGGATTGAATCCTCTCGACGGGAAGATTTCTCGCCCTCCTATACGGAAGTTGACCCCCTCCGCCCGATAGGATACTGGTCCGCATACTTGAATGTTCCCCGCTTTAGGCCGAGAGGTAACCCGCCTGCCTACTCGGAGGTTGACCGTCTTCGGTCGAGTGATGAACAGCCCTGCTACTATAATTCTCCCTCTGAGCGAAGCTGGTCAATCGATAATACTCTGCACTCAATGAACCCTGCTGACGACCAACCAATTACGTCTCTAACAGCGGAACCGAATCAACTCGCTCGTATAAACCACATTCGTGGAGCTATGCATGAGTCCATGGGGGCGCGAGATGTATGACTAACCCGCATGTATCAAGGTAATTATGTATGCCTACAGGAACTTGGTCATACGCACACACGGCCACACCTGGCCTCGTGGTATCGGACTCGCGTGGCCTGACGGTCAGGACCGTGCAGTTCCACCGACGGCAGGCGGGCGATCCGCTTGAAACGCGGGTCACCCATCAACGGTTCGACGCCGCTGGCCGACCGGTTGCCAGCCGTGATCCGTATTTGTTTGCCCTGGCCCAAACCGACGCATCCGTCCCCGCCAACCTGAGTCAGGTCTTCAGCCTGTCCGGCGTACCGTTGGCGAGCCACAGCGTGGACGCCGGCTGGCGACTGGCGCTGCCAGGTGAGGCCGGGCAAGCCGTCGAACGCTGGGACGGCCGTGGCAGCCACTCACGGACCGAATACGACGAACTGCTGCGCCCGGTGGCCGTGCAGGAGCGTGGCGTGG
>NZ_JBFTMM010000044.1:0-1925 GCF_056396945.1 Pseudomonas sp. 05N432 | reverse complement strand
TGGGTGCGCCAGGCATGGCGCGTTGCGCGCAAGCGCAACCAGTTTGGCTGTGGTGGCCACGCTGGTGACTTGGAGGTGAAAGTCCTCTACACACCCGGCAAGGGGAAGTGTTAGCCAGAGGCAAGGGTGTTGCGGGCGACTGCGAATCTGAAGGAAGCCCGAGGCAAAATGCTGGCCTGACGAACAGGAAGCGGATAGAGGCGGCACAGCGGGGCAAGACGGCCCAAACCGTCAAAGCCCGATACTTGCACGGAACGCTGTGACGTAAATCCGACAGGCATAAGCAGGAAGGTCGCGCGAATTACCCTGGGAGATCTGTAGGTTTGCCGCTGTGCTACCGAGCGTCGAGAGGCGACGGGATGAATCTACAGAAGTCAGCCGAGGCCGTAGTAAGTGACGAGYAACCCCGTCACCAAGGGCCGAACAGGTTATGCCGCCAGTAGGCGTCAGAGTCTCGTCGAATGTCGGAAAAGCAGAAATTTCTCCGCAAGAGAACTGTAACCCCAAGTCCTGGACAGAATCCTGGGCTTGCGGCTGTCAGTGCGCAGACATCGGCGGCGTCTGTGACGTGGACGAACGCGGAGCCGGACACGCTGATGGAGCGGGTGCTTGCACCCGCCAACCTCAAGCGTGCGTATCAACGCGTAGTCAGCAACAAGGGCGCACCGGGTGCCGATGGCATGACGGTCGACCAATTGGCAGGCTACGTGAAACAGTATTGGCCGATCCTCAAGACTCGGTTGCTGGCTGGCGAATATCACCCGCAAGGTGTACGTGCCGTCGACATCCCCAAATCCCAAGGCGGAACACGGCAGTTGGGTATTCCCTGCGTCGTGGATCGCCTGATCCAGCAGGCTTTGCTGCAACAGCTCACGCCGATCTTCGAACCCTTGTTTTCGGACTACAGCTACGGTTTTCGTCCGGRCAGAAGCGCCCATCRAGCCATCGAAACAGCCCGTGACCATGTGGCGGCGGGACACCGTTGGTGCGTGGAACTTGATCTCGAGAAGTTCTTTGATCGGGTCAATCACGATGTCCTGATGGCCCATGTTGCGCGTCAGATCGAAGACAAACGCGTTCTTACGTTGATCCGTCGTTATCTTGAAGCGGGAACGATGTCAGGTGGACTCGTCAGCCGACGGCAGGAAGGGACGCCGCAAGGCGGCCCGCTTTCGCCGTTGCTGTCGAACATCCTGCTCAACGAACTCGACCGCGAACTGGAACGGCGGGGCCATCGCTTCGTGCGCTATGCCGACGATGCGAACATTTATGTGCGCAGTCATCGTGCAGGCGAACGGGTCATGGCCAGTGTTGAGCGCTTCCTGACTCAGCGTCTGAAACTGACACTGAATCGGGAAAAGAGCCGTGTGGCACGGCCTTGGGCCTGTGATTACTTGGGTTATGGGATGAGCTGGCATAAACAGCCGAAGCTGAGGGTGGCGAGCATAAGCCTGCACGGCCTGCGCGACCGACTCAGGGAACTCTTGCGTCGGGTACGGGCCCACTCAATGAGATATATCGTTGAGCAAATGACTCCCGTGCTGCGTGGTTGGGCTGGCTACTTCAAGCTGAGTCAGAGCAAGCGGCCACTTGAGGAGCTTGATGGCTGGGTGCGTCACAAACTTCGTTGCGTCATATGGCGTCAATGGAAGCGGCCCTCTACGAGGGCGCGCAACCTGATACGTCTGGGAATCGACGAGGCGCGGGCGTGGAAATCGGCGGTCAATGGCCGAGGCCCATGGTGGAACTCGGGAGCGTCACATATGAATCAGGCGCTACCGAAGAAGCTATGGGATCGACTCGGGCTGGTCTCAATACTGGATACGATAAACCGGCTTAATCGCATAACCTGAACCGCCGTATACGGAACCGTACGTACGGTGGTGTGAGAGGACGGCGGTTGTGAAGCCGCCTCCTACTCGATT
>NZ_JBFTMM010000042.1:0-2103 GCF_056396945.1 Pseudomonas sp. 05N432 | reverse complement strand
AGGACGAAGCGTCAGGCGAACTGGAGGAAGAGGAGGAAGAAGTCGAGCTGGAGGGGATTACCTTACGGATCGGCGTGTTCTTCGATGGTACCGGCAATAACCGATCCAACAGTGAAATGGTCGCCGAGTGCCATGCGCGGGATGTGGGGCTGGAAGAGCTGGCGGAGGACATTCGGCAGTTTTGTCAGGCTCATGGGTATGACGGCAAGGGGGGAGCGCCGGATAACAGTTATGGGAATGACAGCAGTAATGTGGCGAAGCTCCATGACCTGTACAACGATGACAGCGAACGTCGGCTCTCGGCAGATGAGAGCAAAGCGTCAATCCGTGTTTATCTGGAGGGTATTGGCACCAGTAGCGGAGCAGAAGATTCGCGTTACTCGCAGATGACCGGCAAAGGTGCGCAAGGCGTATTGGCGCGAGTTGAACAGAGTCCAGCGCATATTCTCGAAGTCGTTCGGCGGTTCGAACTTGCTAACCCTGACCGAAAAGTCGAGCGTATCGAATTCGATATCTTCGGTTTCAGCCGAGGCGCCGCTGCCGCGCGGCACTTCGCCAACGAAGTATTGAAAGGAGAACAGAGCCCTTTGGCGATGTTGCTGCCGGCCAACTCACCGCTGTTCGTCGAAGCGTTTGCCTGGCGGACCAAGACCGACGCCTCCATCAACTTCATCGGTATCTTCGACACCGTGGCTGCCGTCGCGAGCGTTTCCATTGGCGGCATCAGCGTCCACGATGCCAACAATCCTGGCGTCAACCTGTACCTGGCGCCGGACATGGCCAAAAAAGTCGTGCATCTGGTAGCGCGGGACGAGCGTCGCCACAACTTTTCGCTCAACAGTGCAGGCGCCGCCGATATCGTGTTGCCGGGCGTTCATTCTGACCTTGGTGGCGGTTATCTGCATCGCACCCCTGAGCACATTCTGCTCAGCAAGCCATTCCGTAGCCAGGAGGATGCTCACGTGTCCCCCATGAGATCCATTGCCTATCGCTGGACCCAAACCGAACTGCATCGCCTTCAGGATCAGCTCAACCTTCATGATCTGCCATTGCAGGTGCAAACCTGGGTGCTGAAGTTTGAACGCAAGGTCAAAGGTGACCACGAAAAGTGGCAGCATGTGTATGCGGCGGTCAGCAGCCAGCGGGAGGTGCGTAATGAACTGGCCTTGGTTTACCTGCGCATCATGCGTGAGTTGGGTGCAAGGCACGACGTGCCTTTCGACGACATCGACGATGAGGACCAAAAATATGCGTTGCCTGTTGAACTGCAACCCATCGCTCAAAAACTGATGGCTTACGCGCTGGGCGAAACCCGCCGCGCGGGTTTGAGCCTGGACGAAGAGGCTTTGCTCGTTGGGCGCTATATCCATCTCTCTGCGAACTGGAACGCCCTCAAAGGCTTCAAGAATAGCGATCTGGATATCGTGTTCATCAATCGTCCCGCCGAAAACCATGTGCGCGTGGTGCATCCCAATGTTTAAGAAAAGCTTTGTGCTGTTGATCGCCTTTTTTTTGGCCGGATGCACACTCGGAAAAAGTCGAGCGCTTCCTTATGAAACCTGGGACCTCCATTTCTTTGGGCCACCCTATATGGAAGCCTGGATTGAAACGGCTGATGTCGTTGATATCAATGAGCGAGTGTTTCGCGGGGCGGGCAGCGGAGGAGTGTCTACCGGTTATCCGAGGGCATTCAGTAAAGGCATACCAACGACGTTTCGCGGCCAACCCAAAGGATGGCCCAAGCATCCGGGCGGGAGTGGCCGTTATCTAACAGGCGCTGATCTACCCCGCTTGGTCTACGTACGCTGGCAGTCGCTGGCCGAGCCGCAAACTTATGAGGCGTATATTGAAATCCCCGAATCGGCTCGAACCACCATGCTCAAGGGCGAAAGGGCCTTTTGTGGTGCAGATGGTAAATGGATAACGGACTACCGAAAGCTGCTGATTGTTGGCTTGGCACCTGGCGGTATCGCCAAAGTGTATTTGGGTGGCCCTTGCCTGAAGTCGACCGAAGTCACTCGCGTACAAGGCACGATCAATCCCGAAGGCCCTTACGGCGGCACCTCCAACGGAAAACATCGACCCCTTTCAGAAGAATCCAAA
>NZ_JBFTMM010000041.1:0-2249 GCF_056396945.1 Pseudomonas sp. 05N432 | reverse complement strand
ATCTCGACCAGCAGCGTAGACGTGACCATTACCGGCACCAACGACGCGCCGGTGGCTGTGGCCGATACGGCCGCCGGCACGGAAAACCAGACCCTGACCATCAACGTGCTGGGCAACGACACCGATGTCGATGACGGTCACGCGTTCACTCTGAACTCGGCCAGCGCGCCGGCAAACAAAGGCAGTGCCAGCGTGGTCGGCAACCAGCTGGTGTTCACCCCCGGAACTGACTTCGACCACCTGGCGCAAGGCGCCACGGCCAGTGTCACGCTCAGCTACACCATGAGCGACGAGCACGGCGCAATCTCGACCAGCAGCGTAGACGTGACCATCACCGGCACCAACGACGCGCCGGTGGCGGTGGCCGATACGGCCGCCGGTACGGAAAACCAGACCCTGAGCATCGACGTGCTGGCCAATGACACCGATGTCGACGACGGTCACGCGTTCACGCTGAACTCGGTCAGCGCGCCAGCGAGCAAGGGCACAGCCAGCGTGGTCGAAAACCAGCTGGTGTTCACCCCGGGAAGYGATTTCGACCATCTGGCGCAGGGTGCGGTCGAACACGTGACGCTCACTTACCAGATGCAGGACGAACACGGGGCGCTCTCAAGCTCCACGGTGGATGTGACCATCACTGGCACCAACGACGCACCGGTGGCAGTGGCCGATACGGCTGCCGGCACGGAAAACCAGACCCTGAGCATCGACGTGCTGGCCAACGACACCGATGTCGACGACGGTCACGCATTCACCTTGGTCAGCGCCAGCGCGCCGATCGGCCAAGGCAGTGCCAGCGTGGTCGGCAACCAGTTGCTGTTCAACCCCGGAACTGACTTCGATCACCTGGCGCAAGGCGCGGTCGAGCACGTGACGCTCAATTACCAGATGCAGGACGAATACGGCTCGCTCTCGAGCTCCACGGTGGACGTGACGATCACCGGCACCAACGACGCGCCGGTGGCGGTGGCCGATACGGCCGCCGGCACGGAAAACCAGCCCCTGACCATCGATGTGCTGGGCAACGACACCGATGTCGACGACGGTCACGCATTCACCTTGGTCAGCGCCAGCGCGCCGATCGGCCAAGGCAGTGCCAGCGTCGCGGGCAACCAGTTGCAGTTCAATCCGGGGGCTGATTTCGACCATCTGGCGCAAGGCGTGGTCGAGCACGTGACGCTCACTTACCAGATGCAGGATGAACACGGTGCGCTCTCGAGTTCCACGGTGGATGTGACCATCACCGGCACCAACGACGCACCGGTGGCGGTGGCCGATACGGCCACTGGCACGGAAAACCAGACCCTGACGATCGACGTGCTGGCCAATGACACCGACGTCGACGACGGCCATGCATTCACCTTGGTCAGCGCCAGCGCACCGGCAAACCAGGGCGGTGCCAGCGTGGTTGGCAACCAGTTGCAGTTCAATCCGGGAAGTGATTTTGATCACCTGGCGCAAGGGGTGGTCGAGCACGTGACGCTCACTTACCAGATGCAGGACSARYACGGAGCGCTCTCAAGCTCCACGGTGGACGTGACGATCACCGGCACCAACGACGCGCCGGTGGCGGTGGCCGATACGGCCGCCGGCACGGAAAACCAGACCCTGAGCATCGACGTACTGGCCAACGACACCGATGCTGACGACGGCCACCTGTTCACGCTGAACTCGGCCAGCGCGCCGGCAAACAAGGGTACAGCCAGCGTGGTCGACAACCAGCTGGTGTTCACCCCGGGAAGTGATTTCGACCATCTGGCGCAGGGTGCGGTCGAACACGTGACGCTCACTTACCAGATGCAGGACGAACACGGGGCGCTCTCAAGCTCCACGGTGGACGTGACSATYACCGGCACCAACGACGCRCCGGTGGCGGTGGCCGATACGGCCGCCGGCACGGARAACCAGACCCTGAGCATCAACGTGCTGGSCAACGACACCGATGTCGACGACGGTCACCTGTTCACACTGAACTCGGTCAGTGCACCGGCAAACAAGGGCACGGCCAGCGTGGTTGGCAACCAGCTGCTGTTCACCCCCGGAACTGACTTCGACCACCTGGCGCAAGGGGTGGTCGAACACGTGACACTCAGTTACCAGATGCAGGACGAACACGGGGCACTCTCGAGYTCCACGGTGGACGTGACCATTACCGGCACCAACGACGCGCCGGTGGCGGTGGCCGATACGGCCGCCGGCACGGAGAACCAGACCCTGAGCATCAACGTGCTGGCCAACGACACCGATGT
>NZ_JBFTMM010000040.1:0-3066 GCF_056396945.1 Pseudomonas sp. 05N432 | reverse complement strand
ATCGTTCTTTAAAAATTTGGGTATGTGATAGAAAGATAGACTGAACGTTACTTTCACTGGTAACGGATCAGGCTAAGGTAAAATTTGTGAGTAATTGCGAATTTTCGGCGAATGTCGTCTTCACAGTATAACCAGATTGCTTGGGGTTATATGGTCAAGTGAAGAAGCGCATACGGTGGATGCCTTGGCAGTCAGAGGCGATGAAAGACGTGGTAGCCTGCGAAAAGCTTCGGGGAGTCGGCAAACAGACTKTGATCCGGAGATGTCTGAATGGGGGAACCCACCTAACATAAGTTAGGTATCTTAAGCTGAATACATAGGCTTAAGAAGCGAACCAGGGGAACTGAAACATCTAAGTACCCTGAGGAAAAGAAATCAACCGAGATTCCCTTAGTAGTGGCGAGCGAACGGGGACTAGCCCTTAAGTGGCTTTGAGATTAGCGGAACGCTCTGGAAAGTGCGGCCATAGTGGGTGATAGCCCTGTACGCGAAAATCTCTTAGTCATGAAATCGAGTAGGACGGAGCACGAGAAACTTTGTCTGAATATGGGGGGACCATCCTCCAAGGCTAAATACTACTGACTGACCGATAGTGAACTAGTACCGTGAGGGAAAGGCGAAAAGAACCCCGGAGAGGGGAGTGAAATAGATCCTGAAACCGTATGCGTACAAGCAGTGGGAGCMSACTTTGTTSKGTGACTGCGTACCTTTTGTATAATGGGTCAGCGACTTATTTTCAGTGGCGAGCTTAACCGAATAGGGGAGGCGTAGCGAAAGCGAGTCTTAATAGGGCGTCTAGTCGCTGGGAATAGACCCGAAACCGGGCGATCTATCCATGGGCAGGTTGAAGGTTGGGTAACACTAACTGGAGGACCGAACCGACTACCGTTGAAAAGTTAGCGGATGACCTGTGGATCGGAGTGAAAGGCTAATCAAGCTCGGAGATAGCTGGTTCTCCTCGAAAGCTATTTAGGTAGCGCCTCATGTATCACTGTAGGGGGTAGAGCACTGTTTCGGCTAGGGGGTCATCCCGACTTACCAAACCGATGCAAACTCCGAATACCTACAAGTGCCGAGCATGGGAGACACACGGCGGGTGCTAACGTCCGTCGTGAAAAGGGAAACAACCCAGACCGTCAGCTAAGGTCCCAAAGTTATGGTTAAGTGGGAAACGATGTGGGAAGGCTTAGACAGCTAGGAGGTTGGCTTAGAAGCAGCCACCCTTTAAAGAAAGCGTAATAGCTCACTAGTCGAGTCGGCCTGCGCGGAAGATGTAACGGGGCTCAAACCATACACCGAAGCTACGGGTATCACTTAGGTGATGCGGTAGAGGAGCGTTCTGTAAGCCTGTGAAGGTGAGTTGAGAAGCTTGCTGGAGGTATCAGAAGTGCGAATGCTGACATGAGTAACGACAATGGGTGTGAAAAACACCCACGCCGAAAGACCAAGGTTTCCTGCGCAACGTTAATCGACGCAGGGTTAGTCGGTCCCTAAGGCGAGGCTGAAAAGCGTAGTCGATGGAAAACAGGTTAATATTCCTGTACTTCTGGTTATTGCGATGGAGGGACGGAGAAGGCTAGGCCAGCTTGGCGTTGGTTGTCCAAGTTTAAGGTGGTAGGCTGGAATCTTAGGTAAATCCGGGATTCTAAGGCCGAGAGCTGATGACGAGTGTTCTTTTAGAACACGAAGTGGTTGATGCCATGCTTCCAAGAAAAGCTTCTAAGCTTCAGGTAACCAGGAACCGTACCCCAAACCGACACAGGTGGTTGGGTAGAGAATACCAAGGCGCTTGAGAGAACTCGGGTGAAGGAACTAGGCAAAATGGCACCGTAACTTCGGGAGAAGGTGCGCCGGTGAGGGTGAAGGACTTGCTCCGTAAGCCCATGCCGGTCGAAGATACCAGGCCGCTGCGACTGTTTATTAAAAACACAGCACTCTGCAAACACGAAAGTGGACGTATAGGGTGTGACGCCTGCCCGGTGCCGGAAGGTTAATTGATGGGGTTAGCTAACGCGAAGCTCTTGATCGAAGCCCCGGTAAACGGCGGCCGTAACTATAACGGTCCTAAGGTAGCGAAATTCCTTGTCGGGTAAGTTCCGACCTGCACGAATGGCGTAACGATGGCGGCGCTGTCTCCACCCGAGACTCAGTGAAATTGAAATCGCTGTGAAGATGCAGTGTATCCGCGGCTAGACGGAAAGACCCCGTGAACCTTTACTATAGCTTTGCACTGGACTTTGAATTTGCTTGTGTAGGATAGGTGGGAGGCTTTGAAGCGTGGACGCCAGTTCGCGTGGAGCCRTCCTTGAAATACCACCCTGGCAACTTTGAGGTTCTAACTCAGGTCCGTTATCCGGATCGAGGACAGTGTATGGTGGGTAGTTTGACTGGGGCGGTCTCCTCCTAAAGAGTAACGGAGGAGTACGAAGGTGCGCTCAGACCGGTCGGAAATCGGTCGTAGAGTATAAAGGCAAAAGCGCGCTTGACTGCGAGACAGACACGTCGAGCAGGTACGAAAGTAGGTCTTAGTGATCCGGTGGTTCTGTATGGAAGGGCCATCGCTCAACGGATAAAAGGTACTCCGGGGATAACAGGCTGATACCGCCCAAGAGTTCATATCGACGGCGGTGTTTGGCACCTCGATGTCGGCTCATCACATCCTGGGGCTGAAGCCGGTCCCAAGGGTATGGCTGTTCGCCATTTAAAGTGGTACGCGAGCTGGGTTTAGAACGTCGTGAGACAGTTCGGTCCCTATCTGCCGTGGACGTTTGAGATTTGAGAGGGGCTGCTCCTAGTACGAGAGGACCGGAGTGGACGAACCTCTGGTGTTCCGGTTGTCACGCCAGTGGCATTGCCGGGTAGCTATGTTCGGAATAGATAACCGCTGAAAGCATCTAAGCGGGAAACTAGCCTCAAGATGAGATCTCACTGGGACCTTGAGTCCCCTGAAGGGCCGTCGAAGACTACGACGTTGATAGGTTGGGTGTGTAAGCGCTGTGAGGCGTTGAGCTAACCAATACTAATTGCCCGTGAGGCTTGACCATATAACACCCAAGCAATCTGCAT
>NZ_JBFTMM010000039.1:0-5154 GCF_056396945.1 Pseudomonas sp. 05N432 | reverse complement strand
CCGTTAAAAGAGCCAAACAACACCGCTCTTTCAACTCCTTCGGACTTCGATGAACTGAAGCGTAACCGCTGCCGAAAACTGCGTAACTCTTTGTTTACCAAGGAGTTTTCCGTTTCGACTGCGCCGGAAGTGGGGCGAATTATAGACTTCCAGAATCTGCCGTCAACACTTAATTTTGCTTTTCTATCAATGAGTTGCAGAAAGCCGAAAAAACAGTGTTTTCCCCTCTATATGGAGAAGGAAAAACACCGCCTCTATATAGAAGGAACCCTCAGAGCACTCCAGCTTCTTTAAAAGCAGCAACGGTGGCGGCCTCAAGCCCCAGCACCCGCTGCAAAACCTCAAGCGTGTGCTCACCCAATAGAGGAGGGGCGCTTCGGTACTCCACTGGTGTCTCGGACAAGCGAATGGGACTGGCAACCTGCGGCACCACCCCAGCCAGCGCATGAGGAAGCTCGATCGCCAAACCCCGCGCCTTGACCTGTGGATCGGCAAATACCTGAGACAGATCGTTGATCGGTCCGCACGGCACACCCGCTTGCTCCAGCTGCGCCACCCACTCGGCAGTGGTCTTGAAGACCGTAGCCTGACGAATCAGCGGAATCAGCACCGCACGATTCGCAACACGAAGCTTGTTCGTCGCGAACCGTGGATCATCCGCCCACTGCGGCTGACCAGCCACTTCGGCGAACTTGCGGAACTGCCCGTCATTCCCCACCGTCAGGATGAAATCACCATCCGCGGTCGGGAAGTCCTGATAGGGAACAATGTTCGGGTGAGCATTACCCAAGCGCTTGGGAGCCATGCCGGTAGTCAGGTAATTCATCGCCTGGTTAGCAAGGCACGCCACCTGAACGTCCAACAACGCCATGTCGATGTGCTGACCACCACCTTCATGCTCCCGATGCGCCAATGCCGCCAGGATCGCCACTGTCGAGTAAAGCCCTGTCAAAATGTCTGTCAGCGCTACACCGACTTTCACCGGCCCGGCACCTTCATCACCTTCAGGGCGCCCGGTCAGGCTCATCAAGCCGCCGAGCCCCTGAATCATGAAGTCGTAGCCCGCACGCTTGGCATAAGGTCCGGTCTGGCCGAAGCCAGTGATCGAGCAATAGATCAGATCAGGATTGATCGCCTTGAGGGTTTCGTAGTCCAGCCCATAAGCGGCCAGACCACCGACCTTGAAATTCTCGATCAGGATATCGGACTTCGCTGCCAGCTCACGAACCAGACGCTGACCTTCGGCCTGAGTAAAGTCGATAGTCACTGACTGCTTGTTGCGATTGGCCGACAAGTAATAAGCGGCCTCGCTGGTGTTCTCGCCGTAAGCATCCTTAAGGAACGGCGGCCCCCAGGCGCGCGTATCATCACCATTGCCCGGACGCTCGACCTTTATAACCTCGGCGCCGAGATCCGCGAGTATCTGGCCGGCCCAAGGCCCGGCCAGTACTCGTGATAAATCCAGTACCCGCAAATGCGATAACGCACCCATGGCCGCTCTCCTATTAATAGAACGCCTGGAGACCGGTCTGCGCACGCCCCAGGATCAGCGCGTGAACGTCGTGAGTCCCTTCATAGGTGTTGACCACCTCAAGGTTGACCAGATGACGCGCAACACCAAATTCGTCGGAGATACCATTGCCGCCCAACATATCGCGAGCCATACGGGCGATGTCCAACGACTTGCCGCAAGAGTTGCGCTTCATCATTGAGGTGATTTCGACGGCAGCCGTGCCTTCATCCTTCATACGCCCCAGACGCAGGCAACCTTGCAGGGCCATGGTAATTTCAGTCTGCATGTCCGCCAGTTTCTTCTGGATCAACTGGGTGGCAGCCAAAGGTCGGCCAAACTGCTGACGATCCAAGGTGTACTGGCGAGCGGTGTGCCAGCAGAATTCGGCTGCACCCAGAGCGCCCCAGGCGATGCCATAACGGGCAGAGTTCAGGCAGGTAAAAGGGCCTTTCAAACCGCGGACATCCGGGAAGATGTTCTCTTCTGGAACGAATACGTTGTCCATCACGATCTCACCGGTGATGGAGGCACGCAGACCGACCTTGCCGTGGATCGCCGGAGCACTCAGGCCTTTCCAGCCTTTCTCAAGGACGAAGCCACGGATATCGCCGGCGTCATCCTTGCCCCACACCACAAATACGTCAGCGATCGGGCTGTTGGTGATCCACATCTTGCTGCCGGTCAGGCTGTAGCCGCCTTCCACCTTGCGTGCACGAGTGATCATCGAACCCGGATCGGAACCATGGTTCGGCTCAGTCAGACCAAAGCAACCAATCCACTCACCGGTAGCGAGTTTCGGCAGGTATTTCTGCTTCTGCGCCTCGGTACCAAACTCGTTGATCGGCACCATGACCAGCGAAGATTGCACGCTCATCATCGAGCGATAGCCGGAGTCGATGCGCTCGACCTCACGAGCGATCAGTCCATAGCTGACATAGTTCAGGCCGCTGCCGCCGTACTGCTCAGGAATGGTCGCGCCCAGCAGGCCGATCTCACCCATTTCGCGGAAGATCGCCGGGTCGGTTTTCTCATGACGGAACGCTTCAAGAATACGGGGTGCCAGTTTGTCCTGAGCAAACTGGGCAGCGCTGTCGCGCACCATGCGCTCCTCTTCAGTGAGCTGCTGATCCAGCAGCAGGGGATCGATCCAGTTGAAGCTAGCTTTACCGGCCATGAGAGAGTCCTCGCGAAGTAGGTCAAATATCGTGGACTGATCCTAGGCGCCGCTTGCGTATTGGGCAAACGAGGATTTTGCATACTGTTGTGCTAATTTCTCACTCCGTGACGACCTTAGACGCCACCTATGCCAACTATTAGTGAGGTTGTCGTACATGCGCAGGAAGATACCCAGCACTGCCGCACTGATCAGCTTCGAAGCGGCAGCCCGCCATGAGAGCTTTACCAAGGCCGCTCAAGAGTTATCGCTGACTCAAGGAGCGATATGCCGACAGATCGCCAGCCTGGAGGAGTTCCTCAGCGTTGAACTGTTCCGACGCTCACGACGCGGCGTGAAGTTGACCGAAGCAGGGCTTTCCTACAGCCGGCGCGTAGCAACGCAACTGGATGCCGTTGAACGGGACACACTGTCAGTGATGGGCCAGCAGGGTGCTAACGTCATCGAACTGGCGGTCGTGCCAACCTTTGGTACTCAATGGCTGCTGCCACGACTCAAGGATTTTCAGCAGCAGCATCCGGAAGTCACGGTCAACCTGACCAACCGCACACGACCCTTTCTGTTTGCCGACACCGACTTTGACGCAGCGATTTACTTTGGTGACGCCGATTGGCCCGGTACCGAATCCCACAGGCTGATGGGCGAGAATCCGATGCCGGTGTGCAGCCCGAGATTACTCGGTGATCACACACACTTGAGCGCCGAAATGATTGCCGACCTGCCGCTACTGCAGCAGACCACACGCCCTTACGCCTGGCGCCAGTGGTTCGACTCACAGCACCTGAATATCCCCCGCGACATGACAGGTCCGCGTTACGAGCTATTCTCCATGCTGGCTCAGGCGGCAATGCATGACATGGGCATCGCACTGATCCCTCCGTTCCTGATTCAGCGTGAGCTGGCGGAGAAACGACTGGTGATTGCCAACTCTCAGGCCCTGTCGAGCATCAAGGCCTACTACCTGATGATTCCTGACCGAAAGGTCGAATCAGCCTCTTTACGCGCATTTCGCGATTGGCTAGTTAACCAGGCACATAGCTACAACCTAGAAGGGCAGGGCTTATCCGCCACAAATTGACCTCGTAGTCAGTTAAATTGAAGCACTACAGATATAAGTATTTGTCGCATTTCAGCAGACTGTACCCTCAGGAGGCACAATCGTCAATAAGATCAAGCAGGAGATTTGACGTGCACATTGGTGTTCCTCTCGAAACCCAGACCGGTGAAACGCGGGTTGCTGCAACCCCGGAAACCATCAAGAAGCTGATCGGCCAGGGTCATAAGGTCACTGTGCAAAGCGGCGCCGGCATTAATGCCAGCGTTGTCGACAGTGCTTATGAAGCGGCAGGCGCAATGATTGGCAGTGCCAACGAGGCATTTGGCGCAGAGCTGATTCTCAAGGTCGTCGCACCCAGCGACAGCGAACTGGCCCTSATCAAGCGCGGCACCGTGCTGGTGGGCATGCTCAACCCGTTCAGCAATGAAACCATTGCCAAGCTGGCCGAGTGCGGSATTACYGCGTTCTCCCTGGAAGCYGCGCCGCGCACTTCCCGCGCGCARAGCCTCGATGTGCTGTCCTCGCAAGCCAACATTGCCGGCTATAAAGCTGTGTTGCTGGCCGCCCATTACTATCCGCGCTTCATGCCGATGTTGATGACCGCCGCSGGCACCGTGAAGGCCGCTCGCGTGCTGATYCTCGGCGCCGGYGTGGCRGGYYTGCAGGCGATCGCCACCGCCAAGCGTCTGGGCGCGGTGATTGAAGCGTCCGACGTGCGCCCGGCGGTGAAGGAACAGATCGAATCCCTCGGCGCCAAGTTCGTCGACGTCCCGTACGAGACCGATGAAGAGCGCGAATGTGCCGTTGGTGTCGGCGGTTACGCACGCCCCATGCCAGCCAGCTGGATGCAGCGTCAGGCCCTGGCCGTGCACGAACGCGCCAAGCAGGCCGAYATCGTCATCACCACCGCCCTGATTCCCGGCCGCAAGGCGCCAGTGCTGCTGAGCGCTGAAACCGTGGCGCAGATGAARCCCGGTTCGGTGGTCATCGACCTGGCCGCTGCGCAAGGCGGCAACTGCCCGCTGACCGTGGCCGACCAGGTGGTGGTTGCGCACGGCGTGACCATTGCCGGCCCGACCAACCTGGCCGCCCAGGTCGGCGCAGACGCCTCCGCGCTGTACGCCCGCAATCTGCTGGACTTCCTGAAGCTGGTCTTCAACAAGGAAGGTCAGTTCGAAGTAAACCTCGAAGACGACATCGTCGCCGCGTGCCTGATGTGCCGCGATGGCCAAGTCATCCGCAAAAACGCCTAAGCAGGAATTCAGACGATGGAAGAGCTTATCTCCCCCGGTATCTACAACCTGATCATCTTCGTGCTGGCGATTTATGTCGGTTATCACGTGGTCTGGAACGTTACACCCGCACTGCACACCCCGTTGATGGCGGTGACCAACGCCATTTCGGCGATAT
>NZ_JBFTMM010000038.1:0-6819 GCF_056396945.1 Pseudomonas sp. 05N432 | reverse complement strand
ATCATGACGGCCAATGAAGATCTGCTGCCTTGGGAAGTGCTCAAGGGCAAGTTGACGGAGTTGCTGTCTGCGATTGAGCGGGATGATTATTCGCGGGTCCGCCAACTGCTGCGCGACACCGTCAGTGGCTATGCCCCGGACGGCGAGATTGTTGACTTGATCTATCGACAGCGTCGACTGGAACCATGAAAGTGCGAAAGCTGTTGTATTGAGGCAGTGCGCCAGGTTGAGCATGGTTTGACGATAAAAATTAGGTCGAGAATGTCTTGTCATTAGATAAGAGGTGAGCATCCGCCCAGCCCCCACTCCTGATGTCGCGGGAAGGTGGCGAGCAGATCGGGCGATTCAAGGCGCGTGGCCTGATATCCCGGACATATCGAATCGGGAATTTGATGTGCCGGTACCACACCAAATCTGGTGTGGTGACATCACCTGCAACCGGGCGCAGGGAAAATGGCACGTCCTGGTTGTTGTCCTGGATCTCTGTGCACGTCGAATGCTGGGCGGGGGATTGTCGTGCTCATCAAGGCGCTGGATATGGCTTACGAGCAGCGTGTCAGGTCTCAGGGAACGGTGCTTCATTCGGACCAGGGCTCGCGATATGGCAGCCGACAGTTTCGCCAACAACTCTGGCGTTATCGCATGCGCCAGAGCATGAGTTGCCGTGGAAACTGCCAGGTATGCGCCGAGGAAACATGTGTTCAGGAGATTGAAAAACTGAGTGGATACCGAGTGCTGGCTAAATGAAGGCCCAAGAAGCGCACCGAGACATAAGCCTCTATCTGATGCATCGGCACGACTGGATTCGGCCGCATCAATTTAACGGCGGGTTAGCCCCATCTCTGGCTGAGAAAAAATTTAACGTCGTGTCCTGGATTTGTTGACCACTACAAGCCAGAGCGATACGGTTGTACTGATGACGACAAGAATGTCGCTGATCTGGTTGAGGGTGTAACCCTTGTGACTGAGCAAAATGGCATGAGCGTGACTGGGCAAAGTAAGCTTCTCACCTTGCCTGTAGGCGTCCATCAAGGCTTGCAGCTCAGAATCGCAAAGGAGTGGCACGAACTTCATGAACAGAATTCTAAGCATCATAGAGGCGGAGCGTCCATTATGAACGGAAGCTTTCGGCCAGGTACCTAATTGGGAGTTGATATGGGCTAGTGAATGCAACTGTCATCGGTTACCTTCAGGCGGTAGCATAGTTGGGCGTATGCCATGGGAAGGGTAGGCGTCACCAACATGATAGTATAATTTGCCTGCTTGGACATGGCGTTCTTGTTTGCGGTTAAATGCGATGTTTGGTGCCTGGTTAGAAAATAATATTGCATTGGCGTTGTCTTAAGATCAATGTGGTTCTCTAAGAAGAGTGTAGTAATGTATAATGCTTCTGATGTGTTGTTGGATGGGGGGGGCAGGAAACTTGTAGTTCCTGTAATTGCGGCAACATTGTCTATTCCTGTCGTTATGTTTTCGTTGATGGGGTATGACATAAATCCTGCATTCCTACTGGCTCCAGTTATTGCGCTGGCCTTTTTCATAAGGTTCAACAAAGTAAGTGCTGTCTTCGCATTGTCCGCAGCGCTAGGCGGGGTTTCTGTTATTGTTGCAAATACTTTCTCGCCTGACGGTCAGCTAACAAGGCATTTGCTTTCTTTGCTGTTAGTCATGTTTGCGCCTGGTTTTCTTTTTTTAGGAAGATTTCTTGCGGGGCGTGAGGGGGTCGATAGAATTATTTTTTGGTTGTCAGTTTTCTCAACTATATTTGTAGTCGTGATTGCTGCGCGTATTTTTATATTGGGTGAGGCTGTTCGTATTTATTTGGGGCCTCTTGGCTACTCTGCAATGAATGCTGAGTTTTTGGGTGTTCCTGTTTTTGCATCATTTGGCGTGTTAAGTCTCGCTCACCTGATTTGTCTTCAGGCTATTATTATGTGTGGGTCAATAATAAGTACCCGTTCGAATGTCTATGTTCGCTGCTGTTTTGTTGTTGGGCTGGTTTGCTCTTCATTCCTGATTATTGGGAGCGACTCAAGAAGTGCTCAAGTGTTGCTTGTTTGGATTTTGGTCACAGCTATTTTGTACGCCATTCGGAATCCTTCTTCTTGGAAGTTGGTAGGCTTGGTGGTGGCGTCTATCCTGCTCTCGGGGGTTATTACTTATGCTCGTGGCATGAATGAGAATCGAATGCTCGATTCGATAGAAGCAATTACGTCTGAGCCGGTAGAGACTCATGTCGTTGTGGCTGGTGTTTCTTCTGAAGTGGTTGCTGAGCAGCAAACTGCTACGCATCGGGGTGGACATGCCTCTGATGACACAGTTCAGCGTTTGACGAGAAAGGCTGATGCATTTGCGACTGGACGCATTGAACTTGCTGTCGAAGGATTTAAAGAAGTCTTGAAGAGCCCGTTTGCCGGAAATGGATTCTCTGGATATGGTCGATATTCCGTGGGGGATCATTCTAGGTCATTGGCGGAAAATACTTCAACGCATATTTATTACTTAACGTTGCTTTGGAAGGGCGGGTTAATATTTTTTGCTCCCTTTATTGCTATGTTGGTAATTAACTTTAAAGAAGCGTGGTCCGCCCGCCCGCGCACGGATGGCTCACCAGAGTACTTTTTTGCTTGGGGCGCCGTTTTTATGGCATTTGGGCCAATGGCGTTGGCGTGGGATATTCTTATAGTGCCTAGTGCCGGGGCCTTGGCATTTTTCTTGTTTGGTATGCTTAGTGGCTACAAAAATTTTGTTGAAGTGCATGCCGCCAAACTATAGATAAAGAACATATGATTTGGTTAAAGCCCGCCGAGTGCGGGCTTTTTCATGTTTTAAAATTTGACCGTGCGGCGTAGAAAAGAGCGGGGCAAAGTTTTATCAGCCAATCATCAGCGGCGTCCAACGATGCTGAAGGATTCAAAGTTCGTTGTCCCCGGCATTTGTCGGGTAGTTAGATGCGCTTACCCATGCCCTGCCTCCTAAGAACCGGGTATGCACCTACTGCTGGCGTTACCCATTTCCACAGCCAGCAGGCTGGCGGTGATTGGCCCTACATACCGCAGGCTCAGCAAACCATTATCCAGCTCTTTGAACTGTCCATCCAAATAGAAGAAGTGTAACTGCCCCATGAAACCCACCTATCCAAAAATAGGTGGCGCATTCAGCGCGTGAGATCGGGTGTGAAATTAAATCATGCTGGTGTGGGGACCATTCGTGGCAGAGTTACTTCTTTTTTATTGCCTGATATCTACCGTCGTCCCGCCTTTACATTTTTATCGGTGAACGTAAGTGCGGCGAAATACACCCGCGTTGGCCGTTGTCGGTTACCACTGTGACGGTCTGCGGTTGAGTTTCATGACGGTACTGGACAGGTACTCATCACGTGGTGAGTCAAAGCTTGTCCGCGCTCCTGGATGGAGCAGCATCATCGATTTGTGAACCTCCAACGACTCCAGTATCTTCGGACATTCGATAATGTGATGATTCAACGTCACTAATTCATCGACACTCAGATGATCAATATTGATACACATCATGCCTCCAGTTCCAAGGGCGCAACACTTCATGCATTTTCAATGCACTATGCGTGCGGTGCAGTCGCTCCAGTAGGCGGCGTAGCCACGAATAGGGCTCCTGGCCGTTAGCTTTGTCGGTCTCGACCAGGCTGTAGATCTATGCACTGGCTGCGGCGCCCTTGGGCGTATTATTGAAGAGCCGGTTCTTGCGACTGAAAAGAGTGCATTCCTGCCTTTTTTCGTCATTTTGAATACGATGATTCATCCTTTGATTGCCGGAAAACTGTATTGCTGGTAAAGGCTTATGGGGTTCAAGCGCTTAAGTCGCAGGTGACTGAGGCTTTCTATCCACGTTTGTCGTTAATGGACGCCTTTGTTCGATGAGTCTCTGGTTGTCGTTGCCAGTTGTAGTTGGTATTTCCCTGGTCTTGACAGGCGCCCTGCGTCGTTATGCTCTGAGCCGCAGTCTGATGGACATCCCGAATGCTCGTAGCTCTCATTCGAGGCCTACTCCTCGCAGTGGTGGCGTAGCCATTGTTCTGAGTTTTCTGGCGGTACTGCCCGTTCTTGGCTGGTTTGGCGTTGCGAGCTGGGAGCTTGTCTGGGCGTTGCTGGGGGCGGGTGGCGGTATCGCGATAATCGGTTTTGTCGATGACCGTAGCCATATAGCTGTCCGCTGGCGCTTGCTTGGGCATTTTGCGGGAGCTGTCTGGGTACTCTGTTGGTTCAATGGAATGCCGGCGCTGAATATTTTCGGTATCTCGCTGAGTCTGGGGTGGCTGGGAAACGTATTAGCAGCGGTTTACCTGGTGTGGATGCTGAACCTGTACAACTTCATGGACGGAATTGATGGGATTGCCAGTATCGAAGCAGTGTCGGTTTGCCTTGGCGCATGCCTGGTTTACTGGCTTTGCGGATACGACTCCCTAATATGGGCTCCGTTGCTGCTGGCGATGTCAGTTTTGGGTTTTCTCTACTGGAATTTCCCCCCCGCGCGGATTTTTATGGGTGACGCAGGAAGTGGTTTTCTGGGCATGGTATTAGGCGTATTTTCGCTACAGGCCGCCTGGCACAGCACGAGTCTGTTTTGGGTGTGGTTGATTCTGATCGGGGTCTTCGTCGTGGATGCGACGTTCACATTAATAAGGCGGTTTTTGCAGGGTGCAAGGATCTATGAGGCGCACCGCAGTCACGCGTACCAGTGCGCATCACGTCAATTAGGTACGCATTCGATCGTCACGTTGGCGGTATTGACGATAAATGTACTTTGGCTATTGCCGATTGCTTTGTATGTTGAGTTGCTCGGTCTGGATGGCTTGATCGGCTTGGTTGTAGCGTATGTTCCCTTGGTGATTTTAGCGGTGTGGTTTCGTGCTGGAGAGTTGGAGAGTCACGTACAAAACTGATTTTTATCAAGGTGGTTTTGTTGTATAGATTACAAAAGGTAAACGACGGGATTATGGATAAAATACGAGCATATTTGTTGAGCCTTCCGCGTCGACACAAGCGCATTTTGCAAGTCATCACAGACTTCCTGCTGGTTTGGCTCGCCTTGTGGATGGCATTCGTCGTCCGCTTGGGCATCGACGAAATGAGAAATCCGTTTACCCAGCATTTCTGGTTGTTTCTAGCCGCTCCGGTTATTGCGATCCCTCTTTTTATTCGATTCGGGTTGTACCGGGCGGTGATGCGCTACTTCGGCAATGATGCCCTGATCGCGATTATCAAGGCTGTCAGCCTTTCGTCGCTGATTCTCGGGGTCGTGGTGTACTGGTACAGCAACCATCAGAACGTTGTCCCTCGCTCGATCATTTTTAACTACTGGTGGTTAAGCCTGATCATGGTGGGTGGGCTGCGCTTGGCCATGCGCCAGTATTTTCTGGGGGACTGGTTTACTGCGGCGCAGCACGTTCCCTTTACCAATCGCGACAATGGATTGCCCCGCGTTGCCATCTACGGTGCCGGTGCTGCCGGTAACCAGCTGGTTGCCGCCTTGCGCATGGGTCGAGTCATGCGCCCTGTAGCATTTATAGATGATTCCTTCGGCCAATCGCGGGCGTCGCCGCGAGATTCTGGGCTTTCTGGAAGGTTTTCCGTTGCATGTTCGAAGCGTGCCCGGTTTCATGGACCTGGCCAGCGGYCGGGTCAAGGTGGATGACATTCAGGARGTCGACATCGCGGACCTGCTTGGCCGCGAYGCGGTGCCGGCGCAGGGCGATTTGCTCGAGCATTGCATCAAGGATCAGTCGGTTCTGGTCACCGGAGCGGGTGGCTCTATCGGTTCYGAGCTTTGTCGCCAGATYCTSGCGTTGAAGCCGACCACGCTGCTGTTGTTCGAACACAGTGAGTTCAATCTTTACAGCATTCTGTCGGAACTTGAGCAGCGTATTGCCCGCGAGTCGCTATCGGTTCGTCTGTTGCCGATCCTCGGTTCGGTGCGCAACCAGGACAAACTGCTGGATGTGATGAAAACCTGGCATGTGGATACGGTGTATCACGCGGCGGCTTACAAGCACGTGCCGATGGTCGAGCACAATATTGCCGAAGGTGTACTGAACAATGTGATCGGTACGCTGAATACCGCGCAGGCGGCCCTGCAGGCCGGTGTGGCGAACTTCGTGCTGATTTCGACCGACAAGGCTGTACGCCCCACGAATGTCATGGGGAGTACCAAACGCCTTGCCGAAATGACGCTCCAGGCGCTCAGTCGCGAGCTGGCGCCGGTGATGTTTGGTGACAAGACCAACGTGTCCCGGGTCAATAAAACCCGGTTCACCATGGTGCGATTCGGCAATGTGCTCGGGTCTTCCGGTTCGGTGATTCCGCTGTTCCATAAGCAGATCAAGTCAGGCGGCCCGCTGACGGTCACACATCCGAAAATCACCCGTTACTTCATGACCATCCCCGAAGCCGCGCAACTGGTCATTCAGGCCGGTTCGATGGGGCAGGGCGGTGATGTGTTTGTGCTGGACATGGGCGAGCCGGTGAAGATTGTCGAGTTGGCGGAGAAGATGATTCACTTGTCGGGGTTGAGTGTCCGTTCGGACAAAAATCCTCAGGGCGACATTGCCATCGAATTTACCGGGCTACGTCCAGGCGAGAAGCTCTACGAAGAGTTGTTGATCGGTGACAACGTGGCGGCTACTCAACACCCGATGATCATGACGGCCAATGAAGATCTGCTGCCTTGGGAAGTGCTCAAGGGCAAGTTGACGGAGTTGCTGTCTGCGATTGAGCGGGATGATTATTCGCGGGTCCGCCAACTGCTGCGCGACACCGTCAGTGGCTATGCCCCGGACGGCGAGAT
>NZ_JBFTMM010000037.1:0-7532 GCF_056396945.1 Pseudomonas sp. 05N432 | reverse complement strand
GTGTCCATCAGGGGGCATCGCCTACGGTCTGCTTCGCGACGACCTCCTCTCGATGTGTCCGGCTGCGCCGTACGGCGCTGCGCGCCCACCCCCTGATGAACACCTCCACTCGGCCTCCCGAAAGGGGCGGGTGGATCAAGATCAACAGCAAAGCACGGCGGCCTGCCGGCCGGCCTGAGTGGTTGGGGCGAGCCAATTCATTGTGGGCGGCAGCTACGGAGAGCAATCAAGTGATCAAGCGATCAGCGTCGCCTCGCGCTCCAATGCCCACGGCGCGATCAAGCGCTGCGGGGTCTGGCAGGTTTTGCGCTTGAACACGAAGTTGCGGCACTTCTCGGCGAACTGCTGGCGGTTGTGCACCATGTCCAGTTGCATCTGGGCCAGCTCGGCCTCGCGACAGTGTTCGATCTGCTGAAGGTCCATGCTGGTTTTTTGCGCGCGAAACGCTGCGTACTTTTCATCGGTCAAAGCGCCCTTGGCCCGTTGCAACAACCATTGGCTGAACTCGCGCGGGCAGCGCGGACCAATCTCCTGAATCATCCCCAACTGCCAGGCCTGAAACGCGCTGAGCGGCAGGCAGTCTTCGGTCAGCTTGTGCGCGATTTCGCTGCCCACTGCTCGGGGCAGGCTGTAGGTCCAGTATTCGGAGCCATACAGGCCCATGGTTTTGTAATGCGGATTGAGTACGACACCCGCCCGGGCAAACACGATGTCGGCGGCCAGCGCCAGCATCACGCCGCCGGCTCCGGCACTGCCAGTCAGGCCGCTAACCACCAGTTGCCGGGCCGTCAACATTTCCTTGCAGACATCGTCGATCGCCTGAATATTGGCCCAGGCTTCCAGCCCCGGCACCTTGGCAGCCTGAATGACATTGAGGTGCACACCGTTGGAAAAGCTTCCACGACCGCCCTTGATCAGCAGCACTTGGGTGTCCCGAGCCTTGGCCCACTGCAGCGCTGCAACTAGCCGCTGGCATTGTTCGGTGCTCATGGCGCCGTTATAGAACTCGAAGGTCAGTTCACCGACGTGACCCGACTCCCGATAACGAATCGGTTGATAGGTCGCCTCGTTGAACGGTTGGTTGGCGATCGATCCGTCCAGTACCGGTATCGCATCGAGTTGCCCGGCCAGCACATGCCGCGCCGGCAACTTGAAGGTTTCCTCTCCTGGCTGGGCCTTGCGCTTGAGTGAACCGATCCACAGGCTGTGATCGCCGGTCGCGACCAGTACGGCATCGTCCTGCACGGCAAGAATGGTTCCCGGCGTGCCGGTACGTGAATCGAGGTGCGCGTCGTACAGGTAATACTGCCCGCCGGCCAGGCTCGCCAACACACCCGGCTGACCGTCGGCGGCATCAATGGTGCGTTTGATGAACTGCGTGCAATCGTGCCAGCTGAAGGTGCGGTCGGCCTGTTTCATGTTCGGCTTCAAGCGCCCGATGACGTTCGGTTGCGTGTAATCGAGGGGTGTCGGGACGAAATCGCTGGCGAATTTTTCCACCACATCGCGTATGCAATAGATCGCGGCGTCACTCACCGGGCCGTTGTACAGCTCGGATTTGCGCACGTCGGCGGGCATGCTGAATTCATAGGTCGACCAGATCGGTCCAGCGTCCATTTCTTCGACCGCTTGTAAGGCCGTGACGCCCCAGCGGCTGACCTGCTGGGTGATGGCCCAGTCCAGCGCGCTGGCACCGCGGTCACCGACGATGCCTGGGTGAATGATCACCACCGGGCGATCCGGGTTGCTCCAGAGCTGTTGCGGAACACGATCCTTGAGAAACGGGCAGATCACCAGATCGGCCGCCGATTCCTCTATCTGCCGGCACACCGAGGCTTCGTCGGTGAACAGCACTACGCTGGGCTCGTGACCTGACTGGCGCAAGTCCAGCCAGGCCCGTTGGGTCAAACCGTTGAACGCCGATGACAACAAAATGATCTTCAATGACCGCATGAATGACTCTTCCCTGAGAATGCGCGGCCGGAGGCTCCCATTGAGCCGTCCCTGGCCTTTGATGGAAGCGCAAGGGTAGAGAGTGTGTGGCGAGGATTAGCTGACCGAGATCAATCTTGTGTTTGCAAATCGTTCATCAGTCGACGAGTTGTTGATTGCTGTTGGTAAACCGCTTTGATTTTGTCTGACCTGAAACGACAAACCCGCCAGTCTTGTGAAAAAGTGGCGGGTTTTGTGTTGTTCGCAGACACGGAGGAGCACCTGTGGCGAGGGAGCTTGCTCCCGCTGGGTTGCGAAGCGACCCTGAAATCAGTCACCGCGAATATCCAGATGGAGCGCGATTACCGGATTACGACCGCTTCGCGGCCGAGCGGGAGCAAGCTCCCTCGCCACAATGACTGACGCCGGATTGGCTACTCCGGTGAATCCTGTGGATCGAGATGATCCAGAGCGCGATTCACCGCCAATTCGGCCAGCGAAATCATCTGCTGAATCGCCAGCGCGGTATTGCGCTTGGGGCCTTCGAGGTCGAACGCCAGATCGCTGGCCATGACATTGGCCGAGGCGAGGGTTTCGCAGGCGTGGGCCAGCAGGGTTTCAGAGTCAATGTCGGGGGCGATGACGAAAATGCAGCCGGGGCGTCGGTCGGTTAACAATGCCTTGGTCTCGGGCAGCACCAGGTAGTGATCGAGCGCACGGTGCGCGGCGGCGTGGAGTTCTTTTGAATCGAGGGAGGCGTAGGGGGAAACCGGATCGGTTTCGGGAGGGTTCGGCGTAGGTTTGAACATTGGGGGTCATCCATAAGTAGGGCTGCAACCATTGCGCTACTAAACGAAAGGGTGGCAGCTGTGCGCAAGTTAGTAGACCGGGTAACCCACCAAAACCGGCGCGCCCGAGGGCGCCATGCGCACAGCTACCATCAAGTGCAGGGAAGCCCTGACTGGATGACGCTCATGCAACCGTTGGAAAGTTAACGCGGGCTACTAAACCCGATCACTGATGGGCAGTGACACGGAAACAATAGAGGCGAGGACCAAAGCGCACAAGCCGGCGGATTCTGGCGTAGGTGTAGGCCGTGACGCAAGGCGTTGTAGCCTCCGATGGGCACTGCGTAGGCAAGCTTAAACACCCGTCGTAGCAGCTGCCGAGCCCGCGAGGCTGCGTTCGAGGACAGAGTCCTCGCCAAACCTGCATACGCGGTTTACCTGACAGAACGTGTTGCATGATTTTACGACCGCTCCGCGGTCGAACGTAGCCTCGCGGGCTCGACAGCTGCTACGGGCGCGACTCTGTAATTTTGCGTTTTCAATAGACGTGTGCGGGCAACTGTTAGCGACCTCCCGCCGTGCTCCTACAGGGCCGGTTTTGCTTTACGTTTGGTGGCAGGTGCGGTTTTACGCTGGGTGGTCTTGCGTTTGTTCTTCCAGGGCGCCGCGCCTTTGCCGGCCGGGCTTGCCGGGCCGCTGATGGTCAGGCGCAGGCCGGTGCAGCGGCCGACCTGTTTGCTCATCCAGGCGGCTTGTTTGGCGACGAATTCCTCAAGGCTCATTTCGCTGCTTTGCACCATGTCCAG
Organism: Pseudomonas sp. 05N432; assembly: GCF_056396945.1. Lineage (NCBI taxonomy): Bacteria > Pseudomonadati > Pseudomonadota > Gammaproteobacteria > Pseudomonadales > Pseudomonadaceae > Pseudomonas > Pseudomonas sp. 05N432. The sequence continues at coordinate 4,006 of NZ_JBFTMM010000037.1, read as the reverse complement.
GGCCTGTTCCCAGATCGCGGTGGTGCCGGGGTCGGCGATGGCCCGGGGCACGGCGTCGATCAGGCTGAAGGCCGGCGGTGTAGCGGCCAGGGCCTTGCCGTTCTTGATCAGATAGCCTCGATCCAGCAACCCCTGAATGATCCCGGCGCGGGTTGCCTCGGTGCCGATGCCGGTGGTGTCCTTGAGCTTTTGCTTGAGCAGCGGATCTTCCACCAGTTTGGCGACGTTCTTCATCGCCTTGATCAGGTCGCCTTCGGTAAATGGCTTGGGTGGCTGGGTCCAGAGGTCCTTCAGCGTCACGTTGTCGACGGCGTAATCCCGTCCTTCAGCCAGTGCCGGCAGCGTCTGCGGCGCCGGAGCTTCCCGTCCTTTCGCCGGCGCCAACGCTTCGGGCAGCGCGCGCTTCCAGCCTGGCTCGACGATCAGTTTGCCCACCGCACGCAAGGCTTGCCCGGCGCAGTCGAAGTCAGCCTGGGTGCGGTCATATTCGTGATTGGGCAGGAACTGCGCCAGATACCGCGCCCGGATCAAGGTGTAGACCGCGCGGTGCTTGCCGGTCAGGCGTTCGAGGTTTTTCGCCGCCGCCGTGGGAATGATCCCGTGGTGGGCGCTGACCTTGGCGTCGTTCCAGGCCCGCGACCGGCGTTGTGGCTCAAGGTGTTTGAGCAGCTCGCCAAGGCCAGGGTCGGCACGCCCAAGGGCGGCGAGAATGCCCGGTGCTTCGCTGTGCTGACTCAGCGGCAAGTAGCCGCAGTCACTGCGCGGGTAGGTAATGACCTTGTGGGTTTCGTACAACGCCTGGGCCACGTCCAGGGTTTCCTGGGCACCGAGGCCAAGTTTTTTCGAGCAGATTTCTTGCAGTGTGCCAAGGTCGAACGGCAGCGGGGCGGCTTCGCGGACCCGCTCGGTGCGCAGCTTGACCAGCCGCGCACTGACGGCGTTGCGCATGGCCGTAGCCGCCTCCTGGGCCAGCGCCTGATTCAGGCAGCGATCGTGCTCGTCGCAGACGTCCGGTGTGGCGCGCCATTGGGCGGTGAACGGGATGTTGTCATGCAGCAGTTGTACGTCGATGGCCCAATACGGCACGGGCACGAAGTCGGCGATGCTGCGGTCGCGATCGACCACCAGCCGCAAGGTCGGGGTTTGCACCCGGCCCACTGGCAGCACGCCTTGATAGCCGGACTGACGCCCGAGCAGGGTGAACAGGCGGCTCATGTTCATGCCGATCAGCCAGTCGGCACGCGAACGCCCGAGTGCCGAGTGATAGAGGCTGAAGGTTTCGGCGCCGGGTTTGAGTGCTGCCAGGGCCTTGCGAATCGAGGCATCGTCCAGCGCCGACAGCCACAGGCGCTTGATCGGCCCGCGATAACGGCAATGCTCCACCAGCTCACGGGCAATCATCTCGCCCTCACGGTCGGCGTCGGTGGCGATCACCAGTTCATCTGCTTCGCCGAGTAGCCGTTTGACGGCTTTGAACTGGCTGGCGGTCTTGGGTTTGACCAGCATCTTCCACTTCTCGGGAATGATCGGCAGGTCTTCCAGGACCCAGCGTTTATAGCGGGCGTCGTAGGCATCCGGCGGTGCGGTTTCCAGCAGGTGACCGATGCACCAGGTCACTGTGACGCCCGTTCCCAGCCAGCAGCCGTCGCCGCGCCGGCTGGCACCGAGCACGGCGGCAATGTCTTTGGCCTGGGAAGGCTTTTCACAGAGAAACAGCTGCATAACCACCATCAGTCATCAGGGTTTGAAGGTGCACAGCATGCGGGGTACCGCGACGTGGATCAACCTTTATCTGTATGGATGTACAGTTAAGGCAGGTTAAACCCCTTCATTCATCTGCAACGTTTGAATGCCGGCCGCCCTGGCTTGCGCGATCAGCTCTTCAGTGTCCTCCCCACCGGGTAGCGCAATGACGAGGTCGGGTCGGCTGTCTTGCAGCATGAAGCTGTTGCGCAGGCGCTCCGCCAGCTTGCCGTGCAGTTGCCAGTTGGCGGGGTAGCGCACGATGTTCGCGCCCAGTTCCCGGGCCCAGTTTTCGATGTCTCCGCCCAGAAACTGATTGCCGCCGTGGATCAGCACGCGCACTTCATGCAGGCACTGGAAGGCTTCCAGTACCCGGAGGCAGGTACGGGTGTCAGCGTAATAGCGCCCGGCACAGATCAGGACGCGCATGGCAGTTGATCCTTGTCGGCAGACGGTTGCGGATGACTATCTGCCAGGTCATTGCTCTCGATATCGCGTTCCCCGGCGCGTTCGAGTACCGGGTAGGCCAGCGCCGCAATGTGGTGATGCACGCGTCGGTAGTCGCGCAGCAGCCGTTGAAAAATATCGCCGGACTCGGCCCAGGCACTTTTGTCTTCGCGCAGGGCACGAAAGTGCGCCCGGCTGGCCGCAGCTTCGAGCCTTCTGACCGATTCTTTGCGGTTGACCAGATAGTGGGCGGTTGCAAGGTCTTCGCGAAGAAACACGGTAATCGCCAGGCTCAGGCTTTCCAGCAGTTCGTTGTGCAGCGGATAGAGCGTGCCCAGTTCGAAGGCCGAAAAGTTTTCACCGCGCCGCAGTCGACGCGCGGCCAACTGCGCAAGGCTGGTGGAAAGAATGTCGGCGGCGTGCTCCAGGTTGATCACGAACATCAGGATTTCCTGCGAGCGATCGGCGTCACTGTCACTGATGCCTTCCTGGCCGATGTCCGCCAGGTAGGCACGAATCGCTGCGCTCAGCAGATCCAGGGACTGGTCGATCTGCCGCACTTCATCGGCATTGCGCTGGTCCGAGGTCTGGAACAGTTGCAGCACGCGGTTGAGCATGACCGAGAGCATGTCGGCCAGCCGCAAGGCTTCGCGCGCCGCGTTGGACAGGCCGATGTTTGCCACCGTGAGGCCGGCTTCATCCAGATAGAGCGGCATGCCGGGATCGACGTCCCGCGCAGGTGACGGCAGCAGGTGCGTCAGCAGTTTCGCCAGCGGTTCTGTCAGGCCGATGAACACCAGTGCCAGCGCCAGGTTGAAGCTGGTGTGCAGGCAAACCACTCGTAGCGCGGGTGTCAGCTCTGCAATCGGGCTGCTTTGAGCCAGCATCGGCACGAACGGCAAGCACACCAGCGCCCCGATGACCCGCACCAGCAGGTTGCCGACCGGCAAGCGCCGGGCCACGGCGGAACTGGCGTTGAGCACCGAGGGCAGGGCGCCACCGATATTCACCCCGAGCACCAGCGCCATGCTGGTCACCGGCGAGAGCAGACCGGTGCCGGCAAGCGAGGCGATCAGCAGCACCACGGCGACGCTGGAATGGCAGATCCAGGTCAGCAGCATCGCCACCAGCAAGGCAATGATCATGTCGCCATCGAGGCTGTGCATGAGCGCATGGAAGATCGGCGTGCCTTCGACCTCTCCCAGCGTCGACCCGAGCGTGCGCAGCGCCAGCAGCATCAAGCCCAGGCCAATCAGCGCGCAACCGACGCTCTCGTAGCGTGAGTCATCACGCAGGCGGAAGACGATGAACCCGGCCAGCAGGACGATAGGGGTGACGATTGAAATATCGAAACTGAGCAGTTGCACCACCAGCGTCGAGCCAATATTGGCCCCGAGCATCACCGCCAACGCTGGCGCAAGGCCCAGGGCTCCGGCGGCAGTGAAGGAGGTCGCCATCAGGCTGACAGCGGTGCTGCTTTGCAAAATGCCAGTGATCCCGACGCCCGAGAGCAAGGCCATCCAGCGGTTGTTGAGGTTTTTTCCCAGCCATTGGCGCAGCGGCGTGCCGAAGCCGCGCAACAGCGCCGAAGAAATCATATGGGTGCCCCAGAGCATCAGTGCGATGGAGCCGGCGAGGTTGATCAATAGAGTAGTTCCCGACATGAGGACTCTCCCTTTGCTATTTCATTTATTGACGGCCCGAAAGCCGGATCGCGGCGTGAAGAGGCTGCGAACACAAAAAACCTGTGGGAGCGAGCCTGCTCGCGATGGCGGACTGACAGGCAGCACAAGTGTTGAATGTGCAACCGCTATCG
>NZ_JBFTMM010000036.1:0-15601 GCF_056396945.1 Pseudomonas sp. 05N432 | reverse complement strand
ATGACCGATGCAGAGAGGCACCGGATTACCGCTTGCTGTGGTGTTCTTGGCGGAGCCAAATGCATATCCCGGATGATTTTCTGGGGGAGCACTGGTTTTAAGGCCTTGGGCCTGGGGGCTGAGCATTTGAATAACGCCGCCGGCGACCATGGCAATACCTGGGGCGAGTGTCGCTCCATTGGTAAACGGACTGGCGATAATCAGCGCGACACCAATGATGGTCTGCAGAAGCCCGGCGCGCTTGCTGCCACAAACCACCGGCACAATGCGTATTTCCTTCGCGCCGCCCAGCGCCAGTTCCTTTTCGTCGACGTTCCTACGGTTCCGAAAAATCGCAAACTCAAGCCCCATCTGTTTCGCAGTTGCGAGATACCGTGCGAAGCCTGGATGGTTTACGTCGATCGCCTTTACCGCCTCGCGCACGTCGCCGGTCGACAACTCGTAAGTGTGTTCACGCCCGAACAACTTCGCGGCCGAACCGCTGAGCAAGATTCGAGTTTTGCTGCCGTAGTTGGTGGTCATTGCCATCGCTTTTACTCCGGTGCGCCCGTGGCGCTGTTGGTGGGCACGTCGACACGCAGTTGCATCGCCAGGATCATTCGGGATGCCATTGCGTCGTCACGAATAGCCTTCTCGCGTTGCGGATTTGGGTTCCAGGCTGAGCAATGAATGGCCTGATAAGCGCGAGCCCCGCGGAAAGTCCCACGCAACAGATCGGCCGAGATCCTGGCCTCGCTCTCGCTGAAGAAGGGCCCGTCTATGGTCACCTTCTGGCCGTCGCGGAGGTGCTGGACCTCCCAGACGACATACCCTCCGATCACTCGCGCATCGCTGGAAAAATCTAAGGTCTTGCACGCCTCTGCGAAGCGCTCTTGGTGTGTGGGCGGTTGGCTCGCTGTATTGCTGCCTTGGTCTGTCATGTACACCTCTGGCGTTGGTGATGGGCTGATGCCCGGTTGTGTTGCTCTGTGTGTCGCGACACGTTTTGCGAATTACGAAAACGTGTCGCGTACCGATGGGGTCATTTGCCGACGAGGCGCAGGTCGGGCGGCAGCCTTGGGCCGAATGGCGCACCAGGCGCGAACGGGTCGGGCAGAAGGTGCTCTGGGCATTCCCTGATGAAATTCATGGTTGCGAGTCGGCAGGCGTTGAACAGCGGTGCGTCGTTCCATTCCTGACCTCGGCGGGCGGCGCTGTCCTCCAGTGCGTAGGCGAACACCAGATCGGCCAGGCTGGCCAAGCCCTCCTTGCGCGCTGTCTCGCGCTCCACGGTATTGATCGCCAGCAGGTCGCACAGCCGATCGAAGCCAAGCCCGTTGGCCAGCCCCTCGGTATCCAGCACCAGCGAGCGCCCGAACCCGACGAGCACTGTGCGGAGGTCGTCCGACTCCACGCGACGGTGGTCGGCGGCCCGTTGCTCGAGCTCGGCGATGGTGCTGGCGGTGAATGGCAGGTATTGGCGCAACTTGCTGGCCTTGCGGCGGATGGCCCGGCGCTCGTCGCGGATCGAGTCAAGCCGCGCACCGAAAGCGCGGCAGATCCGCCGGGTGGTGATCAGGCTAGTGCTCATGCTGGCGCCGGGTTTCCTGGCGATGTCGACCAGGGCAATGACGAGGCTGGTGCTCATTGGGCTTTCTCCATGGGCGTTGAGTCGTAAGCGGCGCGCAGGTCAACGCCAGCCGAGCAGTGGCGGCCGGTGGGCGCGTAGCAGGAGCGGCAAACCATGATGTGGTTGAGGTACTGGTCACGGGCCTGTCGCCACTCAGGTGTGGCCGTGGCGGCACTGGCATGGGGGCCGGTAACGAACTGGGCAGGGTGCTCGACGCGGTTGGCCAGCACCAAATGCGGGCGAGACTGAGGGCGACTCCGCAATTTTGTGGAGTCGGTCCCGGCGATGGCCGGCGGCATGTGATCGAGCAGGGCGGACAGGAGGCTCATAGCGCCACCTCGGCCTGATTACTCGTAATCCAATGTTCCTGTGATTTCAAAAACGCCGGCAACAGCGGCAACAATGGCAACAGCCCCGTAAACCGTGGCCTCCAGGTGTTGCCAATGCTTCCAAATTGTTGCCACCGGATTTTTACCGGCAACAGTGATAACCAGGCTGACGGGTTGAGCTGGCCCCTTATATTGAAACTGAGGTGTGTGTTGCCAGTTGTTGCCACTCTTTTTATAGGGTGGCAACGGCTGCAAGCCACGTCCCACAAGGCCGTTGCCGGTGTTGCCACTGTTGCCAGTGATTCTAGGTTCCTGTGTATTTGGGCAATGCTGATTTGCCCGAGTGGAGGCGTCATACACCACCCCCTTCGCGGTCCATTGCCTCGGGATCGACCACGTACAGGCGTGCCTGGCCACCACCGGGGAGCCGGTAGTTTTTGGTTTTGCGTTCGTTGTCGCGGCGGGCCAGGACGTTCGCGCCTTCCAGCGCTTTGATGATGCGAGACAGGCCGTAGCCATGGGCAGCTTCGATCAGTGCCGGCTTGTTGAACAGGTACAGGCGGTTATTGCCCGTCAGCTCCCAATAGCCGGCGCGGTTGAATACCTTGGTGTCAGGCGTCACGTCATCGACATCGGAAAAGCGGCTACTGCCATGGCGATCGATGAAGTCGAGAATGCCGGCGAGGATCTGTCGGTCTTCAGCATTCCCGCTGCCTACCCGACTGAGCCATTCGCCATAGAGCAAGCGGCAGTCGGCGAGGGCGGTGCCCGGTTTCCATGGCAGCAGGCCGTAGGCGATGGCCATCTCGCCCGCCAGCGCGATGACGGCGAACCGATCGGCCACGCGCCCGGCCTGAGCGTTGTCCTCCACAAAGCTGGCGCGCACGCCGGCGAAGTCTTCGAGCAGTCCAGTACGGTCGTCACTGGCGAGCAGCTTCTCGACGAACGCTGGCCCGAGGTGGCCATGGTGGGCGCCGACGGCCACGGTGAGCTGCCGGTGGAAGTCCGCGCCCTCAAGCCCGTGCAATTCGTCAAAGGCCCGATGCGTGCGGGTGCCGGCGTTCACGTCGACCATGCGCAACTCGGCGCCAGCGTGAGCGGCATTGCCGGATATCGCGGCGTGTTCGGAGAGCGAGCGCTCGCCACTGGAGAGCGTCAGCAGGCGCCAGCTCAATTTGGCGCGACCTTCACGCTCACGGGTCATGGTGCCTTTGCCCTGGCCGTTGGCGAGCGAGTAGGCCATTTCCTGTACGCGCTTCGGGTCGGCGCGTTTGATCTCGTCCAACGGCAAGATGGTGTCGTTACGGCTCGACGCCTCGATCTCCAGGCCGCCCTTGGTCATGTCCCAACTGGCGGCGAATACGCCCGGGTCACCCCACACCGACGAGCCGATCAGTTGTGCCAAGGACTTGCCGCTCGAGCTGTCGCCCACCAGGTGAACACCACCCCCCAGCACGCCGACCAGACTCAACAACGGGCCGGCCAGCGAGCAGCCGATCGCCAGGGTCAGCACCGGGTTGCCGGCGCACTTCGCGGCCACTTCCGTCTGCCATAGCGCCAGCTCGCCGCGGCGGCTGAAAAGAACCTGAGCCTTGTTGCTGGCCTGGTACCGCACTTTGTCGCTGCCAATCGTCCGCCCGGGCAGCACGAACGCCCCCGACTCATGCCAACCCGGTCGGCTGGTGGTGGCGAACACCTCGGCAGGGTGTTGGTCAAGCAGGTACTCCATGAAGGTGCCGCGTTTCTTCAGGGCGATAATGACGCCCATGCCGAACAAGGCACGCCGGGCGTCCTCGCCGCTGCCGCCGAACACCTCCATGGCGATGATCCATTCCTTAATGCCACCCTCGGTGACCAGGCGCAGCAGACGCCCCTCGCTCCCATTGTCGCTGTTGGTGGTGCGGGCCACGACCGTGACGGGGCTGGCGATCCACTCATCAGTGATGGGACGGTCACCGGTATCGCCCTCAGCGTCGTCCTGGTCGGCGGCCGTGCGTTTGAAGCCGTGCCAGTAGACGCCCGGGCGCAGCTTGCGACCTTTCTCGTTGGTCACCCAATGCTCGTACACGGCCCAGCATGGCCTGTCGGGAGCAACTCTCACTGTCCCGTCTACGTCGAGTTCTGCGAGCTGATCATTGATCTCTCGCTCTCGTCCTACGGCAGTTTGTAACTGGTCCAGATCAATGGCGCTGAGCGCTTCCCCACGGTCTAGCTGAGCGGCGGCAATAGTCTGGATCAGCCTTGCCTGATTGCGGGCGCTCTCCAGGGACTTTCGCTGGTAGTCGAGTCGTGCCGTGTCGCTCAGATTCCCGGCAAACAAGTCCTTGAGCTCAAGGCCGATTGCGGCGAGAACATCAGAGGTAGCGCAGCCGCCGAAGCAATGAATCAGCACGCGACCGTCAATGCCGGACGCCACGCTTAACGATGGTGACTTGTCCTGGTGCGCAGGACATTTGGCCATGTAGTTATCCGTTGCGGACCGCCTCACTCCATCCAGCCTGGGGAGTACGAGGCTATGAAGCGGATCATCACCGACGATGGTTAGCTTTGGAGTGCCCCTCATGCGGCGCCCTCCGGTTCGTATCGCGCCAGCACGCGGCCGATCTGTTTAACGATTGCGTCGGCTTGCTTGCGGCTGTGCTCGTTCGCCGCGCTGTCACGCAGTTGCACCAGATCGCTGAATGCGCCGATCAACAAAATCCGGCCGTAGTCGTCCATATGCGGCGGCACGTCGTCGCGCACGGTGATGGCGCCCAGCTCGAAAGGAATCACGTTACCCATGGCTGGCGCTCCCAGCGAAGGCTCGACAAACCCGGCCGTTGTTCACCGCATGCCAATAGGTCAGCTCGTCGATTGAGTCGACCAGGCAGGTCGTCACCTGGGCATCAGCACTACGCATAACTACGCGCCCGCACTCCGCGTCGACCTCGGTCAGGAATGGCCCCAGCAATGCCTTTGGCACCTTCGGGTGACTGACGTAAAACAGCTCTTTGGCTTTCTTCGGGCAAGCCGATCCCGTCGACGCTAGTGCGCCGTTTTGAATTTTCATGGTTTAAATCTCTTCGGAGTCGGTCGGTTCGAACCGTGTTGCGCCGCCGCGAATAACACGAAGCCCAATTACCGCCGCCCGGGCCACGCGATCAATGAAGCCAATTTCAAGACAGGTGTAGCGGCCACCCATCCCGACAAGTGCGAACTGGATGGCGTAGAACGCTTCAGTTTCATCGTGCGCCGCCAGGTCGCGCACTTCACCTTCGAAGAAGTCGACACCCTTCTGCCAGTCAGCCGCTACACCGGGATTGTTCCGCGGCCAGTTGATCAATCGCCCTTCGGAATCACGCGTCGTGAAGCTCAGGTCGTCACGGATTTTGATTTGCGCGCTCATTTGGCCACCTCCGCGGCGTCCAGAACCTCTTGCATCTTCTCCACCTCAGAATCGACGTAGTTCGCCCAGTCGTAGCCGAGAAAGCCGCCGAGGTTCGCCAGCTCCTCGATGTCGTGCGACGTGCCGTGCTTCATGTCCTTGATGATGGAGTTGAACAGCACTCGCATGTGATTGATGCGTTCCTGGGTAGCGCGCAGCAGGTCAAGTGCGTCGTCGGCGATGTTGGCGGTGCTCTGGGTCATTGCGCACCGCCTTGAGCTTCCAGGGTGCGAACGATGGTCATGTGGGCGTTGTAGCGAGTGAGGCGAACGGAGAGGGACGAGTTTGCGCGGAGGGCGCTCAAAGCCATGCGGCGGTGAGCAAATGCGCGAAGAGCGGACGGATTGAGGGCGTGTTTCATTGGTACAGCTCCTAACGTTGAGGAGCCGCCACTACCTGCTGCAAAACAGAATTGGGTGGCGGCTGTGCGCAGGTTTGCAGACCGGGACGTTAGGAGCCCGGCGCGCTCGAAAGCGCCCCACGCACAGCCACCATAAAACGAAGTTGCAGGCATGAAAAAAGCGCCAACTTTCGAGACGGTGGCGCTTATGCGCCTAACGATATTCGGGCTGCAAAACCCGGTCGCTGAATTTGCAGCGACGGGCGGACGATAACTCCGATGGGCGAGCTTGGCAACAGTTGGGAATGATTGAGTGGGCGTCATGCGGCAATCCTCCGCCGGTGTTTGCTCTGTAGCCCATGGACGTAGCACAGCAGGTTAGCTTTACGCTCGGCGTAGGCCATGCCCGAGCCAATCAGTGCCGTGTCGCGCAGCTCGGCCAGGGTGACTAGCTCCAGCTCACCAGCGTTCAACTGGTCGCGGTTGCGTCCGACGAACGCCCCGGTAATCACCTCGTTGATGAGTCGAGCTTCGTTGATGAAGTGGTGTCGCTGAGGCGTCTTGCCTTGAGCCTCGCAGTTGAGCGCCAGCGCATCACACACGGCGCGGTAGCCTATGGCAGCCTCACGCCGGGCGCTGGCCCATGGCTTCGACTCGCCGCGCAGCAGGGCATCTACCTGCTCGTCACACCAGATCTCAAAGTCCACAGAGAGCCAGCGGGCGAACTTCACCGCTAGCTTGGGGTGGAGCCAGGTACCGCCGCCGCGGTCCTTCCTTGCGCGGCTGGTTTTTACATATGTGATTTCCCCATATGTACGCTGCAGACCTTCCAGATAGCGGATTGCATCGGGCAACCTGAGCCATTGTGCGGGCTCTTTGCCGAACTGCGCAGCGGCTTCAGTTGCATTGATCCAGCCGTCGGCATTGAAACGCACGGCCTGGCCCTCGTAGTCGAAGGGAATTATGCGGGCTGTCATGCCGCCACCTTCGCACCGGGCTCGGAGATCAGTGTGTAGACAGCAACACCACGGTGGATGCGGCCCCACTCGTCCGTCATCGTGATGCGGTTGGTAATGATCTTGTAACCGGCGTTCCTAAGATCGCAGATCCGCGCACCAGGACGGCAGATGTTCAGGTCGCGCATGATTGCGAAGGTGTCGGCAGGCCCCTGGCGTAGGCGCGGAACAAGCCGCGCTAGTTGGGCGTCGTTGCTGGTATTCTCTACGTGAGTATTTTCGTGGCTGGCCTTATTAGGTTGGCCATTTTTTTGGTCGGTCATCTAGGCCGCCTCTACTCGCAAAGCGACCAACGAGTCGCACCAGGCAATTACCTCGGCCTCAATCCAGACTGCAGACTTTGGCCCAAGCATCACCTGTTTAGGGAAGCGCCCTGCTGCAATGCGACGGTAAATCTCAGATGTAGAGAGCGTGGTCAGAGCCTTGACCTCGCCAAGCTTGATAAAGCGACGGGGATGATCCCCTGTGGTAGTCGGTTGTTCAGATTTGCGAATAGGGTGGGCTTGAGTTGCCATCGACTGCGCCTCCTGGGGCGGTGTTGGTTACGATGGCTGAATATTCGACGGAAGCCCTTTTTTTAAAAATCCTCTACAGTCACGACAAATTGGTTTTCCCTGATGAGAAACAGGTTAACCGTGACGATAGGGGTATTTATCTACCAGGCAGGCTTGCGTGTTCTGGCACTTCTTTCTCTTTGAGCCATTTCACCAATTGCTCAGATTTTCCTGGTAAAGCATCGTGAAAGCCTTCTTCAAGCAGTGCTTTGTATACTTTGTCAGCCATTTCAGAAACTCGAATCTTCTTGTCGATATCGGCGATCCACAGATCCTTTGCAATGACCCAAGCCCTTTCTTTAGCCATTGACTTCTTCTTTGGTGTGGCTCGGCTGCGCTCGGTCTCTGCTATTTCACAGGCTGTTGCGATTTTGTTGTTCAGTACAGCAAACACAAGTCCAGAAACCCCTTCTGTCAAACGGGGTGTAATTTCAGGAAGGATCATCATTAGCTTTTCAAATGTCGCGAAGGCATTGTCGAGGCAGTCTTTGACATTCTCTTCGCTAATTTTATTTTCGAGGGAAAGCTCCATCAGTCTTTTCAGTTGTTGGAAATTTAATGGATCGCTTTGGCTCTGTGCCTCTGCAAACTCTTCAATCAGGCGATCCAAAGGCTCCATGAACTCACGTTCGATCTTTGTGGGTTTTGTACTCATACGGCACTCCGAATAGAAACTACCTTCGCACCAGCACATAGCGCGTCAATGGAGTCAGCCCATTCCTGCATCATTCCCCGGCGTTGCTCGACATAGGCCGCATGGTTATAGGTGCCACGGATCTCGTCACTGTCACCGTGGGCAAGCTGGCGCTCGATCCAGTCCTTGTTGTACCCGCGCCCGTTCAGTTCGGTACTCAGCAGGTGGCGGAAGCCATGGCCTGTCTGCCGACCTTCGTAGCCCATCACTCGCAGTGCTTTGTTCACCGTGTTCTCGCTCATAGGGCGATCGGGATTGGCGCCAGCAAAAACCAATGCATAGCGCCCAGTGACCTCTTGGAGTTGGCGCAGGATGGCAACGGCCTGGCGGGGCAGGGGGACGATATGAGGCCGGCGGGCTTTCATGCGTTCGGCTGGAATCGTCCAGGCAGCGCCCTCTAGGTCGAACTCTGTCCAAGGGGCTTGGCGAAGTTCGCCAGGGCGAACGGCTGTCAACGCGAGCAGACGGATAGCGTGCCGGGTCAGGGTATGGATGTTCGCAGCTTCGCATTTGCCCAGAAGCTCGGGCAATTCGTTAAAGGTGATGTGCGGGTGATGGCGAGCGGCTTTTGTTGGCGCAGCTACCACGTTCAGATCGGTGGCCGGATTGACCTCTACGACGCCCTTGGCCAGCCCATACCGAAATATCTGGTGTAGCCATTGGCGGATCTTGCCGGCGGCATTCAGCGTGCCCCTGGCTTCCACTTTGCGCACCAACTCCACCAGATCGGGCCGGGTGATCGCTTTCACCGGGCGGGCGCCGATACCCGGAATCAGATCATTCTCCAGATACAGCTTGGCTTTGTAGGTAGTGCTCTCTGCCCAGCGAGGGGCGTTGTAAGCGAACCACTCACGTGCCAGCGTCTCGAAAGTCAGCCCCTCGACCCTCTGCGCCTGTTTGGCTGCTTTCTTTTGCTCGCCGGGGTCTGTGCCCTCAATCAGTAGCTGGCGCGCCCCATCGCGAAGCTGGCGGGCTTTTAGCAGGGTGATGGCAGGGTATGCACCGATCGCCAGCATCTTCGCGCTGCCGTTGAAGCGGTACCGATAGCGCCATAGCTTGGAGCCGGTCGGGGTTACTTCAAGGCATAAACCGTTGGCGTCGGTCAGCCGGTAAAGCTTGTCCTTCGGCTTGGCGGTACGGATGGTGGTATCTGAGAGTGGCACGCTGCCTCCTTGCAGGCCGCACCAGCCGGGCGTTTTGCCGCGCTGGTGTGAGTAGATTTCTAGACCGAACTGGATCTACTCACGAATCTACTCACATATGTTTGGGCTTACAAGGGAAGGGTTGGGAACCGTAGAAAGCAAAAAGCCCGCACTAGGCGGGCTTCTTGTGTGTTTTCAGGTGTGCTTGGCATCACCTGAAAACGAAAGGTGGTGCCCAGAGACGGAATCGAACCGCCGACACGGGGATTTTCAATCCCCTGCTCTACCGACTGAGCTATCTGGGCAACGGGGCGCATTAAACGGGTTTTTCAGGGGGTCGTCAAGCAAGTTTTCAAAAAATATTTAATTATTACCGTCGCTTACGATCCAACCCCCATTTTCACGGGATTACTCGGCAGGTGGAACGTAGCCTTCGGCCTTGGCGTATTCCTCGCCGGAGAAGTACTTGTCCATCTCGCCCTGAAGATATTTGCGGTCTTCGGCGTTCATCATGTTCAGGCGTTTTTCGTTGATCAGCAGGGTCTGGTGTTTTTGCCAGTCGGCCCAGGCCTTGGCCGAGACGTGGTCAAAAATGTCCTGACCTTTGGCGCCCGGGAACGGAGCGCGCTCCAGGCCTGGTAATTGTTCTTTGTACTTGCGGCACATGATGGTGCGGGTCATGACGACTCTCCTGCGTTCAATACATCGGCCGCGCGCTTCAGCAGTTTTTTCACCGGAGCGGCAAGGCCCAGGCGCGGCGGGGTGGCGAGGTTATACCAGAGCCAGTCGGCCTCGGCCACGTGATGGCCGGCCTCCTGGACCTGGACCAGCCAGGGTTCGATAGCCAGTTGGAAATGGCTGAAGGTGTGCACCAGGCTCGGCAGTTCAACGTGCTTGCCCAGTTCCAGCGAGTGTTGCAGTGCCAGATGTTCCAGATCACCGAGATCGTCGAGTTCCGGCAGGCTCCACAAACCGCCCCACAAGCCCGTGGAAGGGCGGCGGTAAAGCAGAATGGCGCCGTCGCGGTTGGCGAGCATCGGCATCAGCGTGCGCTTCTGTGGCACCGTTTTGCGCGGTTTGGGAATCGGGTAGCGGGTCTCCAGGCCGAGCATGTGCGCTTCGCAGCCCTTTTCCAGTGGACACAGCAGGCAACTTGGCTTGCTGCGGGTGCAGAGCGTCGCGCCCAGGTCCATCATCGCCTGGGTGTAGGCGTTGACTCGATCATAAGGTGTAAAGCGCTCAGCGTTGGCCCACAGCTGTTTGGCAACCTTTGGTTCGCCGGGGTAGCCCTCTTGCGCGGTAAAGCGCGCAAGCACCCGTTTGACGTTGCCGTCGAGAATCGGCGCGCGCAGGCCCATGCTCAGGCTGGCGATGGCGCCCGCAGTGGACAGGCCGATGCCCGGCAAGTCAGTGAGTTTTTCGACATCCCGGGGAAACTCGCCGCCGTACTCGGCAACGACGATCTTCGCGGTTTTTTGCAGGTTGCGGGCGCGGGTGTAGTAACCCAGTCCGGTCCACAGGTGCAGCACTTCATCTTCCGGCGCGGCGGCCAGGGCTTCGACCGTTGGCAACGACGCCATGAACCGGTCGAAGTAGTTCAGCACGGTGCTGACTTGAGTTTGCTGCAGCATGATTTCGGAGACCCACACCCGATACGGGGTGATGCCCTGTTGCCAGGGCAGGTCGTGACGGCCATGGCGGTCGTACCAGTCCAGCACCGCGGTTGAGAACTGCTCGGCTTTCATCGCTTGAACAACCCCTTGAGGGCGTTTTTCAGTTCTGGACTGACTTTGTCGCCGAGTTTCTCATCGATTTTTTCGCCGAGCTTGTCGCCCGCCAACTTGCCCGCGACCTGGCCGAGGCGCTCGTTGTCCAGGCGGCAGGCCTTGGCACCGAGCTCCAGTGGTCCTCGGCAGCGCAATGGCCACTCGATGCCAGCGTAACGCTCGTTGACCTGGCAGGCCGGGTCCGGCATGTCACTCTTGTCGCCTTCGACGATGATGCCGATGCGGTAATCCATGCCCAGCACACGCAGGTCGACGTCACCGTTGCCGTTGACGGTCATGCCCGGGATGCGGACTTTCAGGTCCGGATTGCTGGCCACGCCATTGCGTAACGTCAGGTTGCCCTTGAGTTCCTGAAAGGGGGTGTCCTTGCCATGCGGTTCGCCACTGAGGGTTTTGTGGTTCAGGGTGGCGATGCCTTTGCACAGCTGTTGCTCAAGGTTGGCGTTGAGCAGCACGCCGTTATTGAGCACAAAACTGGCGGTGCCGTTGAGGCTGTCGATCAGTGCTTTCTGGCTGTTGCCGCTGGCGGTCAGGTTGCTGTTGAGCGTGACCAGGCCTTTGACTGGCGGTTTTTTCCCTTGGCTTTCGAGAATGTTCTCCACCGGGACTTTGCTGATCTGCGTTTGCATGCTCAGCAACGGCACGGGTTGGCGTACATCCAGCGTGCCCTTGGCGGCGAAGTTGCCGTTGTAGAGATCGCCGCGCAGGTTTTCCAGGGTCAGCAGGCCGCCCTGGCCATTGGCTTTCAGCGCGGCATTCTGGATCGACAGCTTGTCGAGGGTCAGTTGGCCGAAGGTCAGGTCTGCATCCAGATCAAGCTTGCTCAGGCGTTCCGACGGAATCAGTTTGTCGCTGCTCCAGGCGTCTTTGGTGGGGGCGTTCGGCAGTGGTGTGCTGCCAGCGCCGGCCAGTGCGTTGGTCTCGGTGCTGCTGACTTCCGACTGACGAGCCACTGCTGCGCTGTTGGCTTCGGCGGATTTTGGCGGCAGGTAGCGATCAGCGTTGAAGGTGTCGCCCTTGAGTTGCACGCGCAGTGATTGCTTGGCGAAATCCTCGACAGCGATACGCCCGCTGAAGCTGCTGTCGTCGACTTTCAGGTTGAGATCGTCCAGCACCACGCTGCTCGGGGTACCCGCCAGACGGCTGACCAGTTCGACTTTGCTCAGGCTGCCCTCGGCCATGGCCGGGAGTTTCTGGCCAATGCTGTCGACAAATTTTGCCAGGTCGAATTGCGCAATCGACACACCGCCGCTGATTTGCGGGGTTTTGTCCAGGTTGTTGACTTTCAGTTCGCCGAGCGCGCGCAACTGGTTGGCAGAGATCTTGATGCCGGTCCATTCGGCGACGTTCGCTGCTTTATCCAACAGCAGTTGGCCTTGAGCGGCATAGGTCACGATCTTGCCTTGCAGCGGTTCGCCGGAGATTTCGCCTGCCAGTTTCATATCGTCGAACTGGTAACGCTGGAGGGCACGCTCGAAACGCAGCTCGCCGCTGAGTTCGGTGCGCACCCGCACGTCCGGCTGGTTGCTGGCCAGGAATGCTGTCAGCTTGACCTGAATGTTGGTCGCGTCATGCACCGGGCCGGTGCTCAGCTGGATGCTTTCGGCGCTGAATTGCTTACCGGTTTGCTCGTCGTTGTATTCAACCCGCGCGTTGTTCACGGTCAGGCTGTCGATGTCGAGACGAATCGGTTGGGCCGGTTTTTCCGCAGTGGCGGGTATTTCGGCGACCGGCTCGCTGGTGCTGCCTGTAACCGACGCATCAACCTTGGCGGCGACAGGCGGAACCTTGCCGATGTCTTCCCAGTTACCGTGGCCATTCTTGTCACGGTTGAGGCGCAGGTTCAGGCCCTCGACGCGGACATCGCTCATCTGCACTTCGCGGCGCAGCAACGGCAGCACCCGTACGGACAGACCAAGCATTTGCAGGTCGGCAAACGGCTGGGTCGGGTTGGCCAGGGTCGCGACGCCGGCTTCGTGCAGTTCAAGGCCGAGCCAGGGGAACAGGCTCCAGCCGATATCGCCATTGAGCGTCAGCTCGATGTGGGCCTTGTCGCGGGCAATTTGGCGGATCTCGTCTTTGTAGTCGTTGGGATCGAAGAAGTGGGTCAGGGCAAAGCCCAGCGCCACAATGATCAGCAACAACCCGAGAAGTACCAAACCCAGGATTTTGCCGAACGCTTTCATGGGCGAGTCCTTGTAATGAGTCAATGTCGAATTTAGCCAGGGAGTATAGCGCCCCGAAACCGACGACTGGTCAGTGATCACTCTAGAGCTGGTCCAGCGGCAATTTGAGCTTGGCGGCCAGTGCCTGGGCTTCGAGGTGCCCGGCCGGGGCCTGCAAGTGCAATTTGGCCCCCGCGAGCTCGGCCATTTTTTGCGCTTCGCTAACCAGGCGTTCAGCCACGCCACGGCGACGGGTGATTTTTCGCACGCACAAATGGGATAGCTGCCAGATGTCCTGCTGCCGGTGCAGACGCGCCGCACCAAGCAGTCGGTCATTGAAGCGTCCGGCGATCAGCGAGCCGTCGCGCAGGCTGTGTTCAATCAGTTGCGCCTGATCGTTGAACGGAGCCAGCAGCCAGTGCGGTGCGTCGTGGTAGATCTTCTGCAGATCCTGCTGATCCTGATAGCTGGGTTCGTTCAGCGATTCGACAACGATGGGCATAGGGTTTCCTGTGAAAAGGTTGTCCGGGCATTACCCGTCAATGGGTGAAACGGTTTTTTAGCGTGTGATCGGAACAGATGTCACATAAAAGGTGATATCAGTTTGGTTTTTCTGTCACGGGCAAATGGTAATCTTTGTCCGTTCGTCGGTCCTTCTGCGACCGGTCGTCGCGCCCGAACGGAGCTCTACTCGATAAAACGGTCATGCCTGCGTGCAACAAGGCCGAGAGTGAAGAGTGTCTGGCGAACCATACTAATAATTGGGGGAAACACAAATGAGCACGAGTACCGAGGCGGGGATTATTCCCGCCCAGTCAGCGTTCCTGTCCAAGGAGCGGATCATCGCCAGGCCCGGTTTCAACCGTTGGCTGGTTCCACCGGCCGCGCTGGCCATCCACCTGTGCATCGGCATGGCCTACGGTTTTTCGGTGTTCTGGCTGCCGCTGTCCAAAGCCCTCGGCGTGACTGCGCCGGTGGCTTGCGCACCCGACATGAGCTTCATCGCACAGATTTTTTCGTCCCAGTGTGATTGGCCGATCTCGATGCTCGGCTGGATCTACACCCTGTTCTTCATCTTCCTCGGCTGCTCGGCAGCGATCTGGGGTGGCTGGCTGGAGCATGCCGGGCCACGCAAGGCCGGTGTTGTTTCGGCATTGTGCTGGTGCGGCGGTCTGCTGATTTCCGCGTTGGGGGTGTATACCCACCAGATCTGGCTGATGTGGATCGGCTCCGGCGTCATCGGCGGGATTGGCCTGGGGCTGGGCTACATCTCGCCGGTCTCGACGTTGATCAAGTGGTTCCCGGACAAGCGCGGCATGGCGACCGGCATGGCGATCATGGGCTTCGGTGGCGGTGCGATGGTCGGTGCTCCGCTGGCGGCTGCGCTGATGGGCCATTTCGCTTCGCCGGCTGGCGTCGGCGTGTGGCAGAGCTTCCTGGTGATGGCTGCGATCTACTTTGTGTTCATGATCGGCGGTGCGCTGTCGTACCGCGTTCCGCCGACCGGCTGGAAGCCTGAGGGCTGGACCGCACCGGCGAAAAAAGCCGCGAACGCGATGATCACTCACCGTCACGTGCACGTTAACGTTGCGTGGAAAACCCCGCAGTTCCGTCTGGTGTGGCTGGTGCTGTGCCTGAACGTGTCGGCGGGTATCGGTATCCTCGGCATGGCTTCGCCGCTGTTGCAGGAAGTATTCGCCGGTAAATTGCTCGGTAACGACCTGACCTTCGGTCAGCTGGACGCTTCGCAATTGGCGTCGATCGCTGCAATCGCTGCCGGTTTCACCGGTTTGCTGAGTCTGTTCAACATCGGTGGACGGTTCTTCTGGGCGTCGTTCTCCGATTACCTGGGGCGTAAAAATACCTACTTCGTGTTCTTCGCCCTGGGTTTTGCCCTGTATGCGTTGATCCCGAACCTCGGCCATCTGGGCAACATCGCGCTGTTTGTGGCGGCGTTCTGCATCATTCTGTCGATGTACGGCGGTGGTTTTGCGACGGTTCCGGCGTACCTGGCAGATCTGTTCGGTACGCAAATGGTCGGTGCGATCCACGGTCGTCTGCTGACTGCCTGGGCCGCTGCCGGCGTGCTCGGCCCGGTGTTGGTGAACTACCTGCGTGAGTACCAGTTGAGCATCGGCGTCGAACGCGCGGCTGCGTATGACATTACCCTGTACATCCTCGCGGGCCTGCTGGTGCTGGGTTTCCTCTGCAACCTGCTGGTGCGCCCGGTGGCGGATAAATACTTCATGACCGATGCCGAGCTGGCCGCCGAACAGGCGCTGGGTCACGACAAGGGCGCGAACAGCACGACCGTGCTGGAGTGGAAAGCCTCCTCGGGTAGCGTGCCATTGGCCGTTGCTGCATGGCTGGTGGTGGGCATTCCGCTGGCGTGGGGTGTTTGGGTGACGTTGCAGAAGACAGCTGTCCTGTTCCACTAACAAACGCAATACCCCTGTGGGAGCGAGCCTGCTCGCGATGAGGCCTCCACATTCAACATCTCTGTTGATTGTCAGGCCGCTATCGCGAGCAGGCTCGCTCCCA
>NZ_JBFTMM010000035.1:0-17228 GCF_056396945.1 Pseudomonas sp. 05N432 | reverse complement strand
GTGTCCATCAGGGGGCATCGCCTACGGTCTGCTTCGCGACGACCTCCTCTCGATGTGTCCGGCTGCGCCGTACGGCGCTGCGCGCCCACCCCCTGATGAACACCTCCACTCGGCCTCCCGAAAGGGGCGGGTGGATCAAGATCAACAGCGGCAGGCGAGCTAACGCTCGGCCTGTTGAGTGGTGAAGGCGAGCCACTTCATTGTGGGCGGTTGATATCCGTAGGAGCTGCCGAAGGCTCGGGGCGCGTTCGGACGATCTTTTGGAAGCTGGCATCAAACAACAGCGGGAGACCGCGCTTGCTTGAACGATCCCACATAGCCGTTTGTCTGCAATGCATCAGCCTTGAATGCTCGCTGTCCGGTCAATTGGTTGTACACCTTTGCCCTGCGGTGGCTATTCGCGTAACCGCCCATCGCTGACACCGTCCCGCTCTGAATATGGTCCAGATAACGGAATATCGTGCGTGGCGAAATAAAGCCGATCTTGTAGTTCAGCGCGGCCATTCGATCTTGCAGTTCGTAACCGGGATTGCGCCCATCCATTTGAAAGCGCAGGCCGTGTTGTTTAACCAGGCGCACGTTCCACAGGGTGCAGAAGCTTTTCAAGTGAACTTCCCTGAACGGTTTCGGTGCCCGAGCATTCAACCCCAGGGCCAGCAAGCTGCGCCGGGTGTAGTGCTTGAAAAACCGCGATGTCAGGCGCCAGGCCGTTCGGGCTACACCTCGGTTCAGCTGTTCCAGGCAGCCGACCGCCGCCACTTCTTGCGGGCCAGTGCACTGGCTGAGCATCAGGCTGAACACCGCCGGGTCGTAAATGAACGTGTCGGTGTGCAATAAAAACAGGTACTCGGTTTCAACCAGCTCCAGGGCAAGATCCAGGGCCCGGCCATGAGCAAAACTCCCGGCTTCAGGGCCGTTGCTTTTGCGTTCGATCAGGTTGATCCAGTCGAGCGTGCGCAGGTATTCGCTGCTCGCATCGTTCGAATAGTTGTCCACCACAAACACTGGCACGCCAGCTGCTTGCACATGCTCGCGCAGCAGTTGCAGGCAGGTTCTGGTCAGTTCAAGCGATTTGTAGTTGACCAACACGATGCTGTAGTTGGCCGGGGTCGAAAGTGGGCGCGTCATAGGTTATTTAGCCTCGAATGCTGCCTGAACTTCAGGCGTGCGCTCATCCTGGAGAGGTCAATCTTTCGGCCTGTTCTCGGCGGGATAAATTTTTTGACAGGGTTGTTTCTGATCACGATGTGCAGGGAGGCGGGGGGAAGTTCTGGGGCGGCGAAAAAAGCCTGTTCTCCGAGCGAAAAGCATCGTAGCTTACGCGCCATAACTACAAGGACGTTTAGGGGTTTGAGTGGGAGTTTATCGTCTGCTGTTGGCCGTTCTGGTGGCTGTTTCTCATATGGGCAAGACGATTGCGGGGCTAAATCCCGGCGTGGTTGCCGTGATTTCCTTCCTGATTATCAGCGGTTTCGTGATGACCTCGCTGATCGAGCGCAACTACAAGGCACCGGAGAAAATCGGCCTGTTCTACATGGACAGGGCCTTGAGGCTCTACCCCCAGTTCCTGTTCTACTTCTTTGCCTCCTGCGCGGTGATCTATTTCCTCCTGCCCGGCACGCCTCAAGCTGCTGAGTTGACGCTCAGGAACATCGCCGTGAGTCTACCTATCGTCCCCCTTGGCTTTTACATGTTCGGGGCCGCCGGATCGGAGATCTTGCCGCCGGCCTGGTCGCTAGGGCTTGAGATGTGTTTTTACCTGGTGATCCCTTTCCTGATCATCTACAAGGCTCGGGGTGTTGCGTTTGTCCTGTCTGTTGCCGTTTTCATGGCTGCATGCCTTGGCTACATCAACACCGACCTGTACGGCTATCGGCTATTGCCGGGCGTCCTGTTCATGTTCCTGTGTGGCAGCTACCTGTACAAACCACAGGCGAAGGGGCTAACGATCGCTGTCGGCACCGCCCTGGCGGCGGCTTTGATATTCGCGGCCATCATGGCGGGATTGATAGAGCGCCGGCCATTCAATGCGGAGGTGACCGCCGGCATAGCGTTGGGCGTGCCTGCCGTGTACTTGCTGACAAAGCTCAAGTTTCACCGGGTTGACGAGTTCCTCGGGAACATCAGCTACGGCGTGTTCCTGAATCACTTTGTGGTGATGTACTTCCTGCGTGCCTTTTGGCCAGTCGCCTACGATGGGCACATCGTTGCAGCAGTGCTGACCCTGTCGTTCCTGTTGAGCGGCGTTTCGTACTACTACGTTGAGCAGCCGGCCCTGAAGCTGCGTCATGCGCTTCGAGCCGGCGTGCGGTCGGGTGTGGGTCAATCGCAGGGCCGCGAAGTGGCGGCTTAGTGCGTGTGGTGGTTGGAGAACACCTTGCTTGTAGCCGCCGAAACTCAGCGCACCAGGCAGGGTTTCTTGTTATCGAAGGTCCAGCCCGGAATCATGAACTGCATCGCCACGCTGTCGTCGCGGGCGCCGAGCCCCATGCCTTTGTAGAGTTCGTGAGCCTTGGCGACCGCATCCATGTCGATGTCGACGCCCAGGCCGGGCCGGGCTGGAACCTTGATATGACCGTCGACGATTTGCAGCGGCTCCTTGGTCAGGCGTTGCCCGTCCTGCCAGATCCAATGGGTGTCGATTGCGGTGATATCGCCCGGTGCAGCCGCCGCAACCTGGGTGAACATCGCCAGTGAAATGTCGAAGTGGTTGTTGGAGTGAGAACCCCAGGTCAGCCCCCACTCATGACACATCTGCGCCACGCGCACCGAGCCTTGCATGGTCCAGAAGTGCGGATCGGCCAATGGAATGTCCACTGACTGCAGCTGGATGGCATGGCCCATTTCGCGCCAGTCGGTGGCGATCATGTTGGTCGCGGTTTTCAAACCTGTGGCGCGGCGGAATTCAGCCATGACTTCACGGCCCGAGTAACCGTTTTCTGCGCCGCATGGGTCTTCGGCGTAAGCGAGAACGTGATGCTGATCGCGGCACAAACGGATGGCTTCTTTAAGCGACCATGCGCCATTCGGGTCGAGGGTGATGCGCGCATCCGGGAAGCGCTCGGCCAAAGCAGTAACAGCTTCAATTTCTTCATCGCCGCGCAGCACACCGCCTTTGAGCTTGAAGTCGTTGAAGCCGTATTTGGCCTTGGCGGCCTCGGCCAGGCGCACGATGGCTTCAGGCGTCATCGCCTGTTCGTGGCGCAAGCGGAACCAGTCATCGGCATTGGGTTCGCTGCGGTACGCCAGATCGGTCTGGTGACGGTCGCCAATGTAGAACAGATAGCCGAGCATCTTCACCGCATCGCGTTGCTGGCCTTCACCGAGCAAGGCCGCCACCGGGACTTCGAGGAACTGACCGAGCAAGTCCAGCAGGGCCGCCTCCATGGCGGTCACCGCATGGATGGTGATGCGCAAGTCAAAGGTTTGCAGGCCACGGCCGGCCGAATCGCGGGCAGCGAACGCACTGCGCATGGCGTTGAGGATGCCTTGGTAGTTGCCGATCGGTTGCCCGACCACCAGGCTGCGGGCGTCCTCCAGCGTTTCACGAATGCGCTCGCCACCGGGGACTTCACCGACGCCGATATTGCCGGCGCTGTCCTTGAGAATGACGATGTTGCGGGTGAAGAACGGGCCGTGGGCGCCGCTGAGGTTCATCAGCATGCTGTCATGGCCGGCAACCGGGATGACCTGGAGGCTGGTGATCAACGGGGCTTTGCCGGTGTGGTGCAGGTGTTCAGTGTTCATGTTCAATTCCTGTCTTGTCAGTTCGAGCCAAGCGCCGATCAGTGCGATTTACCGAGCACGGGGTGGTGAATGTCCGTGTTGGTGGTGTCCGTTACCGTGGGTTTGGTCTTGGCGAAAAACACCAGCAGCGCGGCAATGATCGAGGTACCCGCCAGGCCATATAGCCCGCCCTGAATGGAGCCGGTGGTTTGTTCCAGAAAGCCGAAGGTGGTGGGGGCGACGAAGCCGCCGAGGTTGCCGATGGAGTTGATCAAGGCGATGACTGCGGCAGCGATTCGGGCATCGAGGTAGCCCTGGGGAATCGGCCAGAACAGCGATGAGGCTGACTTGAAACCGATCGCCGCAAAGCAGATGGCGATAAACGCGAAGATCGGTCCGCCCGTGGTGGACAGGAACATGCCCGCAGCGGCGATCAATAGCGCAGCGGCAACCCAGGCCTGCTGGAACTTGAACTTGCCCGACAGTGCGGCGAAGGCATACATGGCGACAATCGAAATCAGCCAGGGAATCGAGTTGTAGAAACCCACCTGAATGTCGCTGAGGTCGCCCATCTTCTTGATGATGCTGGGCAGCCAGAACGTGGCGGCGTAGATCGTCAGTTGAATGCAGAAGTACAGCGCGCAAAACAGCATGATCTGACGGTCCTTGAGCAGCTTGCCCAAGGTCGGCTTGACCGTGTGGGCGGCGTCGCGCTCACGTTGTTCGCGGTCGATTTCGCCCACCAGAGCATCCTGCTCTTCATGGCTCAGCCACTTGGCGTCATGCGGTTTGGAGTCCAGCCAGAACCAGACAAAGAAGCACAGGAACACCGACGCCATGCCTTCGATGATGTACATCCACTGCCAGCCATGCATGCCCAGGCCGTTGATTTGCAGCAGCACGCCGGATAGCGGGCCTGAGATCAGCGAGGCGAATGCCGAGCCGCTGAGGAAGATCGCGATGGCTTTACCGCGCTCGACGCCGGGCAACCAGCGAGTGAAGTAGTAGATGACGCCCGGGAAGAAGCCGGCTTCGGCCACACCCAGCAGAAATCGCAAGATGTAGAAGTGGGTTTCGTTCTGGATGAAGGCCATCAGTGTGGCGGTAATGCCCCAGGTGAACATGATCCGGGTCAGCCAGATGCGCGCCCCGACTTTTTGCAGCAGCATGTTGGAGGGCACTTCGAACAGCGCATAACCAATGAAGAACAGACCGGCACCGAGCCCGTAAGCCGCGGCACCGATGCCCAGGTCGTGTTCCATGTGGGTGCGGACGAAGCCGATGTTGACGCGATCGATGTAATTGACGATGAACATGATGACGAAGAGCGGGAGCACATGGCTCTTCACTTTCGAAATGGCGCGCGCCAGGACAGGATTGTCCGGCGAGACGGCAGGTGCGGCGCTTGAGTTGCTCACGGTTCATGACTCCCACTGATTATTGTTATGCGGGTGTGGTGCTGCAGCGTTGTTTTGCGACTTAAGTTGCCAGTCATCATACAAGTGAGATTTTTGAGTCGCAATACGAGCCTTGCGACAAAATGGCTATAAAAACTTGGTTTGTAAGATTTAAATGGATGTAAATGACGTGTTTTAGGCGGTTAAGGCTCTATTTTTACTCGACGTTTCAGTTTTAAAGATGAGCATTTCGCTCGTCATGCAAACGAGGCAGTCGAATAAAACGTCTGAAACAGCTATGTTGTCTGACATGTTGAAGCGCAAAATCAGCACCAGGGCGAATACCTCCCCTGTAGCAKCTGGCGAAGCCGGCGTTCGGCTCGGTCCGCGTTCGGGCGAAGCAGTCGTAAATCCTGCCTCCACGGTTAACCTGAAAAAACGCGGTGTCTGATTTTACGACCGCTGCGCGGCCGAACGCCGGCTTCGCCAGCTGCTACAGGAATGTGCCGAACCTGACATCGCTTGATTGGCCGACATTGAGGCAAGGGCAGTCCATTGATCGACGGTAGTAGTATTCTGAAGCCTCATTTGAACGGGTCGGACCACATGCAAAACGAATCCAGCGGTTCAGGCCGCAAGCGTGCGCCTGGCCTGGCGCACGACATTGTCGCCGAGCTGACTCAACGCATCCTGCTTGGGCAGATCGCACCGGGTGAAAAACTGCCTTCCGAATCCACGATCGTTCGGGAGCACGGCGTCAGTCGCACCGTGGTTCGCGAGGCCATTTCCAAGTTGCAGGCGTCCGGTCTGGTTGAAACCCGGCATGGCGTGGGAACGTTTGCCCTGGAGCGTGACGCGCATCAGGGTTTTCGCCTGAGCAGCGACACCGCCATCAGCGTGCGGGGGATTCTTGAACTTCGCCTGGGGCTGGAGACGCAAGCCGCAGCCCTGGCCGCGAAGCGTCGAACCGAAGATCAGCTCGTCCGGATGCGCCAGGCGCTGGACGACTATCAGAACTCGTTGGCCAATAACGACAGCAGCGTTGAGCCCGACATGCGTTTTCACCGGTTGATTGCCGAAGCTACCGGGAATACGTACTTCACCGACATCATCTATCACCTCGGTAACTCGGTCATACCGCGCACGCGGATCAACGCGCAGGAGCGGGGTGACACTGACCTGATGAAGCTGGGTCAATCCGCCAGTCTGGAGCACGAAGCGATCTTCAATGCGATTCGCCGGCAAGACCCCGACGCGGCCAGAGCGGCCATGTTGCTGCATTTGAGCAACAGCCTGGAGCGTATGGCGGTTGAATGACGCCGTGCTGCGTCACCTCAAACCAGCAATCGCAGCGTATCAAACAGCTGCCGATCTTCCTTCTTCGCCGAACGCGCGTGGCGTCGAATCACCTGTAGCAGGCAATCGGTAAAACACAGCGCCGGATTGCTCAACGAGCCGTTGCGGCGAGTGACGATGCTCAGCTGCCGCGGTTCGAACTGCTCGCTCAGGTTCACGGACACCAATCGGCCGAGGAAGGGCGAGGCGGTGCTGAGGATGGTCGGCCCCCAGGTGCACATGTCGGCCCGTTCCAGCATCATTTGCAGGATCGCCAGTGAATGGGCGCGCACGATGCGCTTTTCGTCGATCTGCGCGTTGTGCCTCCAGAACAGCTCCTGCATCAGCGCATCGTGGCCGTCTGGCGCGTAGTTGAGGGTCCAGTCCTGGTCCAGCAGCTCGTGAATCGACCGGGCGTTCTGTCGCGGATGACCTTGGCGAACCAGCACCGAGGTCTGGTATTCGAGCAGGGTTTCGCAGGCAAATTCCGCAGTCGCTTGTGCCGGGTGAAGCTGGCCGATGGCGAAATCCATGCTGCCGTCGCGCAGCAGCGGCTGGGCCACCGCCATCAGGCTTTCGAACAACTCCAGATGAATGTCCGGCATGCGTGCCCGAAAAGCCAGGACCACTTCGGGCAGGAAGGTTAACGCGACCCAGGGCGTGACCCCGACGCAGAGGCGCCCCTGGGCCTTGCCGCGCAGGTGATCGAGTTCGGTCTGCGCATGTTCCAGTTGCTTGAGCACCAGCCGTGCGTGCGTCAGTAGCACCTTGCCGAATTCGGTGAAGTTCAGGCCGCTGGGAGTTCTGACGAACAGCGGCAACTGTTGTTCGGTTTCCAGCTCGCGCAGGGCTTTGGTCACCGCGGCCTGGGAGATGTCCAGCGAACGCGCGGCGGCGCGGATGCTGCCGGTCTCGGCGCTGGCAATCAGGGCTTGTAATTGATGCAGTTTCATCTGCTCACCGTGGTGACAACTAATGGTTGTCATCATAACCAAACTGCGCCTCCCCAGCCTACGGCCCATTCCCTAAGATCGACCCGACAGCGCCCACGTTGAATCGCCGGCAGCTGAATATTCTTATCGAGGAGCACACCCATGAATGCTGGTCATATCCTGCCAGGAATCGCGGCGCTGCAGGATGAAATGATCACCCTGCGTCAGCGCATTCACGCGCATCCCGAGCTTGGCTTTGAAGAGTTCAGCACCAGTGAGCTGGTGGCGCAGTGTTTGACGCAGTGGGGGTATGACGTCAGCACCGGCGTGGGCCAGACCGGTGTGGTCGGGACCTTGAAAAATGGCGAGGGCCGCTCCCTCGGGCTGCGCGCAGACATGGATGCGCTGCCGATTCAGGAAGCCACCGGGTTGCCGTATGCCAGCCGGATCGACGGCGTGATGCATGCCTGCGGCCACGACGGTCATACGGCAACCTTGCTCGCGGCGGCTAAATACCTGGCGCAGACGCGGGAATTCAACGGCACGCTGAACCTGGTGTTCCAGCCGGCCGAAGAAGGGTTGGGCGGTGCGCAGAAGATGCTCGAGGACGGGCTGTTCGAACGCTTCCCGTGTGATGCGATTTTCGCCATGCACAACATCCCGGGCTATCCCGCCGGGCAGTTGGGGTTTTACAGCGGGCCGTTCATGGCCTCTGCCGATACCGTCACGATCAACATCATCGGCACCGGTGGCCATGGCGCGGTGCCGCATAAGGCAGTCGATCCGGTGGTGGTCTGCGCGTCGATCGTGATCGCCCTGCAGAGCATTGTTTCGCGCAACGTCAATCCGCAGGAAACGGCGATCATCACGGTCGGTTCGATTCATGCCGGGAACGTTTCAAATGTGATTCCCGCGTCCGCCGAAATGATCCTGAGCGTACGCGCCTTGACGCCTGAGGTTCGCCAGTTGCTCGAACGCAGGATTACCGATCTGGTCAACGGCCAGGCGGCGAGTTTCGGCGCGCGGGCCGAGATCGATTATTACCGTTGCCATCCGGTGCTGATCAACGATCCGGAGCAAACCGCGTTCGCCCGTCAGGTCGCACGGGAGTGGTTGGGCGAAGGGCAACTGATCGAAGACCTGCGGCCCTTCACCGCCAGCGAGGATTTCGCGTTCATCCTGGAAAAATGCCCCGGCAGCTATCTGGTGATCGGCAATGGCCAGGGCGAGGGCAGCTGTTTGCTGCACAATCCCGGTTACGACTTCAATGATGCCTGCCTGCCAATCGGCGCGAGCTATTGGGTGAAGTTGGCCGAGGGTTTTCTGCGTTGAGGCGCACTCTTTTTTAACATCACGGTTATACAAAAAACGGTCGGTAACCCGACTCGGCGAACCCCTGGAGGACAATAACAATGAATAAGATGATCGCGGCGGTTTCACTGGTTTTCTTGACGGCATCCGGCCTGGCCGGTGCGGCCGACTGGTCCGGCAAAGTGTTGAGGTTGGGGATTGACCCGACGTACCCACCGCTGGAATACAAAAACCAGGATGGCACGCTGACCGGCTTTGGCGTCGACATCGCCGATGCGCTGTGTGCAGAGTTGCACGCTAAATGCGTCTGGGTTGAAAGCAGCTGGGACGGGATGATTCCGGGGCTGCTGGCGCGCAAGTTCGACGCTATCGCGTCATCGATGACCGTCACCCCCAAGCGTCAGGAGCAGATTGCGTTTAGCGACAAGGTCTCCAACGCGCCGGCACGCTTGGTGATCAAGCGCGGATCGGACCTGCAGCCGACCGTCGAGTCGCTCAAAGGCAAACGCATCGGCGTGGAGCAGGGCTCGACTCAGGAGGCTTTTGCGAAAGCCGTCTGGGGCAAGCAGGGGGTAGAGATTCTTTCTTATCAGAATCAGGACCAGGTCTACGCTGACCTGGTGGTTGGGCGCCTCGATGCGTCGTTGCAGGGCTCGATTCAGGCCAGCTACGGGTTTCTGAATAAACCGGTGGGCAAGGACTACCAGTTTGCCGGCGGCACCCTGGACAACCCGGACTTCTTCGGCGTCGGTGACGGCATCGGCGTGCGCAAGAGTGACGTTGAGCTGCGCGAAGACCTGAACAAAGCCCTGGCGACCATTCTCGCCAACGGCACGTACGCGAAGATCAACAAAAAGTACTTCGACTTCGACATCTACGGCGCGAAGTAAACCCGCTCGGTTCGAAACAACAAAGATCTAATGTGGGAGCGAGCCTGCTCGCGATAGCGGTGTGACAGTCGACATTGATGCCGAATGTAAAACCGTCATCGCGAGCAGGCTCGCTCCCACACTGGATCTGCGTCATTGCAGGCGCCGGTTATTACTTGCCAAGCGCCGCCGCCAGCAGCGGCGCGGCCTGTTCATCCGTCAACGCAGGGTGAATCTCCATGGCCAGCAGGTCGCTCCATTCGAGCACCCATTTCTGTATCAGTGTGACATCACTGGCTTCTGCAACACCAAAACCGGTCATGCGTCCTACGGCATGCCAGCGTCCCAGCATCTTGACGCCTGCGGGTGGGGCTCCGCCTGTCTTGAGAAAACGTTCGATTGCGCTATTACGACGTTCCGGAGTGATTGACCAACTGACGATGTAGAGCATCTGCCACCTCCTGTCAGGGGCTGGCACCGGTTTTTCTCTGCGCGCACAAGGTGGGTGCCGCGACCCTGGCCACGCATCTGTTTTTCAGCGCCTCCCTCGGCTGACTTGATCGACAGCTCCCATGAGAAGGCATAGCAGCCTGCTGAACGGGGCGTATGACCGCTGATCTTCTTTACCGCCTCAGCAACAAATCCCGGGCACTACACTATTCGGCAAGGCAGGTTTATGTTGGGTCATCGAGGTCATTGAAGAGGAGATCCGTCATGCAAGGTTTTCTGGTGATTTTCTTTACTCAGCAAAACCGCCGTCATCACGGAAAAATGCTCGGTGACTGGCTCATTGATCTGGCAAAGGAAATGGGTCTGCACGGGGCCACTCTGGCAACCGGTATCGAAGGCTTCGGGCATTCCGGGAAACTGCATTCCGCGCATTTTTTCGAGATGGGCGATCAGCCCGCCGAGATCCGCCTGGCGATTACCGAAGAAGAGTGCACTCGCCTGTTCGAGCGGCTCGAGGCCGAAGACATTGCTCTGTTTTACATCAAGGCGCCGGTTGAATTCGGAATCGTGGGCAAAAGGGCCGAGCCGTCCGGCCACGAGGGTTGATAACGCTGGCCGAGCCAGGAAGGCGCCGACGTCTAAACTCAGCGGTGTAGCCCGGTCCTGGGGGCATTCGTCGAATGTGCCTTTGCCAGCACCGGTACCCGCTTTCCATTTATCCGTTTTTTGATCAGGATGCCCGCGATGCTGCATATCAGAACACCCTTGATACTCCATCCGGGGCTCTCGACGCCCAGCCGGCGCATCTGGCTCAAGCTGGAAAACCTGCAACCCAGCGGTTCATTCAAGCTGCGTGGCATGGGCCTGCTTTGCACCCGCGCGGCCGAGCAGGGCATGAAGAAAGTGGTCTGTCCGTCCGGCGGCAATGCCGGCTATGCGACGGCAGTGGCCGCCGCGGCGCTGGGGCTGCAAGCGAGCATCATCGTTCCGCACACCACCCCGGAAAGCACCCGGGCGCGAATCGCCAAAACCGGGGCACAGGTGATCGTGCACGGTCAGGTGTGGGACGAGGCCAACCAGTTGGCGCTGGAACTCGCCAATGCGCCTGATACCGAATACGTGCCGGCGTTCGACCACCCGACGCTGTGGGAAGGGCACAGCACGATGATCGATGAAATTCTGCAGGACTGCCCTCAGGTCGACACGATCGTGGCGTCGGTGGGCGGGGGTGGTTTGCTGGCCGGGATCCTCACCGGCCTGGAGCGACACGCCCGGCTGGATTGCCGGATCATCGCCTGCGAAACCGAGGGCGCAGCGTCATTCGACGCTGCGGTCAAGGCCGGGCATCCGGTCAAACTCTCCGAAATCAACACCGTTGCCAGCTCACTCGGGGCGCTGCAAGTTGCGCAATGGCCGGTTGAGCACATCCAGCACTTCCCGCACACGTGTGTCGTGCTGACGGATGCCGAAGCCATCATGGGCGTCGTCCGTTATGCCGATGACCTGCGTCAACTGGTGGAACCGGCGTGCGGTGTCTCGCTGGCCGTCGCGTATCTGGATCACCCGGCGATTGCCGGTGCCCATGATGTGGTGATTATCGTGTGTGGCGGGATCAGCATCAGTGCGCAGAAGGTTGCCGGCTGGCAGAACCTTTGACGTCACGGGTTCAGGCTGGCGTCAGGCGCAGTCGCCAGCAGCCGTTGTAGCGTAGTTCGACGGCGGCCAGCGGTTCGACGTCAATCGTGTTGAACTGCGCGGGCGGGCATTGCATCACGTGCATCAGCGCGGCCCGAATCACGAACGGGTGAGTGACCGCAAGGATGTGCCCCGGTTGGCTGACCAGGGTCTCCAGCCACGTAGCGATCCGCTCGCACAGTTGGGCCACTGATTCACCGCCATGCGCAGCATGGGTGCTGTCGCTCAACCAGGCGTGCAGCAGTTCGGGTTCGTCTCGTTGCAGGTCATCGATCCGCAGCCCCTTCCAGCGACCTAAATCACAATCGCGCAGGGCCGGAACAATTTCCATGTCCGCGCCAAACAGCGCGGCGGTCTCTCGGGCCCGGGCTTCCGGTGCGCTGAGCAGGCGTGGCGCTCGTTTGAAACGCTTGGCCAATGAACCTTTTGCGTTCTGCCAATCCATTTCCACTGACTCATCCTCGGCAAAGCGCGCCAGTTTCTGGGCTGCTGTCCGGGCGTGACAGATCAGGGTCAAACGGGTGCTCTGCACTGGAAATCTCTCAGGTTGTGTTGGGGGGACGCGCGTCGCGAGGCGGGAAGAAAGGCCCGGAACCGAATGGTTCCGAGCCTGTCGACGCGCGGGTGTTTTTAGCTGATGACCTGATAGCAGGGCACATACTCTGCGCCACCCGGCAGTTTCATGCGGTGTTGCGCGACAAACGCTTTCAGCAGTTTGTCCAGCGGTTGCATGACCGCCGCGTCGCCGTGGATCTTGTAAGGACCGTATTTCTCGATCAGGCGGATGCCCTTGTCCTTGACGTTACCGGCAACGATGCCGGAAAACGCCCGGCGCAGGTTTGCCGCCAGTTCGTGCGGTGGCAGGTCGTGGCGCAGTTGCAGGCTGGCCATGTTTTCGTGGGTTGGATCGAACGGGCGCTGGAAGCCTTCGTCGATCTTCAGCAGCCAGTTGAAATGGAACGCATCGTTGCGCTCGCGACGGAACTGCTTGACGTCCTTGAGCCCTTTAGTCATTTGCCGGGCCACCTGGGCCGGGTCGTCGATGATGATCTCGTAGTGACTCTGCGCGTCTTTGCCCAGTGTCGCGCCAACGAAGGCGTGCAGTTGCTGCAAGTACGGCTCCGCGCTTTTCGGCCCGGTCAGGATCACCGGGAAGGGCAGGTCGCGGTTGTCCGGGTGCATCAGGATCCCGAGCAGGTAGAGGAACTCTTCGGCGGTACCGGCGCCGCCCGGGAAAATGATGATGCCGTGGCCGACGCGGACGAAGGCTTCCAGGCGCTTTTCAATGTCCGGCAGGATCACCAGTTCATTGACAATCGGGTTCGGCGCTTCAGCCGCAATAATCCCGGGCTCCGTCAGCCCCAGGTAGCGGCCGTGGGTGATCCGTTGTTTGGCATGGGAAATGGTCGCGCCCTTCATCGGGCCTTTCATCACCCCGGGCCCGCAGCCGGTGCACACATCCAGACTGCGCAGGCCGAGTTCGTGGCCGACTTTCTTGGTGTATTGATATTCCTCGCTGCTGATCGAGTGACCGCCCCAGCACACGACGATTTTAGGCTCCACGCCGGCACGTAGGGTGCGGGCGTTGCGCAGCAGGTGGAAGACGTAGTCGCTGATGCCTTGGGACGAGCTCAGGTCGATGCGCTGGCTGTCCAGTTCGTTCTCGGTATAAACGATGTCGCGCAGGGCGCTGAACAGCATCTCGCGGGTGCTGGCGATCATTTCGCCATCGACGAAGGCGTCTGCGGGCGCGTTGAGCAGCTCCAGGCGGACACCGCGATCTTGTTGATGAATGCGAATCTCGAAGTCCCGATAGGCTTCCAGAATGGTCTTGGCGTTGTCGACATGGGCGCCGGTATTGAGGATGGCCAGGGCGCACTGGCGGAAAAGAGAGTAGATGCTGCCTGATCCTGCGGCGCTCAGTTGCTGAACTTCGCGTTGGGACAGCGTCTCCAGGCTGCCTTTTGGGCTCACCGAAGCATTGATAACTTGTCTTGCGGTCATTCGATATTCCCTGAGAACGATGTTATCGAGCCCGACAGGCTCAGTAGCATCAGGATAGTCAGTGCCAGAGCGATCGTGCTGCTTTCATCTTCTCCGGCGACCGGGCATGAATGCAAACATCATGGCCGGTGCGCGCCGGATGGTTCGTTTGATGATGAACCGGACAGCCATGAAACAGGATTCCTGGCAGGTGGGCAATTGGGTTTTTTTCTGCGGGTGTCTGGACTTGGCGTAGAGCGAGGGATTTTTGCGAGGGCAGGAGTGAGGAGCCGGCTCGCCGTCTTGAGACTTTGCGCAATACTCAGTGGCACGTGAGCGGCAATCACCACGAAGAGGACGACAACCATCATGAAGAAGGAAACGCTCGGCGCAATTGAAGGAGAGCAGGAGGGCTCTGCCTCTCAATTGATAGAGGCGAGGATCAAGGAGCTGGGGGATTGGCGCGGTGAGACGCTTGCTCGGGTCCGGGCGCTGATCAAGCAGGCCGTTCCTGACGTGGTCGAGGAATGGAAGTGGAGAGGGGTTCCGGTATGGTCGCACGGCGGAATCATCTGCATCGGTGAGACGTACAAGCAGGTCGTGAAGATGACCTTCGCCAAGGGCGCTTCGCTGGAGGACCCTTCAGGTCTCTTCAACTCCAGCCTCGAAGGCAACACCCGGCGTGCCATTGATATCCACGAAGGCGACAGGCTTGATGAAAAAGCGTTGACGGCGCTCATCCATGCCGCCGTGGCGCTCAACACGTCGGTGCGGGCGGGCGCTCGCGCCAAATCGGCTGGATGAGCGGCCCTGCGGGATCAGGCTTCGCTCATCTGCACAAAGTGCCAGGGCGAATAATGTAAAACAGTTTCTAAAAGTCGCTGCTAGTCTTGGTAGATATGTCGCCAGATCGGCGCTGTTTGCGACTCCATTTGAGTTGCCGGTTAACCATGGGGGATTGAGCCAACACACGTCGTGGTGGTCGGGGGGATTTTACCGGCGCGTTGCCGGCAGGGCAGGCATCATGGGTAGTTCGCAAACTATTCACCCGATCTGGCTACGGCTGACCCACTGGATCAACGTCATCGCCGTGGTCATCCTGGTGATGAGCGGCTGGCGCATCTATAACGCCGCGCCGATTTTTTCCTTTCAGATTCCCGCCGGTATCACCTTGGGTGGCTGGTTGGCCGGTGCACTGCTGTGGCACTTTGCGGCGATGTGGATACTGTTCATCAACGGCATTGTTTACCTGCTGCTGAATATCTTTTCCGGGCGCATCGTCCACAAGTTCTTCCCCATACCTCCCCGCGAAGTCCTGCATGATTTCCTCGCCGCGCTCAGAGGCAAGCTCGCCCATGCGGACTTGCGGCACTACAACACCCTGCAAAAGCTCGCCTACCTGTTTGCCGTGCTCGATCTCGTTGTGCTGGTGCTGTCGGGGCTGGTGATCTGGAAGTCAGTGCAGTTTCCGTTACTGAGGGAGCTGATGGGCGGTTATGACTCGGCGCGCATCGTGCATTTTGTCTGCATGGCGTTGCTGGTCGCTTTTACCGTGGTGCATCTGGTGATGGTGGCCCTCGTGCCACGCACCCTGATTGCCATGCTGCGGGGGCGCTAACTCATGAACAGAACGACTGGAAAAGACCGGATGGATGATCCCGCCATCATCAGATCGGTGGCGCAGGAGCTTGAATTGCCTGCGCGCCGGCAATTTCTTCGGCATGCCTGGACGCTGGGTGGGATTGCCTTGCTGACAGGTTGTCGGCTGGATGACAGCGACTCGGTGGAGTCCATGCTGAAAATGGTCTCGCGCTTCAATGACAAGGTTCAGGCGGCGCTGTTCGATCCGGCCCGATTGGCACCGACCTACCCCGAGTCGATGATGACGCGCCCGTTTCCATTCAATGCCTATTACGACCGCAACGGCATTCCGGACATCGAGGAAGATGAGTTCTCACTCACGGTGGGTGGTCTGGTCCAGGACAAACACAGCTGGACCCTCGCCGAGTTGAACCAGTTGCCGCACACGACTCAGGTTACGCGGCTGATTTGCGTGGAGGGCTGGAGCGCCATCGGCAAATGGGGTGGCGTGACCTTTTCGACTTTTCTGCAACGTGTGGGCGCCGACACCCGTGCCAAATATGTCGGGCTCAAATGCGCGGATGACTATTACACCAGCATCGACATGCCGACGGCCCTGCACGCGCAAACGCTGCTGACCCTGAGCTATGACGATCAGGTATTGCCACCGGAATACGGTTACCCCCTGCGCCTGCGTATGCCGACAAAGCTGGGCTTCAAGAACCCGAAACATGTGGTGGAGATTTTCGTGACCAACGATTACCCCGGTGGATATTGGGAGGATCAGGGTTACAACTGGTTCAGTGGCAGCTGAGCAATCGGCTGTTCTGAAACGCGGCGCATTGCCGCTGTCCTTAACGCGAACTGCACAGGAGTAGTGACATGAAGAAGCTGATTGCTGCGGCGATTGCTGCCGTAGTCCTGGTGGTGGCCGCCCCGTTGTTTGCGGCGCAAGCCAATACGAATGACATGTCCAAGGATCAGATGGACAAGGACACGATGAAAAAGGACACGATGAAAAATGACGAAATGAAAAGTAATGCCGCCAAGACCACCAAGCACCACTACAAGACCAAGGGCGAGAAGACCAAGAGTGCCACCATGAAGAAAGACAGCATGGAGAAAGGTGGCGCGATGAAGAGCGAGGGCATGGAGAAAAAGGACGAAATGGGCAATGACACGATGAAAAAATATTAAGGCGCCCGGTCGCTTCAGCAGTGGATCACGTGTGGTCCTGCCCAGGACATGCCAGGGTCATCAGTAGCTGCTGAGGCACCAGAACAGCTGTCGGTCATGGCGTCAGGAGTGGCTCATTCAGAGTGCGCAAAAAGTTGCGCACCTCAACCTCGAAAAATCACCTATAAAATCGCTGCAGGCCAGGTGGTCTGTGGCCTACAGACGAGTGCGCAAGAAGTTGCGCAGTACTGCGCAACTTCTTGCGCACTTTGGCGAATCTTCCTACACAAAAAACGGAGAGATGCACGGGCAAGTCCGCTGAAGCCCTTGATAAATAATGGCCATATGATGGCTGGCACGACTTTTGATATCTCCGTCGGCACCTGGCAGGCAATTGTGCTTGCTGGTCCCGACTTTTTAGCAAGGAGAGCATCCATGGCTACGCCAGCGTATATGTCCATCACCGGCACCAAACAAGGTCTGATCACCGCCGGTGCATTCACCGCTGATTCGGTTGGCAACACCTACCAGGAAGGTCACGAAGACCAGGTCATGGTTCAGGGTTTCAACCACGAAGTGATCATCCCGCGTGACCCGCAGTCCGGCCAACCAACCGGCCAGCGCGTTCACAAGCCAGTCAAAATCACCAAGGTTTTCGACAAGTCCTCGCCACTGCTGCTGGCTGCCCTGACTTCCGGCGAGCGTCTGACTTCTATCGAAATCAAGTGGTACCGCACCTCGGCTGCCGGCACCCAAGAGCACTACTTCACCAC
>NZ_JBFTMM010000034.1:0-17437 GCF_056396945.1 Pseudomonas sp. 05N432 | reverse complement strand
TCCGGTGTCCATCAGGGGGCATCGCCTACGGTCTGCTTCGCGACGACCTCCTCTCGATGTGTCCGGCTGCGCCGTACGGCGCTGCGCGCCCACCCCCTGATGAACACCTCCACTCGGCCTCCCGAAAGGGGCGGGTGGATCAAGATCAAAAGCAACAGCACGGCGGCCTGATAGCCGGCCTGAGTGGTGGGTTGGTTTTCGAAAGCGCTTCTTGTGGTGTTAGGCTCTGGCGCGAATTTGCCGTATTCGAGGGAAGGTCCATGTTCCGTGTTCTTGCTGTGTTGATGTTGATGGTGTCTTCCGTTGCCCATGCGGCGCTCAACGATGATTTGCCGTTGCCGTACCTTGAGCAGTCCAACCCTGATTCACGCAATCAGCCGTTGGTGATTTTTCTCCACGGCTCAGGCAGTAACGAAGAGGACCTGTTCAACATCAAGGATGAGTTGCCGACGCAGTACACATATCTGTCGGTGCGGGCGCCGCAGGCGGTGGAGGCGGACAGTTATCAGTGGTTTCGCAAGAAGGGTGAAGGCGCCTATGACGGTGAAACTGAAGACCTGAACGTTAGCGCGGGGTTGATCCGTGACTTCGTGGCGCAGGCAGCGAAGAAGTATCACACCGAGGCCGACAAGGTGTTTCTGGTGGGGTTCAGCCAAGGCGCGATCATGTCGTATGAAGTTGCCTTGCGTCATCCCGAGGCGGTGCGCGGGATTGCGGCGTTGAGCGGCAAGGTTTTGCCAGTGTTGAGAGCGCAGCTCAAGGCCGACAAGGCGCTTGAGCCGTTGGCGATTTTCATCGGTCACGGGACGGCCGACCTGAAACTGCCCTACAGCGATGGCAGCGAGGCCAACAGCCTGTTGCAGAGCATTGCGCTCACGCCGGAATTTCATGCCTATCCAGGCGTCGGCCACACCATCAGTGCGGCCGAAATGCAGGATTTGAACGCCTGGCTGCTGCGGATCAATCAGTAGCCGGGGGCTTATTTATCGCCAAGGATCTGTTTGACCAGCGCCGCATGCCCAGCCTTGTCGTCGGCGCGGGAGATGATCTGGATCAGCATCATGCGTGTGCCGGAGCCAGCCAGCAGGCTGGTGTCGAGCGTCAGACCGCCGCCTTGGGTGGCGGTGCTGTCGATCTGGCGCAGGCCCAGGCCTTTGACGGTCAGGCTTTTCTCGCTTTGCTTGTTGAAGTCAGGCAAGGCTTCGCGTTGCTGAGTGGCGAAACCGGACACTGATTCGTCGAGAAACACAGTGTCGTTGTCTTTGACGTTCAGGCCATTGGGCAAGGTGTTTTCAGCAATGATCAGGACGGTTTTGCTCGCCTGATTGGTGTACATGGTGCCCGTTGCACCAGCAGTGCCCTTGGCGGCGTCGCCACCGGACAGTGGGTTAGCGATGAAGCCCTGGGGCAGAGCGAAGGCGAATTTTCCGCCCAGTGCCGAGATTTTTTGTGCGGGTGCGGTTTTCGCGGCCGGTTGCTTGGCGGCGTAAACGCTCACGGCAGCGAAGCTGGTGACCGCTGTCAGCAACAGGACAACGGCTTTTTTACTCAACGACATGCAAACTCTCCGGGGTAATCGCGCAGTGGCGGCGATCATCCCACGGCCAACCTTGATCACTCCAGCGCGATCTTGAGTCAGGGCGCGAGAGGCGACGTGAGGTCATGTGGCTGGCGAGCGTGGGTACGCAGATCGCAATCGCAGGTCATGGTCGCGAGTGCATCGACTACCCTAAGAGA
Source organism: Pseudomonas sp. 05N432 (assembly GCF_056396945.1). Taxonomy (NCBI): domain Bacteria; kingdom Pseudomonadati; phylum Pseudomonadota; class Gammaproteobacteria; order Pseudomonadales; family Pseudomonadaceae; genus Pseudomonas; species Pseudomonas sp. 05N432. The sequence continues at coordinate 15,700 of NZ_JBFTMM010000034.1, read as the reverse complement.
TGAGCGAAGGCCGCCTGTCACGTCATCGGAACCGGTATTCATTGTGCGGTCATTGCTTCAGGGGCGGCATTGGTGCCGCCTCTGGACGACCACACGCATGGAGTCAGATAGATGAAAGCAACGACCTGCGCCTGCCCCAACTGTAATTGCAAACTGGGTGAGCACTCTATCGTCCGCCACGGTAAACACTATTGCTGCGAGGGTTGTGCCAAGCATCATGAACACGGCGAAGCCTGCACCTCGGCGGGTTGCAAGTGCGCCAAGGGGGCTCACGGCTGATAACCTCTGCCTGAACGTGGAGCCCGCTTGCGCTCCACGTTGTGCGAAGGTGTCAACTGGCGGCAGTCGTGGCGCCTCGTTACCATGGGGCCTTCTCCCTTACATCACGATTCTTGCCCATGGCCCTTGCCGCTCCGCCTGATCTCAGCGACACCGATGTGCCGGTGCAACCGTTGGCGCGCACCTATCCGCGCGGCCTGTACATCGAGCCGCACGAACATGTCTGGGGCCAGTTGCTGTATGCGATGAGCGGAGTGATGTGGGTCGAGACACCCGACGAAGCGTTGGTCGTGCCGCCGCAACGGGCGGTCTGGCTGCCACCGGGGGTGGTGCACGGGATTCGGGTGGTCTCGGACCTGCAGATGCGCAATATCTACCTGCGCCCGGCGTTGGCCGCGACGCTGGACAGCAGCGTTCAGGTGATCGAGGTCGGCGGCTTGCTGCGCGAGTTGATTCTCGGGTTGGTGGAGCAGGGCGACAGTGGCTCGGCGGAGTACTACGAGGCGCTGGTGGGGCTGGCCTTGCTGGAGCTGAAACGGGCGAAACGTTCGCTGTTGAAGATTCCCATGCCGGACAACGCCGAGCGGCGGCTGGTCAATCTCTGTCAGGCGGTCATGGCCGCACCGTCTCTGGATATTCCCTTCGAACAGCATGCCGAAAATGCCGGCGCCAGTGTGCGCACCCTGGCGCGGTTGTTCAAGGATGGGTTGGGCATGGGCTTTGCCGAATGGCGGCGTCAGGTGCAATTGGCGATTGCAGTCGCCGAGCTGATCCAGGGCGTGCCGGTCAGCACAATCGCCCGGGAGCTGGGCTATTCGCCGAGCAGCTTCAGCGACATGTTTCGCCGCGAGCTGGGTGTTCCACCCTCGCAGTTTGCCCGCGAAGGTGATTTCAGCTCAGCGCCGTAGCAGGGCATTTGGCCGAAATCCTGAAGTACTTGGCCGATCGCTTTGGCGACCACTCTCTAGACTCTGTGTATCCCCGATTACACGGAGCTCAGCATGAACTACCTCATTTCACTGGCCATCGGTCTTGGCGTTGGCTTGCTCTACGGCGCGCTGGATTTTCGTTCGCCCGCGCCACCGGCCATTGCGTTGGTGGGGTTGCTGGGCATGTTGGCCGGTGAACAGCTGTGGCCGATGGGGCGGCAACTGGTCGCTGGCTGGATCTCCTGAAATCTCTTCATTTGTCAGATGGACATTCCCATGAAAGCACTGCAATTCGATAAAACCGGTGATCTGGCGGCCCTGCGTTACGTCGAGGTACCCACCCCGGTTCCGGGTGCCAACGAGGTGTTGGTGCAGATCAAGGCTGCGGGCCTGAATCCCAGCGACGTGAAGAACGTGCTCGGACGTTTTCCCTACACCACGCTGCCACGGATTCCCGGTCGTGACTTTGCCGGTGTGGTGATTGAAGGGCCACAGGCGCTGATCGGTCAGGAAGTCTGGGGCACGGGCCGCGAGTTGGGTTTCTTCGCCGATGGCTCCCATGCGCAATACGTGAAGCTGCCGGCCAAGGGCGTCGCCCTCAAGCCAACGCATTTGAGCTTTGCCCAGGCTGCGAGCCTTGGCGTGCCCTACACCACAGCGTGGGATGCGCTGGAACGCAGCCTGGTGACTGCGCAAACCCGTTTACTGGTGATCGGTGGTGGCGCGGTGGGTAGTGCAGCGCTGGCGCTGGGAAAAATTCGCGGTGCCGAGGTGTTGGCGGCGGCACGACGTCCCGAGCAGGTCAAGGCCTTGCAGGCCCAGGGCTTTAACACGATTCAACTGGAAACACCGGAAGCGCTGGGCGCTCAGGTCAATGCGATTTTCACGGGCGGTGCCGACGTGATTTTCGACACCACCGGTTTTTGGCTGCCGGCGTCGGTAGCGGCACTGGCTACCTTCGGCCGCATCGCAATTATCGCCGCGCCGGTCGACGGCCTGGTGCAGTTGCCGGCGCTGGCGCTGTATCGCCGGGGTGGTTCGGTGGTCGGGATAAACTCGTTGCTGTACGGCGTCGAAGCCTGCGCGGCGATGCTTGAACAGTTCGGCCGGTTCTTCGATGACGGGTTGTTGCCGTTGCCGGAAGGGCTGGTGGAGTCGCCACTGGCCGAGGGGCTTGAGCGTTATGCCGAGGTGAATCAGGGCGGTGGCGACAAGGTGATTTTGTTGCCGTGACCCGATCAGTGTGGGAGCGGGCTTACTCGCGAAGACGGCGGCACATTCAGCATCAATGTGACTGATAGACCGCTTTCGCGAGCAAGCCCGCTCCCACATTTATTCTGCTGTGCTCACAATTTTTGTAATCGACGACCTTTGTAAGCGCAGCCAAAGGTTTGGGGTTCGTTCGGACGGTTTTTTGATGTCGCCTCAGGCCTCAGGCACACCGTTCTCCCACGCCGACCAGTTCTTCAGAATCTCCTGCACCAGCGGGTTGCCGGTGCGGTAGAGGTTTTCCAGGGCCGGCACAAAACCACCCTGATCGGCGTACTTGAGCAGGTTGTCGACTTCGCTGTAACCCGGATACGGACGGTCGAAGTCGGAACCGGCGCGCACCACTGCCAGGCGCTGGATATCCACCAGGCCTTCACGGCTGGCGCGCAGCAGTGCTTCATACGTCGAGTTGTCTTCCTGCTGAGTCGTGCAGTAAACGCCTTGGTTGTCCGTCAGCAAGCGGGTCCAGACTTCGGCACGTTCGCTCAAGCGTGTTCCGGAAAACCAGGTATTGCCGGCCAGGGTGTCGCATTGAGTGACCACCGGCGGTTGATTGGCCGGCGCGTAGGGATATTTCATCCGCCATGCAGCGGACTCTTTGCTTTCGCTCAGTGCAACGTTTGCGCTCAGGGCGAAGGCTTTGGCTTGCAGCTTCGGGTTGAGTTCGAAGACTTCGGTCTTGTAGTCCAGCGGCGGTTTTTCGTTAGGACCTTTGGTGTTGATGCCGATGTAACCGGTCGGCCACTCTTTGGGAGCGTCCCGCGAATCCAGTTCCCATTGCGTGCCGAACTCCACCAGATAATGCGCCCACGCTGCAGTGCCGATAGTGCCGTGGTGCGGGTTGATGCCGGCAATTCCGGCGATCAGGAAATAGCTTTTGCGCAGGTCGAATTTCGGCGACAGGGCCAATGCCAGCGTGGATGCCGCGGCGTTGGTCTGGCCCATGCCGGTGACCATCAGGCACACCTGCTGTGTATTGCAGCGAATGTTCGGGTACTCGGCGGAAAGCCCCGGTACGCGGATCTCCTGCTTGAGCTCCAGGCGATCAATCCAGGTTTGCGCTTCCGGGGCGAACATGCTGATCAGCATGACTTTCGGTGTGATCGGGGCTTCTACCGCCCAGACACTGGAAGAGAGCAGGGCGCTGCAGGCCAGACCGGCGGACAGAGAAAGGCGTGTGACGGTGTGCATGGAACCTCCTTGGTAAATGTTGATAGCGAAGCAGCTTGTCACTCAAAACTGATACCCGACACCCGCGTAGTAGCCCCAGCCATCGGAGCGAGCGCGGAAGTTGCCTTCACCGAAGTTCAACTCGCTGCCATCTTCCCAGTTACCACCGTTATGGAAATAACGCCCGACCAGGGTGAAGCGCAGGTGCGTGAATGAATAGAGCAATACGTTAGTGGCCACGGTGGCGTTGGCCGTGCGTGCCGGATTGTCTTTATGCAGATCCGAACCAAAGTCGAAGTTGGTGAAGCCGATGTAAGTCAGTGACGCGCCGTTGCTGAAGCGGTCGATGGGCACGATGTACTTCAACTGGGCGCGATAACCATCCCATGAGTATTCATTGCTGGCGCCGTAGTTCTCCCACTGATAGCGCCCGTAGAAGTTGGCCGACAGGTTGACCCGCGAATGGGTGTCGATGTCGGTGCCCAGGCCGCTGTAAAGCGTGTTGGCGCGATTGGCGGTGCTGCTGCCGTGGTCGTAGATCCAGTCGAACGCGACATACCATTCCTTGAACGGCCCGACCGCCAGGCTGCGACCCGCCAGGTAGTCGATGGAAATACGTGGCTCGTGCTCCATGAACAACGGCGAACCGTGATCCCAGGCACCTTTGTCGTGGCTGTTGCCAATGCCGAGGATCTTCGGGGCGTCAATATAGCCATACAGCTCGAATGGCCCCTTGCGCCCGAAGTACTCGTACTCCAGGTAAACATCGTCGGCCGGTTGCGGGCCGAAGCTGATGTCCTTGCTGCCGATCAGCGTCAGGTCCTGATTGAACCAGTCCGACAGGTACGCGCCTTTTTTCGGTGGGCTGGCTTCAGCGCTGAGCGTCTCGCCTTGGGCTGACTCATCAACGGTTTTTTCTTGAGCCACGGCGGCGAAGCTGAGTAGTCCCGTAACGGCGCTTAGTAGCAACGAAACAGCAACAGTGGGGCAGGACGCGGTGCGTCTGGAAGTGGTGTGCATTGAAAATCCCTGTTCGTGCAGTGGTTGGCTGAACGTGAACGCTCAGGCATTGATCAAGCGTTCATGTTACTGACGCAAACGTTTGCATGTTGCGGACCAACTTGGAGCAGGCGATTGAAATAAAGGGAAATTTTGTGAATTAGCTGACGTTTTGGTTAGCAATTTGCCTCCTCGGCGAGCGTGTCTGCTCGAAAGCGGGGCAGGCTCAGTCAGCGCTTACGCTGTGCTCTGTTAGAATTGTTGAACTTGAATTCCAGAGGTGCCCCCCATGAGCGAGCCGATTCGCCTGACCCAGTACAGCCACGGCGCAGGTTGTGGCTGCAAGATTTCACCTCAGGTGCTGGAGGTGATTCTGGCCGGCAGCGGCGCGCAGAATCTCGACCCTAAGCTCTGGGTGGGTAATGCATCGCGCGACGATGCGGCGGTGTATGCCATCGATGATGAGCGTGGCGTGGTGTCGACCACTGACTTCTTTATGYCGATTGTCGATGATCCGTTCGATTTCGGTCGCATTGCCGCCACCAATGCCATCAGCGATATCTACGCGATGGGCGGTGATCCGTTGATGGCGATTGCGATCCTTGGCTGGCCGGTCAACGTGCTGGCGCCAGAGATTGCCCGGGAAGTGATTCGCGGTGGCCGTTCGGTCTGCGATGAGGCGGGTATCCCATTGGCTGGTGGGCATTCGATCGATGCGCCGGAGCCGATCTTCGGCCTGGCGGTTACCGGGCTGGTGCAAAAGCGCCATATGAAGCGCAACGACACGGCGACCGCCGGTTGCTTGCTGTACCTCACCAAACCATTGGGCATCGGTATCCTCACCACCGCCGAGAAGAAGGGCAAGCTGCGCGCCAGCGATGTCGGCCTGGCCCGTGACTGGATGTGCACCCTGAACAAACCCGGTAGCCGTTTCGGCAAACTCGACGGCGTGACCGCCATGACTGACGTCACTGGTTTCGGGTTGCTGGGGCATCTGGTGGAAATGGCCGATGGCAGCGGCGTGACCGCGCGTATTGATTACGACCGCGTGCCACGTTTGCCGGGTGTCGAGTACTACCTCGATCAAGGCTGTGTGCCGGGCGGTACCCTGCGTAATTTTGACAGCTACGCCAACAAGGTCGGACGCATACAGGAACTGCACAAGCGCGTGCTGTGCGATCCACAGACCAGCGGTGGTTTGCTGGTTGCCGTGACGCCCGAGGGCAACGAGCAGTTTCTCGCTGTTGCCGCTGAACTGGGCCTGAACCTGGCGCCGATCGGTGAACTGGTTGAGCGACAGAGCAACGCGGTAGAGGTGATTTGATGCTTATCGATTTCACTGATTACCGCGACATCTTCCTCAACGACCGGCCGATGATGGATGTCCGCGCGCCGGTCGAGTTCACCAAGGGTTCGTTCCCTGGGGTGATCAACTTGCCGCTGATGACGGACAACGAGCGCCAGCGGGTCGGCACCTGCTACAAACAGCATGGTCAGCAGGCCGCCATTGTGCTCGGGCATCAGTTGGTCTCGGGCGAGATCAAGGCCGCGCGTATCCAGGCCTGGACTGATTTTGCCCGGGCCAATCCCGACGGTTACCTGTATTGCTTTCGCGGCGGTTTACGTTCACAGATTGTCCAGCAATGGCTCAAGGACGAGGCCGGCATCGACTACCCTCGGGTCGGTGGCGGCTACAAGGCGATGCGGACTTTCTTGTTGGAAACAGTCGACCAGGCCGTCGAACAGTGCGATTTCGTGTTGCTCGGCGGCATGACCGGCACCGGCAAAACCGATGTCCTCACCCAATTGAGCAATGGTCTGGACCTTGAAGGTTATGCCAATCATCGCGGTTCCAGCTTCGGCAAGCGTGCGACCGGTCAGCCCGGCAACATCGACTTCGAGAACCGCCTGGCGGTGGACGTGCTGAAAAAGCGTGCCCGTGGCATTGAACAGTTCGTGCTCGAAGATGAAAGCCGCATGGTCGGCAGCTGTGCCTTGCCGCTGCCGCTGTATCAGGGCATGCAACGTTTTCCGATGGTCTGGCTCGAAGACAGCCTGCAAGACCGGGTCGAGCGGATCCTGCGCGATTACGTGGTGAATCTCTGCGCGGAATTCGTCGCTGTACATGGCGACGAGGGGTTCGCACAGTTCTCCGAGCGTATGCTGGCAAGCCTCAACAACATCAGCAAACGCCTGGGTGGCGAGCGTCATCAGCGCATGTTCGATTTGATGGAGGGCGCGTTGGCCGAGCAGGCACGCAGCGGTGCAGTGGACTTGCACCGTGGCTGGATCGAAGGGTTGTTGAACGAGTATTACGACCCGATGTACGCCTTCCAGCGCGAGAAGAAAGGCGACCGAATCGAGTTTGTGGGGGAGGAGGCTGCGGTGCTCGAGTATTTGCGTGAGCGCGGTAATCGTTAAGATCGAGACGCAAGCGCTGGTTAACACCAGCGCCTGCAATCCCCGTTTAAAGCACCATCGCGCCGATCAGGCCGCAGATCACGCCAACCAGCATGGTCAGCACGGCTACGGTCACCAGCACCCGGGTATCGAAATCCTTGCGCAGCATCAACAGCGACGGCAGGCTGATGCTCGGCAAGGTCATGAGTAGTGCCACGGCCGGTGCGGTGCCCAAACCCAGGGTCATCATGGTTTGCACAATGGGGATTTCCGCGGCGGTGGGAATCATGAACAGCGTGCCGACGATGGCCAGCGGTATCAGCCACAGCAAGCTGTTGGCCATCGCGCCGTCAACGTGCGGGAACAGCCAGACCCGGGCAGCGCCCAGAACCAGTACTGCCAGCACATAGATCGGAATAGTGGTCCAGAACAATTGCCACAAGGTCCGCGCCCAGCGGCTCAGGAAGGGTTGTGCGTCGGTTGCGCGGGTCGCTTCGGCCACGGCTTCCAGCGCCGCCTCCGGCATGTAATCGGGTCGCGAGATGCGTTGGGCGACCAACGAAACACCTAGCACCAGCACAATTCCCGCTACCAGCCGCAGTGCGGTAAAGCCCCAGCCGAGTACGAAACCCATGAACACTAGCGTTGCCGGGTTGAGTACCGGGTTGGCAATCCAGAACGCCAGTGCCGCCCCCACCGAGACGTTCTGACGGCGCATGCCGGACACCACGGGCGCGGCGCAGCAGGTGCACATCATGCCTGGCAGGGCGAACAACCCGCCGCGCAAGGTCGAAGCAAACCCGGCACGGCCGAACAATCGCAGCAGCCAGTCTCGCGGAATCAATACCTGCAACAGCGAACCCAGGATCACCGCCAGTACGGCCGCTTTCCAGATCGCCAGGAAGTACACCTTGGCATACACCAGTGCAGCGGTGAGCGGCGAGGTTTGTTCATCGTTGAGGATCGAGGCGCCGATGCTGTGGCTGTCGGCGGCCACGAATGCCTTGAGGTAGTAGGGCGACCACTTGACGTAGTAGAGGCCGATACAGGCAACCAGCAGGAACAGGGCGGGTTTCCACCAGAGCGCCAGGCCCCGGTTGGGGACCGCTAAGGAGTTGGACATAAGAGGCTCCGGACAATTAGGACAGTGGGGCATCATACTCCAGTGCAGTCTAGTCCAGAGGCCCGGATAATGGCGGGCACAAGCCGACCTGTTATGTCGGACAAGTCTGCGGGCCGTTGTTCAGCTCTTGCTTGTAACGATGGCTGAGCAAGGTGACCTTGCCGTTGTGCCAGGTCAGGGTCAGCACATACAGCGAGTCGAAATCGTTGGATGGCCAGTCGTCAAGAATAGGGCGCTTTTCACCGGTGGCCTCTTCAGCCACCTTGTTGATCAAATCCGGCAGATACCCGTGGGACCAGGCCGTGTAGATGATCGAGTTGCGGTACTTGGCGTGAAGCAGTTCATCGGCCATTTCACTGATGTCGTTGGCCGAAAATTCGATGTTCACCGGCAGCCCGAGTTTGATCGCGGTGGGGCTGATGGTCAGCAGCGGCCGGAGGTAGCTGTAGGAGGTGTCGAACTCGCCTTCCTCGACGTTGCGTGTCGGATTGGCGGCGAACACATAATTGGCCTTGCCGAATTTCTCTGGCAGCAGCTCTGCCAGCTTGATCGCACGATTCAGCCCCTGGCAGTTCAGTTGTCCGAGACCTCCGGCGGGCTTTTCTGCGTGGCGCAAGAATACCAGGGTCTGGGTGCCGTCAGCCGGTTGGGCGCGGCTCTCACTGGCTTCCAGCGCCAGGAACAGGACGCAGGTCATGAGCAAGGCCGCACAGAACACCAGGGTGCGCGGCTTCAGGGTTTTAACGAAGTTCAGGTGCTTTTTCATTGAGTTATTATTCTTCAGCGCATTCGTTTAAGGCTGACAAAACATCACACCGGGAGCTCGTGGCTTCAAGTGCTTCTCATGTCGTGAGGGCGATTCGTCTAACGCAAGGGCAGCCTTGGAGTCCACGGGCACCCTTTGGTTCGATTCGAATCGGCACGCATTACTTTATCTGCGGAGCGGGCTGGCTGACCGGAAGGTTATCGACAGAATGTTTCTGAATTAACCTGGCCCCATCAGCGTCGTGCTTATAATCTAACCGCCTTGAAGGCCGGGCATCTGCCGCGACCAACCCCCATCATCGCCATTCAACTGTCACTGGATGTTCACCATGACCGATTTGTCTGCATTCCCGATTACTGAGAAATGGCCTGCGCAGTTTCCCGAGTGGATACAGCTCTATTCCTTGCCGACGCCCAACGGCGTCAAAGTCTCGATCATGCTCGAAGAAACCGGCTTGCCTTACGAGGCGCACCGGGTGGGTTTCGACACCAATGATCAGTTCTCTCCAGCATTCTTGTCGCTGAACCCCAACAACAAGATTCCGGCGATCCTGGACCCGCATGGGCCGGATGATCAGCCACTGGCGTTGTTCGAGTCCGGGGCGATTCTGATCTACCTGGCCGACAAAAGCGGGCAACTGCTGGCGCAGGAATCGGCCGCACGTTACGAGACAATTCAGTGGTTGATGTTCCAGATGGGGGGCATCGGACCGATGTTTGGTCAGTTGGGCTTTTTCCATAGATTTGCCGGCAAGGACTACGAGGACAAGCGCCCGCGTGACCGCTACGTCGACGAGAGCAAGCGTTTGCTGAAAGTGCTCGACAGCCGCCTGGAAGGCCGCGACTGGATCATGGGTGAGCGTTACACCATCGCCGATATCGCGACGTTCCCGTGGGTGCGCAACCTGATTGGCTTCTATGAAGCGGGGGACCTGGTCGGGATCAACAACTTCCCGAACGTATTGCGTGTGCTGGAACGATTCCTGGCTCGGCCGGCAGTGATTCGCGGGCTGGAAATTCCCAAGTGACGGCAAGCGTCACGACTCCGTTTATCTAGCCCGGCTTAAGGAAGAGCAATGCCTCGATACGACTTCAAACAGGTGGACGTCTTCAGCCGTGTTGCACTGAAGGGTAACCCGTTGGCCGTGGTCTTGGGGGCCGATGAGCTGAGTGACGAACGCATGGCGGCGTTTGCGACCTGGACCAACCTCAGCGAAACCACCTTCTTGCTGGAGCCCGGCGATTCGCGGGCCGATTATCGAGTCCGAATCTTCACCACCTTGCAGGAACTGCCGTTCGCCGGTCATCCGACCCTGGGCAGTTGTCATGCCTGGCTGGAGGCTGGCGGTATTCCCAAGGGTGAGGAGATCATTCAGGAGTGTGCCGTTGGCCTGGTGCGCATCCGCCGCCGTGGCACTGACCTGGCGTTCCTCGCGCCACCGTTGCTCAAGTCTGGCCCGCTGGACGCGGCACTGGTGGAGCGGGTGCGCCTTGGGCTCGGGCTGGAAGCCGGCGCGATTATTCGGGCGCAATGGGTAGATAACGGTGCTGGCTGGTTGGCTGTGATGCTCGCTGAGCGTGAGCAAGTGCTGGCGCTGCAGCCCGACTATTCGCAGATGCTCGGGCTGGCGGTCGGCGTCATTGCGCCGTGGCACCCCGAACGTGATGGCGACGAGGCCCAGTTTGAGGTGCGCGCGTTCATTTCCGGGGACGGCATGCCCGAAGATCCGGCCACCGGCAGCTTGAATGCCGGCGTTGCCCAATGGTTGTTGGCCGAGGGGTTGGCGCCGGATGTTTACGTGGTCAGCCAGGGCCTGACCATGGGCCGCGCCGGGAGAATCCAGGTCGAACGGATCGGCGATGAAGTCTGGATCGGCGGTTCGGCCGTGACCTGCATCGACGGCAGCTTGAATCTGTAATGCTGGCGAGCTTCTTGACCGTTGCTCGCCGCCAAACTGTTACCGAATCGGAAATAAACTGTTCCTCAACTTACGTTTGTGTCGGCGGGGGAGAGGGGCATAAGCTCCCTTCCTTTATGACTTTTGTCTTGTCCAGGCCGTTGGCCTCCAGCCAGGAAACCCCATGTCCAGCCAGTTCCCCGAAGCCCGTCCACGCCGTTTGCGTCGCAATCCACAGTTGCGCAGCCTGTTCCAGGAAACCGAGTTCACCCTCAATGACCTGGTGCTGCCGATCTTTGTCGAAGAAGAAATCGACGATTTCGTGCCGATTACCAGCATGCCCGGCGTGCGGCGGATTCCAGAGTCGAAACTGGCAGGCGAAATCGAGCGCTATGCGCGGGCGGGTATCAAGTCGGTGATGACGTTCGGGGTCTCCCATCACCTGGATGGCAGCGGCAGCGACACGTGGAATGAAAGCGGTTTGGTGTCGCGTATGGCACGGATCTGCAAGGACGCGGTGCCAGAGATGATCGTGATGTCCGACACCTGTTTTTGCGAGTACACCGATCGCGGTCACTGTGGGGTGATTCACGCGGGCGAGGTGGACAATGACAAAACCCTGATCAACCTCGGTAAGCAAGCCGTCGCCGCCGCACGGGCCGGGGCGGACGTGATTGCGCCGTCAGCGGCAATGGACGGGCAGGTCCAGGCGATTCGCCGGGCGCTCGACGAAGCCGGCTTCAGCCAGACTTCGATCATGGCCTATTCGACCAAATTTGCCTCGTCGCTCTACGGCCCGTTCCGTGAAGCCGGCGGCAGTGCGCTCAAAGGCGATCGTAAAAGTTACCAGATGAACCCGATGAACCGCCGTGAAGCGGTACGCGAGTCGTTGCTCGATGAGCAGGAAGGCGCCGATGCGTTGATGGTCAAGCCGGCCGGTGCGTATCTGGACATTATCCGTGATATCCGCGAAGCGTCGCGTTTGCCGTTGGCGGCTTATCAGGTGAGTGGCGAATACGCGATGATCAAATTCGGCGCCGCCGCCGGTGCGATCGATGAGGACCGTGTGGTGCGCGAGAGCCTGGGGGCGATCAAGCGGGCGGGCGCGGACCTGATCTTCACCTACTTTGCGATGGACCTGGCGTTGAGCGGAATCTAAGCCGCCGGGTGTGCCGTTATTACCAGAGGAACGGTTTGATCCCGTGGTCCCGGAAGTAACGCTCGATGACTTTCGGGTCAGCGGACAGATCGGCGACGGCCACGTAGCTGTCGGGCCTTAATAGATAGAAGCCATTGCGCGCCAGCCCGGCGGCTTCGTGGGTCGGATGCCAGTCGAAAACGTGCAGTGCCAGGTGATGCTCGGCGCACCAGGCAAGCATTTCTTCGCTGGTGTCGCCGTACACATGAACCTGCCAGTTGAGGCTTGTCAGGCTGTCGAAGTTATCGGTCTCGCTGTCATGTGCCCAGGGCAGGCGATCACCGCCAAAAACATGGCCAGCATGGCCTTCGCTCAGAGGCATCCCGCGATAATTCAGGGTGATTTGCGACACCGTACGAAACAGATACTCGCGCGCCAATTCAAATGAGACCATTTTGGGTAGCAGGAACGGTGCAATGCGGGTGCGAATCACGTCGGCCATTGCGCCTTCGGCGGAGACGAAATTGAATACCCGGTCGGTGGTCGCCACCAGTCGCCGGGCAAAGGCCATGCGTTCGACTTCATAACTGTCGAGCAGTTTGTCGTTGGCTGCTCCATTGAGAACGGCGGCGAGTTTCCAGGCGAGGTTGATCGCGTCGCCAATACCGGTGTTCATACCCTGGCCGCCGGCGGGGCTGTGCACATGGGCGGCGTCACCGAGCAAAAACGCGCGCCCGAAGCGGAAGGTGTCCGCTACCCGGTGATGGACCCGGTAAGTCGAAAACCAGTTGACCTTGTTTACCTGAACTTTCAGGTGCTCGATGGCCCGGCTACTGACGTCTTCAAACTTGAGGGTTTCGGCCTGCTCCGCGCGTTCATCGCGCACCGTTCCGATCAACCGTGCACGGCCTTCGCCGGCCAGCGGAAAAACCGCCAGAAAGTCGGCTTCATCCAGATCCACATGCAGTTCACCATTGAGCGCCAGACCTGAGGCTTCGACGTCGGCGACATAAAACACTTGCTGGTAGGTGCCGCCGGGAAAGCCGATATCGAGTGCCTTGCGCACGGTAGAACGAGCACCGTCACAACCCGCCAGGTAGCAGGTCTGACAGGTATGTTCCTGGCCGTCGGGCAGGAGCAGCTGCGCGGTAATGCTGCCGCCATGTTCGCTGAAACCGATCAGTTCGGTGTCGCGCTCGACCACCACGCCCAATTGCTCCAGGCGTTCGATCAACAGTCGCTCGTGCTGGTCCTGCGGGAACATTTCCAGAAACGAGTAAGGGGTCAGGTCCTTGCCGATGTCCTCGAACGGTAACCGCGCCACCGGTTCGCCTTTGACCCACAGATTGACTGCCGGTACTTTGTGGCCGTTCTGCACCACGGCGTGGCTGAGGTCGAGCTGGCGGTACAACTCCAGCGTACGTGCCTGAACCGCCAGGGCGCGAGACGTAGTGCCGGGTGCGCTGGTCTTGTCGAGGATGCGCACGCGGATGCCAAGCTTGCTGAGCCAAAGCGCGAGGACCAGTCCTGTGGGACCGGCGCCAACGATCAGTACATCGCTGCGGTTCATGTCGTTGCCCTCGATCGAGAGTCCCGCTGAACAGGGGTGTATCCAGTTTAGATCCGATTGACCGAGGTGCTTGTTCCCTCGGTGCAATGGCTCAAGAAGCGATATCCTCGGCGGTCAGGGCGCTTAAAAGGACCCATGTAAAAAATGCGATCCCATCGATTGATCATGAGTGTAGTTACGTTGCTGCTATTGGCCGGCTGCGCGAATCAGGCTGCTCGGCAAGCGGCTCAACCGACGCCCGTACAGGTGAAAGCGCAGATTGCCCGTTTGTTGCCGAGCAACACCGTAGACCGTGAAGGTTGGGCCRCTGACATTTATGCGGCGTTTGCGGCACAAGCGATCCCGCCCACCACGCAGAACCTGTGTTCGGTACTGGCGGTAACCGAGCAGGAGTCGACCTTTCAAACAGACCCGACAGTGCCGGGGCTGGGGAAGATCGCCCGGGATGAAATCGATCGACGTGCTGCCAGGGCACACATTCCCGATCTGTTGGTGCGCGGAGCCTTGCAGGTCAGCTCAACCAACGGCAAAAGTTACAGCGAGCGCTTGAATGCGGTGCGCAGCGAGAAAGAGCTCAGTGCGATATTCGATGACTTCATTGGTCGGGTGCCGATGGGCAAGACTCTGTTTAGTGGCTTCAATCCAGTGCATACCGCAGGCCCGATGCAGGTCAGTGTCGCGTTTGCCGAGCAGCACGCACAGCGCTATCCCTATCCGGTAGACAGCTCGATTCGTCATGAGGTATTCAGTCGCCGTGGCGGCATGTACTTCGGCATTACACATTTGCTCGGCTACCCGGTGAGTTACCGCCAACCGTTGTACCGCTTCGCCGATTTCAATGCCGGCTGGTACGCCAGCCGCAATGCCGCGTTTCAGAGTGCACTCAATCGCGCCTCGGGTAGCACGTTGGCACTGGATGGTGATCTGATTCGCTACGACTCGATCTTGCCGGGTTCGACGGAATTGGCGGTGCGCACGCTGGGTAACCGGCTGGACATGCGCAATACGACGATCAGGGATCAGCTGGAGTTGGGTAACCGCCTCGAGTTTGAAGACAGCAAGCTATATAAGAAGGTGTTCGAGCTGGCGGAAACGGCTGAAGGCAAACCACTGCCCAGGGCAATCCTGCCGGGTATCCAGTTGCAAAGCCCGAAAATCACTCGAAAGCTCACTACGGCCTGGTTCGCCAAGCGTGTCGATGAGCGTTATCAGCGCTGTATGACGCGTGCTTCGGCGGGGTAGAGTAAGCGTTGGCTGTGCAAGTACCGGGCGCTGATCTCAGTAGAGCCCGGGGATGAGTCGCCAGGTCTTCGCACAGTAAGCGTCATACTCGGCACCAAACTCACTGCGCAGCAGGTCTTCTTCGGCGTTTATGCGAGCAATGAGGGCAGGGAGCAGCAGGAGGACGAGCACGATCCCGACACTGGAGCGAAAGGCCAGCGCCCAACCCAGCGCGTTAATCAATAAACCGAGATAACTCGGATTACGCAGCCTTCGGTAAATACCGTCAGTCACCAGCGTATGCCCAGGTTGAATGGCGACCAGGCCGCTGAAGCGTTTGCCAAGTACGAACACGGGCCAGATCCGCAATGCGCCGCCCGCAATGAATAGAATTGCACCAACCCAGCGTATGCCTTCGCCACCGAAGGTCCAGAAGTCCATTCGGTCGGTATAGGCCGGAATAAACGCGGACAACACGCCAATCACCCCAAATACCGGTAGCACCCAACGGTTGTCCCGGTCCTCACGTACTCCGGAGCTCAAGTTGACTTCGGTGAGCAGCGAAACTCCCATCATCACCAGCGTCGCAAGGGCAATGATCACCAGGGCCGGATGCGAGAAAAACGCAGCAAGGCCACCCAGTCCCAGAATGGCGAGCCCGAGATAGGCCAGAACTGCTGCAATGCTGAACACGGCCAGCTTCAGGGAGATCTTCATGGCGGGGGTGCTCTTTGGATCGTCTCTATAAGCGTAGTGGGGTCAGGCTGATTACGGTGCCTGATCGGCCGCTTTCACCAGCCAGGATAGAAAAACTAAATTAAGTGTTGACGGCAGATTCTGGACGTCTATAATTCGCCCCACTTCCGGCGCAGTCGAAACGGAAAACTCCTTGGTAAACAAAGAGTTACGCAGTTTTCGGCAGCGGTTACGCTTCAGTTC
>NZ_JBFTMM010000033.1:0-19804 GCF_056396945.1 Pseudomonas sp. 05N432 | reverse complement strand
GAGCATTGGAACCACCTGATCCCATCCCGAACTCAGCAGTGAAACGATGCATCGCCGATGGTAGTGTGGGGTTTCCCCATGTGAGAGTAGGTCATCGTCAAGATTAAATTCCGAAACCCCAATTGCGAAAGCAGTTGGGGTTTTGTTTTAAGTAGAAGTCACCAATTTTGCTGGCACGTATGCTTCATACGGGCTGGTCACAGAATTTCTTGACGACCATAGAGCATTGGAACCACCTGATCCCATCCCGAACTCAGCAGTGAAACGATGCATCGCCGATGGTAGTGTGGGGTTTCCCCATGTGAGAGTAGGTCATCGTCAAGATTGAATTCCGAAACCCCTGTCTGCGTAAGCAGACAGGGGTTTTGTCATTTCAGAGGCCGCTAAACCTTACCAATGCGCCTCGCCCTCCTGCGCGGTGATTGGTGCAGAGCGCCTGCTCCGCTTGATCAAGCGTCATCAAAAAACGTAGGTTGAGCGCCCTAGCACGCCGTTTGGCGGATTCATGCAAGGAAAGCTGAGCGTTTTGCATAAAAGCCTAAGTTTTCTCGAGTCTGTGCCGAAAGACTGGTGAGACATGCGTGCACCAAAGTAGAGCCGCCTTAGAACGGTCTACGGCGTCACATGGAATGTTGCACCCGGAACGCATCCCCACTCCTTGCATAAGAAGTCCCATGAAATGAATCTCAAGTTCAGCCATAAAATCCTTTTGGCCGCTTCAGGCGTAGTGGTTCTGGCTTTTGCGTTGTTCACTTTGTACAACGACTACCTGCAGCGCAATACCATCCAGCAAAACCTCGACTCCTCCGTCCAGCAAGCCGGCGATCTGACGGCCAGCAGCGTCCAGAACTGGCTGAGTGGGCGAATCCTGGTACTGGAAAACCTCGCCCAGAACGTCGCGCACCAAGGTGCCAACGCGGACTTTGCCGGGTTGGTCGACCAGCCGGCTTTCACCTCGAATTTCCAGTTCACCTACGTCGGTCAGTCCAATGGCGTGTTTACCCAACGTCCTGACGCCAAAATGCCCGATGGTTACGATCCACGTCAGCGCCCTTGGTACAAGCAGGCCGTAGCTGCCGACAAAACCATGCTCACGCCGCCCTACATGGCCGCTGTTGGCGGGCTGGTGGTAACGATTGCCATGCCGGTGAAGAAGAACGGTGAACTGCTCGGCGTCGTCGGTGGTGACCTGAGTCTGGAAACCCTGGTGAAGATCATCAACTCGGTGGACTTCGGCGGTATCGGTCATGCGTTCCTGGTCAGTGCTGACGGCCAGGTGATCGTCAGCCCGGACAAAGACCAGGTGATGAAGAACCTCAAGGACATTTACCCAGGCTCGAACGTACGCATCGAGCGGGGGAATCAGGAAGTGCTCCTGAACAAGCAGGCGCGCATCCTGTCCTTTACCCCGGTTACCGGCTTACCGAATGCTGAGTGGTTCATCGGCCTGACGATCGACAGGGATAAGGCTTATGCGCCACTGAGCAAATTCCGCACGTCGGCACTGATTGCGATGTTTATCGCGGTGACCGCAATTGCCGTGCTGCTGAGTCTGTTGATTCAAGTGCTGATGCGTCCACTGACCACCATGGGCCGTGCGATGCAGGACATCGCTCAAGGCGAAGGCGATTTGACTCGCCGTCTGGTGGTGGAAAGCAAAGACGAGTTCGGTGAGCTTGGCGGTGCCTTCAACCAGTTCGTGGAGCGGATTCACGCGTCGATTTCCGAAGTGTCGTCGGCCACACGCCAGGTACATGACCTGTCGCAACGGGTCATGGCATCATCGAATGCTTCGATCATCGGCTCCGATGAGCAAAGCGCACGGACCAATAGCGTGGCAGCAGCGATCAATCAGCTGGGTGCAGCCACTCAGGAGATCGCCCGTAACGCAGCGGACGCTTCGCAACACGCCAGCGGTGCCAGTGAGCAGGCTGACGACGGTCGTCAGGTGGTGGAACAAACGATTTTGGCGATGACCGAGTTGTCGCAAAAAATCAGCCTGTCGTGCACCCAGATTGAAACCCTGAACGCCAGCACCGACAACATCGGGCACATCCTCGATGTGATTAAAGGCATCTCGCAACAGACCAACTTGCTGGCTCTCAACGCGGCCATCGAAGCGGCGCGGGCGGGTGAAGCCGGACGTGGTTTCGCGGTGGTGGCGGACGAAGTGCGCAACCTGGCCCATCGCACTCAGGAGTCGGCAGAGGAGATTCACAAGATGATCACCTCATTGCAGGTCGGCTCGCGTGAAGCGGTATCGACCATGAATGCCAGCCAGGTATCCAGTGAGGAAAGCGTCGAAGTGGCGAATCAGGCCGGTGCGCGGTTGATCAGCGTGACCCAGCGGATCACCGAAATCGATGGCATGAACCAGTCGGTTGCGGCCGCAACGGAAGAGCAGACGGCAGTGGTGGAAACCCTGAACGGTGACATCAATCAGATCAACCTGCTGAACCAGCAGGGCGTGGCCAACCTCAACGAAACATTGAAGGATTGCGATGCCTTGTCGCTGCAGGCCAACCGCCTGAAGCAACTGGTGGATAGCTTCAAGATTTAAACCGTTGCATGGATGCAAAAAAACGCGATGAAGTCGGTCTGACTCATCGCGTTTTTTTATGACGAAAATTCCCTACGCAAACAAATTGCGCGCGTTGCTCATCGAGTCATCGGCAAACCCCTGCACGAAGTCCTTGAACCCCGGCATTGCTTCTGCGCCGCCCTGGGCGGGTTCTGCGATGATGGTCCAGGTTGCGCGCGACTTGCCGGCGCTCAGGGGCTCGACACTCATGGCAGCCCACAACTGACCAACGCCCAAGGTGTTGTAGACGGTAGTCCAGGTCATGCTCAGCGCCTGGTCGTCGCGGGAGTTGAGTTGTTCGACGACCAGGTTGCCGTCCTTGAAGAACTTCTTGCGCAGCGACGACACACCTTCGCCGGTCATCTCGATGTGCGACAGCGCCGGGATGAACTTGTCGAAGCCGGCGAAGTTGCCGACCACTTCCCAAACCCGCGACGCCTCGGCGGGTATTTCCACCGACGACACAACATGGCAGCCGTGCGGGTTTTTGATCAGGGTATCGGGTTGCAGAGTGCTCATGGTCTTGCTCCATTTCTACGGGTGGTGAATCAGATGAAGTTGATTTCTTTCAGGTAGTCGCAGCCGCGACGCAGCAGCGCCGGAGACTTTTGCGGGTAGTGCGTGCCCATTTGCTGCACACCGGCCTGGGCATTGGCGTGGCCGATCATCGAGATGTCGCCGATGTCCTCCTCGAAGCCGTTGAGGTAGAAACCCAGCACGCCAAACAACGCGTTATCGCTGTCGACCCGACCCAGTTGCTGTTGCCAGTCGGCGACGCTGACCATTTGAAACTCGCGGCCGGCCTCGCGGAACGAAGCGACGTAGGCGTCCCAGCTCAGCGGTTCAGGGTTGTGCAGGTTGAACACCGCCTGTTTGGGCTGATAACGGCTGGCGTGAAAGGCGATGAAGCGCGCGAGGAAGTCCACAGGCATCAAGTCGAAGTTCAGTGCGAACTCCGGCACCTGGCCGAGCTGGATCGAGCCTTTGAGCATCAGCATCAGACGGTTCTTGTGCGGCTGGCAGACGCCGGTGAGGCTGTTGAAACTGATGTTGCCTGGTCGGTAGAGGTTGACCCGCACCCCGCGCTCGCGAGCACGCTCGAGGATCCGTTCGCCGACCCATTTGGACAGGTTGTAGCCGTTCTTGATGTAGATCGGCGGAGTCTGCGCGGCGGGTTGTTCGAGCACTCGCCCCTCGGCGTCGATGGTGCTGGAGGCCGACAGTGTGGAGACGAAATTGAAGATCTTCTTGCTGCGCCCTTCGCAGAGCCGCAAGCACTCGAAAATCGGCTCGACGTTATCCCGTGCCAACGACTCGTAATCGAGTACGTGGTTGACGTTGGCGGCGTTGTGCACCAACGCGCCGAACTCCCGATTCAGCCGCTCATATACCTCCGGCGTCAGGCCCAGTGCCGGTTGCGTGATGTCCGCCGCGTAGACCTGCACCCGAGTCAGGTCCAGATGCTCCAGGCGGTTTTCACGCAGGGACTCGGCAAAGCGCTGCGCAGCGCTTTGCCCGGCACTGTCACGCACCAGGCACGCGACTTCGCTGGCGCCCCAGGCCAGCAGCGCCTCGACGATATGCACGCCGACAAAGCTATTGGCACCGGTAACGATGACCTTGTGCACATCGCCCATTCGGCTGACCGGCAAGGGCTGTACATCGAGCTCACGGAAGGCATCGGCCAGGGCCTTTTCGCTGAGCACTTCTTCGCCGGCAGAACCTCTGACCAGCGTGGCCAGCCTGGCGATGGTCGGGACTTCGATGAAGCGGTTGATCGAGATACTGCGTCCGAACTGCTCGCGTATTTGCAGCAACATGCGCGACAACAGGATCGAGTGCCCGCCCAGATTGAAGAAGTTTTCGTCGGTGGAAATGTCGCCTGCCGGCAACTCCAGCAGATCGGCCCAGAGCTCCAGCAGTTGCGACTCGTCGGCGGACTCGGGTAACCGACGCTGAAGGTTTTCGAGGACACTGACCGGCATCGCCAGCAGCGTCCGGCGATCGACTTTACCGTTGCTGGCGAACGGCATGTTCGCCAATTCAGTCCAGGCGGTGGGCTGCATGTAGTCCGGCAAGAACTGCTGGGCGTGAGCTTTCAGCGCTTCGCGTGCCGCGCCCGGCTGGTCTTCCTGGGGCTGTGCGAGGAACGCCAGAATCCGTCGATGACTGTCGATCACTACGGCCACCTGGCGGAACAACTGGCTGTCGCGCAGGCAGCGTTCGATTTCTTCCGGTTCGACCCGGTAGCCGCGGATCTTCACCTGATTGTCTCGTCGCCCACAGAGCTCGATGCCGTCGGCGGTCCACTTCGCCATATCGCCGGTGCGATAGGCACGCAGGCTTTGGCCGTCCGGCAAGGGCAATTGCAGGTAGCGCTCGGCGGTCTGCTGCGGGTTGTTCAAATAGCCCAGGCACACCCCCGGACCGACGATGTACAGCTCACCGACGGTCTGCTCGACCACGGGCTGAAAGTTCTCGTCGAGGATCAGCACCTGACTGTTGGCAATCGGTGCCCCGAGGCTGCGATTGCTGTCACCGACCTGCAGTTGTCGGGCGGTGATCAGCACCGTGGCTTCGGTCGGGCCATACAGGTTGTAGAGCTTGCCTTGCTGGGTCAGCTGTTTGATCACATGGGGTTCGCAGACGTCGCCACCGGTCATCACATGTACAAGGTCGCGTAACTGATCCAACGGCAGAATGCTCAGCAGCGCTGGCGGCAGAAACGCGTGACTGAGCTGATGATGGCGGATCAATTCGACCAATTGCAGCGGGTCACGACGCTGGTCGTCGTTGGGTACGATCAGCTCGGCGCCCTGGATCAGCGCCGGAAATATATCGATCAACGAGGAGTCGAAACTCAGTGATGAAAACTGCAACACCCGACTACGTTCCGTCAGCCCGACGTAATCGGCATACCACGCGGTGAAGTGCCCGAGATTGTTCTGGCTGAGCAACACACCTTTGGGATGACCGGTGGTGCCCGATGTGTAGAGCGCCATACACGGCGCCTGGCTGCCGGGGCGCTGGCGCATCAGCGGCAAGCCTGGATTCGCCTCGCGGGCGTCGATACCACTGATGTCGAGCCCCGGCATCTCATTGCTCAGCGGGTGCAGGCCATCATGCAACAACAGCACGGCGCCGGCGTTCTCCAGGATGTACTGCTGACGTTGCAGCGGGTGGCTGGGTTCGAGTGGCAGGTACACCGCGCCACTGCCGAGGATCGCCAGAATGCCGGCAAACAATGCACTGGATTTTGGCAGGCAAATGCCCACGACCACCGGTCCCTCAACCGCTCGGTACTGCTCGATCAGTGGCAGCAGCCGTTGCTGAATTGCCAGGCTTTGGGTGTGCAAGTCCCTATAGCTGAGCACCTCACCGGCAATGTGCAGCGCCGGGCGTTCACGGAAGGTTTTGAAACTCTGTTCGAGCCGCTCGATCATCGGGATTTGCCCGAGTTGCAGCAGCTGCGGTTGCGCGTTGAGGTTGAGCCGGTGGGCATAGGCCAGACTCTCCAGCGTCAACAAGCTTTCTTCACGCTGATGACGACCGGGCGTGGCCGTTGCAGCTTGCGTGAAGTACTCGGCATCGCGGGAAAAACGGCTGACCTCAAGCGCCACGCGGTCAACCAATTCAGCGATGACTCTCAGGCGCAGCACCTGGCCATTACCCGAGGCTTCGTCGGCGACGGGGACGCGGGCGATCAGTCGCTGGTCGCTGCTCGATATGTAGCGGCACAGCACGTCGATAGGTGGCAGACCGCTGGCGTCTTCAGGTCCCAGGCCCAGGCGCACGCTCAGTTGTGCACACTTGCCCAGGTCGAGCAGACTCAGCGCCGGGATGGCCAGGCTGCCGTCGTCGATCAGCAGCTCGGCGTTACCGACCGTTTGTTCGTTCAGGGCGTGGCTGTCGCTCAATCGCGTCAGCGTATGGCCGTGTTGTTCCAGCTCCAGCGCCAGCTCATTCAAGGCCTGGCTTTGACCGATGAGCAGAATGTCGAGACGTCTCATGATGTTCTCCTCGGCTAGATCAGGTAGTCGCTCAGGGCGTCTTGCACGCACGGTGAATCGAGCAGCGAACTGCTGCGGAAAAACCGCACGATGTTGGCGACCAGCGGGTGATGGCGATTGATCGGGAAGGCCAGGCCTGCCACTTCGTTCTTGAGTGCGGCCTTGGCGGCATCGCTGATGTGCAGGTGTTCGATCAACCGGAAATCGAACGACTTCTGAATGTCGTTAGTCAGGTAGTGAGCGATGAATACCGGCAGAATCTTCGCGATCAGTTGGCGGTCGTCATCGTTAGCCGAGTGCCAATAGATCCGTACCAGCCGTGACCAGAACCCCGAGTGACGGCCCTCGTCGAGCAAGTGGTCAGCCATCAGGCCCTTGATCGATTGCTTGACCGTGTCGTCCTTGGCGAATGCCGCGACGTCGTTGGTCACGGTGCTTTCCGCAATGGCCACGCAGATCAGCTCCACGGCACTGCGCAGATGTTCCGGTGCCAGCGCCAACGCTGCAGGAATCGCCCGGCTCAGTTCGATTTCACACGGCAGTTCGATCGGCGTGATGCCAGTCATGGCCACGGTCTGCTGCATGAAGTCCATCGCCACCAGCGCGTGGTAATCCTCATCCACCACCACGGTCATGGCGTCATAGCGACAGGCGAACGGGAAGGGCACGGCGAAGCGATTCTTGGCGATGCTGCGGGCGGTCTTGTCGACGATCTCGGTTTCGAAAATCACCACGTCGTTGATGAACTTGTAGAGCGTCTGCACCAGTGCGAAGTCGCGTTGTTCCGGGCATTCGCGAACAAATGTTTCGCTCAGCACCAGCGGTTGCCGGCTCAGGGGATAGATCAGTTTGTCGTCGTTTTCGACCATGCGCCGCGGACGTGTACGGATGGTCGCGCGGTTTTCCCAGGCGTCGGCGAAGGATTGGTAGTCGGCGGCGTTCATGCGCTCACCTCGGCGACTGATTCACGCATGCTCAGGCGCAAGCCGTCCCACAGTGCGATACGGCTTTCCACAGCGGCGATGGCCGCGGCATAGACGTCTTCCTGTCGTTGCGGATCGCCATCGACCAAGCGTGCCAGGAGTGTTTCGGCGGCGGGACCGTGGTCTTCGGAGTCGACTTCGATATGCCGCTGCAGGTAGTAACGAAAGGTCGGCGCCTGTTCGATGCCTATTCCCCAATCGTCGAGAATGCGCTGGAACATCTGCGGAATGACGCTTTCACGGCCATGCAAAAACGCTGCGGCAACGCTGTGCCCCGGCGCATACAGCGCGGTGTGCAAGGTGTGCCGGACGAAGTTCGATGCGGCCGGGTCGACGTCCACGCTTTGCAGGGCGACGTCGTAGCTCACGCCTTCCTTTTGCAGGGCGACGAAGCGTTCCACGGCCGCCGTGCTGGCGCCGATTTCACGCATCGCATCCAGGTACAACTCAAAATGGCTGTAGTGACCGTGATCGAGCCGGTCATCGGATTCCTCGCCAAGGACGATTTCGTTGATCAGGCGCGCTGCTTGAGGATCTTGGGGCGGCAGCCAGGGCAGTTGCACACATGTGAGTTCCTGTTGCAGGCGTTTGGTCAGTGACATGAAGTCCCATACCGCAAATACATGGGTTTCCATAAAGCGTTGAAGTATCGACAGTGAATGAATCTCGGCAAAGATAGGGTGGGCGCTCAGCAGTGCTTTTTTTTGGTCGAGAAGTGCTTTATTGGGTTTCATGAGAGACCTATAAATTGTGAGTTAAGTTGTTCGGTTGGCAGAGGTTTATTAGGAAAGTTCAAACACGGTGCTGCCTGGTTTTTTTAATAGGCGAACAAGTACCTCAAACAAACGTTGATGCAGTTCATTGCGTTGGCGGACCTTGCCAGGCAAGGCGTTGCTTGCGTCTATGGTGCTTGGCGGCCAGATGCCATGGTGAGTCTTACAGACCCCGGGCATTGACCGTGCCGACAAGTACGCAGGAACTTGAAGTTGTCGGCGGAGAAAAACTAATACATGAAACAAGTAGCGAGCAAGTGTTTTTTATATTATTTGTCAAGTGTGTTTTTTTTGGGCGTGACAAGTTTCTATAAAACTTTTGGATTAAGTTTTATTGGGGTGAAGTTGTTCCTTCCGGCTTATATAAGTCAGAATTTAAATGAGTGAATGCCTCACTCGGAGCAACTTTGTGTCTGGGGAGTTGATGTTTTTTGATGTGGTGGGCAGGAGGCGGGCACGGCCCCATCTCTTCCCGTCCTTTGGCAAGCCTCCTTTTGTTCGTCCATCACGCGAGGGCTGTGCAGGCAGATTTACACGCCGCTCGTCCTTTTTAGTCGGCAAACCAAGAGTGAGCCCAAAAAGCCAGCACTGCTATCACTGGCGCAGGGAGGGGCAGGAGTTTTCAGGGAGGGAAGAAGGGATTGGTGTCGCCAGCGCTTCTCGAGAGCCTGTGCCTCATGGCACAGGCGTCAGGCGCTTACTCGCTGAGCAGGCCCAGATGGGTGTTGATGATCTGCAGCAGACGATGACGCTGAGTGGTGGTGAAAAAATGATTACCGGTCATTTCGATCAGTTCGAATTCACGGCGAGTGAACTCGCGCCAATTGACCATGCTTTCAAGAGGGGCCAGCGGATCGTCGCTGCCGTAGAAGGCAGTCATCGGTATGTGCAGGCTGCGACTGGAAGGGTCGGCCCAGGACTCGAGCAGTTTCAGATCACTGTGTATCAGCGCTTCAAAGGCGGCGAGTTGATCGCTGGCAGTTGCATCGAGAAGTGTGCCCGGGTTGGAGGGTGCATAACCGTGCCGGATGTTCGGCAGGCTGTGCAGTGGCGCAGAAGCGGGTCGGGTATCCGGGCTGCGGCAACCGGAAATGAACAAGTGACGGGTTTGCCCTGGGCAGTGGGTTTCGCTCAACTTGGCCAGTTCGTAGGCCAGAATTGCGCCCAGGCCATGGCCAAACAGCGCATGGGGTTCAGACAAGTAAGGTTGTAGCGCCGCAAAGGCGTCGACCAGCAGCGGTGGCCATTGTTCGTAGTGTGTCCGATTCTGCGGATTGTCATGGCCAGGAAGCCTGAACGCGAGTAGTTCAATGTGCTCGCTCAGCGCTTGAGTCCAACTGCGGAACTGCTCGGGGTCGGCACCGGCCTCGCCGAAGCAGATCAGCCTGACGTCCGTCGTCTGGCTGGCGCTGATCACGGTCAGCCATGGAGTGTTCCGGGTGTGCACGGTTTTTCTTGTACGATTCACGTCGATGATTTCTTGCCCTGAGGTTCAAGGCTGTTCAGGTAACGCGTGATGACCTCGACACCCCGGTTGAGGTGGTTCTGAAGCTTTGTTACGGTTAGCGCGATGTCCCGGGCTTGTGCAGCACGCAGCAGGTCACGGTGATCTTCCTGGGACAGCTTGCCGAGCCCCATGGCTTCAAGGTTGAAGCGCAGAAAGCGTTCCTCTTCCCACAGACCGCCTTCCACCAGGCTGAGGAGCCTGCGGTTGGGCGCCTTGCGGTACAGCGTCATGTGGAACAAACGGTTAAGCCTGCCGATCTCGGCATAATCGGTCTGTGTTTCGAGGTCGTTGATATAACGCTCGGCCTCGGCAAAATCTTCGTCGTCGAGCAGCGGGATCGACAGGCGCAGGGCCTCGGACTCCAGCAGGATACGCAGGGCATAGGTTTCGGCGGCGTCACCTTCGACCAATGGCGCGACAACCGCGCCTTTGTGTGCGACAACATGCAGCAGTGATTGCGCCTCGAGCTGGCGCAAGGCTTCGCGCACCGGCATGCGACTGACGCCGAACAGGTCGGCCAGGTCTTGCTGGCGCAGCGCGGTGCCGCAAGGCAAACGGCCGTCGAGAATCGCCGAGCGCAGGGTTTCTTCGATCACCGATCGCGCAAGGTGAGCAGGGATTGGGCCGCTGACCGGGATAGTACTTAAAGGGTTGGGCTTCTGTGTCACGACAACGCACCCTGATTAAAATGAAAAATATTGGATCCAATGCACACTAGTGACTGCCTTGCTGGTTGTCAAACCGGCAAAACAAATCAGTTTCCGTTAGTTTTATGCCACTGGCATTGCCACCGAACAGAGCATCACTGGCTACGTTTTTTTCAACTGCTTCCGCTTTCCCCAAGTCTAGCGTGCTCGCGGTGATTGCACCGTGCCATTGTCTTTTATCGATCAAGGCTTCACCATCCATCGATTTCCAACCGCCCTTTGGACTCACTGCATTGCTGGCACGTTTCGCTTTCCCTCGGCCCCTGCGCTGGTTGTGTTCAGCACTGCTGATTGCCGGCGTCTTGCTGGGCGGTCTGCATGCCGATTGGGATTTTTCGCTGATCAGTCGCCGGGCCGAAACATTGTACGGGCCGTTGGGTGAAGGCAAGCAACGAATCGATGCCTGGCAGCACCTGCTGGCGACACAGAAGCAAACCTCTGAGCTGGAACAGCTCAACGTGATCAACCTGTTCTTCAACAAGCAGATGCATTACGTGGAAGACATCGACCTGTGGCACGTCGAGGACTACTGGGCGACACCGATCGAAGCCTTGTGGAAAGGCGCTGGCGATTGTGAGGACTACGCGATCGCCAAGTATTTCAGCCTGCGCCATCTTGGAGTTTCCAGTGACAAGTTGCGCATCACATACGTCAAGGCCCTGCGCCAGAATCGCGCGCACATGGTCTTGACCTACTATTCAAGCCCTGACGCTATGCCGCTGGTGCTCGACAGCCTGATGGATGCGATCCAGCCGGCCAGCCAGCGCACCGATTTGTTGCCGGTCTACTCCTTCAATGCCGAAGGGCTTTGGTTACCGGGCGCCAAGGGCAACAAAAAAGTCGGTGACACCAAGCGTCTGTCCCGTTGGCAGGATGTGTTGAAGAAAATGCAGGCCGAAGGATTTCCGGTCGAGACGACTCACTAGGAGCACGCGCTTAGATGTCTTTGTTCAAACAACTGTTGATCGCTATCTGTCTGTTCCTGGTCGTCGCTTTCAGTGGCAGCTTCATGGTCGGCCTGGAGAGTTCGCGGACCCAGTACGTCAATCAGTTGCGCTCCCACGCACAGGACGCTGCGACCGCGCTGGCGCTTTCGCTGACGCCGAACATCGACGACCCGGCGATGGTCGAGCTGATGGTCAGCTCGATCTTCGACAGCGGTTATTACGCGAGTATTCGCGTGGTCGACCTCAAAACCGACAAGGCCATCGTCGAGCGCAGTGGCATTCCGGAAGTTACCAGCGTGCCCGGCTGGTTCGTCAAATTGATCGCTCTGGAGCCTGCTGGCGGTGATGCACTGGTCAGCCGTGGCTGGGAGCAGGCGGCCAGGGTCGAGGTGATCAGCCACCCGATGTTCGCCGTGGCCAAGCTCTGGCAGAGCGCCCTGGGCAGTCTGGGCTGGTTGCTGATCTGCGGCGCATTAAGCGCAGTACTCGGCGCACTGTTGCTGCGTCGACAATTGAAACCGCTGGATTACATGGTCAAGCAATCCCACGCCATCGCCCGCCGCGAATTTCTCAGCCTGCCCGAGCTGCCGCGTACCCCGGAACTGCGGCGCGTGGTGCAGGCGATGAACCAGATGGTCGAGAAGCTCAAGGCGTTGTTTCAGGAGCAGGCTGAGCGCAGTGAAAGACTGCGGGTCGAGTCCTACCAGGACAACTTGACCGGGCTGGCTAACCGGCGTTATTTCGAGATGCAATTGAACGCCCGGGTGAGCAACCCGGAGCAGGCCAGCTCAGGTTATCTGTTGCTGTTGCGGGTCAAGGACCTGGCCGGTTTGAACCAGCGTCTGGGCGGTCAACGCACCGACCAGTTGCTGCGGGCGGTCGGCGAGCAACTGTCGCGTGAGTGCGCCAGATTCCCGGAAACCCAGAACCTGGTGACGCGCATTCGCGGCGGTGAATTCGCCGTGCTGGCGCCTGGTCTGGTGCGCGAAGAGGCGCTGCAACTGGCGCAGAGCCTGGACAGCGCGCTGGCCAGTCTGCATGCAACCGGGGCAACCGATGTGGCGTCGGTGGCGTCGATCGGGCTGGCGCCGTTTGCCCATGGCGACACGCCGCAGGCGGTGTTGAGCCTGGCGGATCAGGCGTTGTCACAGGCAGAAGCCGAGGGTGAGATGAACTGGGCGTGCCTGGATCACGGCGCAGCGGCCATTGTCGGCGACGATCACCATGCGTGGCATACCTTGCTCGATCAGGCACTGGATCAGCAGCGATTCGAGTTGTACTTCCAACCGGTCGTGGCCAGTCAGGACACGCAGTTGGTGCTGCATTACAAAGTGCTCTCGCGCTTGCTCGATGAGCAGGGTCAGACCATCCCTGCCGGGCGCTTCCTACCGTGGCTGGAGCGTTTTGGCTGGACCGCGCGGCTGGACCGTCTGATGCTGGAACGGGTGTTGGCGCAGATGGCCGGCCATGAAGACTCGCTGGCGCTGAACCTGTCCGCCGCCACCCTGGCTGATCCGCAAGCCCTGAACAAAGTCTTCGAAATCCTGCGCGAGCATTCCAGTCTGGGACCACGCTTGACCCTGGAGATCGGCGAAGAGCAATTACCTGATCAGGCCGTGCTCGAACAGCTGACCCGTCATCTGCGTGAGCTGGGCTTCTCCCTGAGCCTGCAGCGTTTTGGCGGTCGCTTCAGCATGATCGGCAACCTGGCACGGCTGGGGTTGGCTTATCTGAAAATCGATGGCAGTTACATCCGCGCCATTGATCAGGAAAGCGATAAGCGTCTGTTCATCGAAGCCATCCAGCGCGCCGCGCACAGCATCGATCTGCCGCTGATTGCCGAGCGAGTGGAGACCGAAGGGGAGTTACGGGTGATTCGCGAGATGGGTGTGTACGGCGTGCAAGGGCAGTTGTTTGGTGAGCCGAAGCCCTGGCGGGAGTGACACGCAAAGATCGCAGCCTGCGGCAGCTCCTACGGGCATGCACAAATCCATGTAGGAGCTGCCGCAGGCTGCGATCTTTTAAATCAACCCGCCTTCATCTTCATTAATCAGGTGACTCAAACCACCCAGCGCTTCACGGGCCTGGGTCCGGTCCATCAGTTTGGCTTGCGCGGCCGCTGGCAGGTCGGTGATGCGAATCACCCCTTTGCTGGCGAGCACCTGAATCAGGTCGTCGAGTACCCGGATCATCTCCAGGTCGCTTTGCTTGAGCTGCTTGAGGCTGGTCTCCATCACTTCGTTGGCGTACCAGGCCTGGATCTCATGGTGATCGGAGGGCAGCGTTTCCGTAGCCTCTGCGTAAGCCGTAGCTTCCACGCGCACCAACTGGCCTTGCGCATCGCGTTGCACGTAGAACATCGAAAATCCCTCATGAATGAACCCGCGTCGTGCTGTCAGCAGGATAGGCCAACGCGTACGAGTATGCGGTGCCACGACGAAATCGTCACCCGATGGTGACTGACAGCAACGTGACGGCCGCTCATTACGAGCGGCCGTCAAGGGCTTGATCAGGTGTTGTTGTGGTCGATCTTGATGGTCGGGTCGCTACCGGCGATCAGCGAATTGATGCTCTGACCGGACCAGTTATTGCCTTCCAGTTTGATCGTCACGTCAGCGTTGGCCACGCCGCCGGCCGCGTTGAGCTTGCCTTCGGAGCTGACCTGCAACGTCGACACACCATCAACCGTGTTGATTTTCAGGAAGTTATCGATGGTGCTGCCGCTTTCGCCCTGCAACAGATCATGCAGGTCGATCCGGTCGCCTTCGCTGGCCTTGAAGTCCTTGATCACATCGTTACCGGTATCGCCGGCCTTCCAGACGAAGGTGTCGGCACCCGATCCGCCAATCAGGATGTCGTTGCCCTGACCACCGATCAGCGTGTCGTTACCCGTACCGCCCAGCAGGATGTCATTGCCCTTGCCACCGTCGAGGATGTCGTTGCCGCCCTGGCCGAAGAGGATGTCGTTACCGGCACCGCCCAACAGCGTGTCATTACCGTCATGAGCGCCGGACACATCGAACGCGGTGTAGTGCTCAGTGATGTACTGGTGCACGTTGCTGGTGGTGACTTTGCTGACATCCACGCCGGTCTGCTGGGCCACGAAGGCCTGCATGGCCTGGTAACCCTCACCGGCAATGCCGTTGAAGCTCACCAGGTCGCCGAACAGGATGTCATTTCCGTCGCCGCCACTGACCGTATCGGCGCCCGGCATGGTCGCTTCGGTGTGACCGATGATCGAGTTGGCCAGGTTGGCCGGGTCGATGTTGGTTTGCGGTTTGCCGTCGGTGTCGAACGGTTTCAGGTCGCTGAGGCTGACATCGTTGTTCAGGCCGATGGCCTCGACCTGCGACAACTTGCCGAGCAACGCGAAGCTGTCGTTGGAGTTGCTGGTGGTACTGCTATCGGAGCTGTAGCCCGTACCGGCCAGTTTCGACAACTCATAGGTGCCATCTCCTTGAGCGTGGAGCATTCCCAGGTCTTTGCTGACCCAGCGGTTGCCGGTATAGGTCTGCAGCGTTGTCGAACCATCGCTGCCGATGGAGAGGTAGTGCGTGTTGTCCAGGTACTTGGAGAACGTGTTCCCTAGCGTGTAGTTGCTGGTCGTGACGACGTCGTCCAGCTTGGCGCCACCGCTGTACAACGTCGGGTTGGTCTGTTCGCCGGACTGGTAGAACGTTGGCTGTCCGTCGGTAATGAAAAACGTCAGGTTGGTCGCGCTGCTGTTACCAGTGGCCATGCTGCTCTGGAAGAAGTTGGCCGTGGTCTTGAACACGTCTTCGTAGTTGGTGCCGCCGCCGGAAGCCATCGAGTCCAGCACCGACTTGAGCAGGGTCAGGGCATTCGGGTCATTCAGGTTGACCGCAACCTGCTTGTTGACCTGGGTATCGAAGTCCGCGAGGAAGACATTCACCGTGCCCGAAGTGCTGGCGCCAAGGCTGTTCTTGAGCGTGTTGAACACTGATGTCAGCGAGTCTTTGGCCGCGTTGATCGAGGAGGCGCTCATGCTGCCCGAGCTGTCGACCATGAACGCAATGTTGTAGTTGGTGCCGGGCACCACGGTCAGCCCGCCGATGTCGGCGATCATGATGTCGTTGCCGTTAGTACCGACGAAATTGTCATCCCCTGAAGTGGCGACCGACGCGTTATACACCGCCGGGTAAACCGTGACCGGGATCTGCGCAGTACTTGGCGCCGAGCCGCCGAGGGACTCGGTGGAAGTCGACGTCACCGTCAGATTGATCGAGCCGTTGAAGTACGGTGGCGGGGTGAGTGTCAGGCTGCCGAGGTTCCAGCCAGTGACGTTCGCTTCGCCGGTGGTCGCCACGGTGAAGGTATGACCTGCGCCATCGCTGAGTACGGAACCGGCTGGCATACCGCCGATTTTCACGCTCAGGCTTTCGGAGCCGTCGGTGTCGGTCAGTGCGGTGGTGATTTTTGACAGATGAACGCTGCCGCCCTCGGCGCCGGTGTTGAGCTTGTAGCCGTCGTAGTAGCCTTCGCCATTGGTGCCGTGCAGGTCGGAGACCGTCACACCAGCATTGATCAGGTCGGTGACGCCCGTGTAGATCGGCACGCCTGCGCTGCTCAGGTCGATGGCAGGTGCGCCGTTGACCGACAGGTTGACGTCGTAGCTGCCTGGACCATTTTGGTTGTGGTGGTAGATATCCAGGGTGTAGTAACCGCTGGTGGTCGGCGTGAACGAGCCGGAGATCTGGCCACCCGCGCCCCACGTGGCACCGGCCACGTTTTTACCGCCGATGGTCACCAGCAAACTGTCGTCAGCGATACCGCTGAAGCTGTAGGTCTTGCCGGCTTCGAGGTAGATCAGCCCGGAAGTTTTAGATGCTGTGCCGGCTGCAACGTTGCTGTCGGACTGCACGTTGCTCACAGTACCGCTGCTGTTCGGAGTACCGGCAGCATCGATCACGGATTTCAGGGTTTCAGCTGGCGCGCCACTACCGCTGGTGCCGAGACCGGCCAGACCAGTCCAGACCTCCTTGATCAGGCCTGTCGAATTCACATTGTTGTMGGCGACGCTGAGTGTTGGCGCATCGGCAACGGGAGTGATATCGACTTTCAGCGTGCCGGTGCTGCCCAGCAGTTGGCCGTCGGTTGGCTGGAACTGGATCTGTGCGTAATCGGCCTGTTGGTTGCCCACGCCGGTGCCGCCGTAGCCATTGGTGCCGGATTCGTTGGCATCAGGCATGAAGCGCAGCTTGCCTGCGTCGATGTCGGCCTTGCTGAAAGTCTGGTTGTTGGCCACGTCTTTCCAGGTCGAACCGTCCAGGTACTGCAACTTGCCGTCGCCCGGCAGCTGGGTGATTTTCACGCCTAGGCTGGCAGCAGGACTGTCGACATCGCTCACACCGAAATTCGACCAGCCGAGGATCAGCGCCGTGTCTTCAGTGCCGGTGACCGCACCGCCGGTAGTGACCGGCGCATCGTTGACCGCGACCACATTGACGGTGGTGGTGGCGACGTTGGAGTAATTGCTGCCATCGGTCACCGTCACGGTGATGGTCCGCGGCGTGGTGCTCGGGTCTTCACTGTTGTTGGTGAAGGTGATGTTCTTGATCTGCTGCATGTAGTCGGCCAGCGTCGCATTGCCGGACAGCGTCAGGGTGATCGAACCATCCTTGCTGTTGGCGTTGATGCTGATGCCGTTGACACTGTTGCCCAGGTTCAGCGAGTCGCCGGGCTGACGGTTGGTCAACACGATGGTGGCGCCGGTCAGCATGGTGCTGTCCGGGTCGGTGATCGTGAGGTCGGTGTCGCCAATCGATACGCCAGGGCCGGTGGTGCCTTCGGTGAAGGTGACGTTGTAATTGGCACCGGTCGCGCCGCTGGAGTTGTTGGCGTCAAGGTCGATGACGGGCGGAGCATCGTTGTCGATGATTGACGTGTTGACGCTGCCATTGGTGCTGCTGACCACCAGGTTTTCGAAGTTGCCACCGCTGGCCGAGTCGATCTTGACCACGATGTTTTCAGTAGGCTCGGTGATCTTGTCGTCGATGGTCGCGATATTGAAGCTGGCGCTGCTGGCGCCCGCCGGGATTTTCACCGTGTACACACCGGTAAAGTCCGAGCCGTCGGTGGCCGTGCCGCTGTAGACGATCTTCAGCGTCACTTCTGTTTGCGCCGGATGCGTCAGGGTCACGGTGTAGCTGGCGGTCTGGCCTTCGGTGACCTGACTGCTGCCGCTGATGCTGACTTCGGTTTTATCGATTGTGTCGGTGACGCTGGTCACGGCAGCCGTTTTATCGGTGACCAGATTCTCGAAGTTACCACCGGTCGCCGTTGCAATCGTCGCCTGGACCTTGCCGGCGTCGAGGTAGACGTCGTCCTTTGGTGCATCGACCACCACGGAACCGGTGGTTTTGCCGGCGTCGATATTGATCACTGCGCCGTTGCTCAGGGTCACGGTCACTGGCGTGCCAGCGGCGTTGGTCAGGGTCGCGGTGTAGGTGATGTGGCCACCTTCGGCCACGGAGCCGGTGGCGCTCAGCGTCAGGTTGGTGGTGTCGACGGTGTCGGTCACGTTGGTGCTGACCGGAGTTTTGTCGGCGACCAGGTT
The DNA here is from genome assembly GCF_056396945.1 of Pseudomonas sp. 05N432. Taxonomy (NCBI): domain Bacteria; kingdom Pseudomonadati; phylum Pseudomonadota; class Gammaproteobacteria; order Pseudomonadales; family Pseudomonadaceae; genus Pseudomonas; species Pseudomonas sp. 05N432. The sequence continues at coordinate 1,719 of NZ_JBFTMM010000033.1, read as the reverse complement.
TTCGTAGTTGCCGCCGCTGACGTTGGTGATGGCGTTGGTCAGCGGAGTGTGGCCGACCAGCGCGTCATTCGGTGCGGTGGAGGTCGCGGTGCCGCTGGACTGGCCGACCGGGATGGTGATGGTCTGGCCGTTGGCCAACGTTACGATCACTGCCGAACCGGTGACCGGCGCACTGACGGTGGCGGTGTAGGTGACGGTGCCGCCTTCGGCTGCCGAATCGGTCGCGGTCAGTTTCACCGTCGAGGTGTCGATGGTGTCGGTGACGTTGGTGACCGCAGGTGTGCTGCTGGTGACCAGGTTCTCGAAGTTGCCGCCGGTCGCCGTTGCGATCGTTGCCTGGACCTTGCCGGCGTCGAGATAGACGTCGTCTTTGGGTGCGTCGACCACCACGGAGCCGGTGGTTTTGCCGGCGTCGATATTGATCACTGCGCCGTTGCTCAGGGTCACGGTCACTGGCGTGCCGGCCGCATTGGTCAGGGTCGCGGTGTAGGTGATGTGGCCACCTTCGGCCACGGAGCCGGTGGCGCTCAGCGTCAGGTTGGTGGTGTCGACGGTGTCGGTCACGTTGGTGCTGACCGGAGTTTTGTCGGCGACCAGGTTTTCGTAGTTACCGCCGCTGACGTTGGTAATCGCGTTGGTCAGCGGGGTGTGGCCGATCAATGCATCGTTCGGGGCAGTGGTGGTCGCGGTGCCGCTGGACTGGCCGACTGGAATGGTGATGGTCTGGCCGTTGGCCAACGTCACGATCACTGCCGAACCGGTCACTGGCGCCGAGACGGTTGCGGTGTAGGTGACAGTGCCGCCTTCGGCTGCCGAGTCAGTCGCGGTCAGTTTCACCGTCGAGGTGTCGATGGTGTCGGTGACGTTGGTGACCGCAGGTGTGCTGCTGGTGACCAGGTTCTCGAAGTTGCCGCCGGTGGCGGTGGAGATCGTTGCCTGGACCTTGCCGGCGTCGAGGTAGACGTCGTCTTTTGGTGCGTCGACCACTACGGTGCCGGTGGTTTTGCCAGCGTCGATATTGATCACTGCGCCGTTGCTCAGGGTCACGGTCACTGGCGTGCCGGCCGCATTGGTCAGCGTCGCGGTGTAGGTGATGTGGCCACCTTCGGCCACGGAGCCGGTCGCCGTCAGGGACAGGCCGGTGTTATCGATCGAGTCGGTGATCGTCGTAACGGCTGGGGTGGTGCTTGGGGTCAGCTGCTCGAAGTTGCCACCGGTGGTGCTTTCGATGGTGGTGCTGACGGTGCTGCCGTTTTTGTAGACGTCRTTSGCCGGGGTGTCGACCACCACGGAACCGCTGGTTTTGCCGGCTTCGATGTTGATCACGGCGCCRTTCGACAGGGTCACKSTCATCGSSGTRCCGGCCGGATTGGTCAGSGTCGCGGTGTAGGTGATCTGGCCGCCTTCGGTAATCGTGTTRTTGGCGGTGAGTGTCAGCCCGGTATTGTCGATCGAATCGGTGATCGTCGTAACCGCCGGGGTGGTGCTCGGGGTCAGCTGCTCGAAATTGCCACCGGTGGTGCTTTCAATGGTGGTGCTGACGGTGCTGCCGTTTTTGTAGACGTCATTCGCCGGGGTATCGACCACCACCGAGCCGGTGGTTTTACCAGCTTCGATGTTGATTACGGCGCCATTGCTGAGCGTGACAGTCATCGGCGTGCCCGCCGGGTTGCTCAAGGTCGCGGTGTAGGTGATCTGGCCGCCTTCGGTAATGGTGTT
>NZ_JBFTMM010000032.1:0-25187 GCF_056396945.1 Pseudomonas sp. 05N432 | reverse complement strand
TGGCTAACACTTCCCCTTGCCGGGTGTGTAGAGGACTTTCACCTCCAAGTCACCAGCGTGGCCACCACAGCCAAACTGGTTGCGCTTGCGCGCAACGCGCCATGCCTGGCGCACCCACAAAAAAGCCCCTCTTCCGAGGGGCTCCTTGTGTAGCACTATCAGCCAACCAGCATCAGGTCATCTGAATGATGGTCTGCATGATGGTGCTCTGGGTGGAGATAGTCTTGGCGTTGGCCTGGTAGTTGCTCTGCGCCTTGATCAGGTTGACCAGTTCGTTGGTCAGGTTGACGTTGGACTCTTCCAGGGAGTTGGACTGAATCGAACCCAGCGAGCCAGTGGTTGGCGCGTCATAACCCGGGATACCCGAGGCAAACGTTTCTTTCCAGCTGGTGCCGCCAACAGCTTGCAGACCTTGCTCGTTGGTAAAGCTGGCCAGGGCAACCTGGCCGATCGCCTTGTTCTGGTTGTTACTGAAGTTGGCGAACAGGGTGCCCGTGCCGTCGATGGTCAGGTTAGTGATTTCGCCCGTGGCGTAACCATCCTGAGCCGGGATGGAGCGGGCCGAATCAGCGTTGAACTGTGTGGTGTTAGTCATCGAAATAGTCATGCCGCTAGCGCTTGGCGCCGCGCCGTTGGCCGCCCACACACCGTTGGTGACCTTACCCGGCACCCAGTTGGCCAATGTCACGTTGTTGTTTACGTTAGGTGCCGCAGGCGTCGCCGGTGGTGTTGCCACCGAGACCAGTTTGCCAGCCGTATCGAACGTCATGGTCGTAGCAATCGGGGCGGTGACTTTCGGGTCGCTGCCGGTGGCATCCGGGTTGCGACCGTCTACCAGGGTGTAGGTCTTCCAGGTGTTGGCGCCGGTCTTCACCATGTATTGATCCATGACGTGCGAATTGCCCTGGCTGTCATAAATCGGCGTGCTGAACGATTTGGTGTAGGTGGCGAGGGTGCCCGGGTCGAATTTGTTAGCCGGGAGCGTGTCGTCAATCACCGGAGAAGTCGAGTCCAGGTTGATCGTCGAGGACACGGTCGAAGTGGGTTTTGGCGCCAGGTTCGAGGTGTCGATCTTCAGGTCGGTCAACACACCGCTGATGATCTTGCCGTTGGCATCGGCACCGTAACCCTGCAAACGCGCGGTTTGATCGGTGTTGGTAATGAAACCATCCTTGTCGACCTTGAACGTACCGGCACGGGTATAGGAAATCGAACCGTTATTGCTCAGGGTGAAGAAGCCCGAACCATTGATGCCCATGTCCAGCACGTTACCGGTGTTGTTGATATCACCCTGGGTGAACTGCTGGGATACGTTGGCCAGGTTTACACCGCTGCCGACAACTTTAGAGCCGTTGCCCAGCTTGGTTGCCGAGTAGACATCCGCGAACTCGGCGCGCGAGGACTTGAAACCGGCGGTCGCAACGTTGGCGATGTTGTTACCGGTCACGTCCAGTTGTTTGTTGGCTGCATAGAGACCACTAAGGCCGATATTGAAAGACATATTCCACTCCTTTATGCCGCGTTAGCCGGCTCTATAGACCAATGGTTTGAACTTTGGACAGGGCGATAGGGCCCAGACCTGCAAGATTGAGCATCAGCTCGCCGCCGGTTTGACTCAGGGTCACGCTGTTGACCGTTGCTGGCAGGTAGGTGGCCAGATCGGTCGCCGTGCCGTTGATCGGCGCATTGGCCTTGACGGTATAAGTGCCCGCAGCGACTGCGGCGCCGCTATTGTCGTTGCCATCCCAAGTGAAGCTGGCGCTGCCGGCCGGCCGGTTGCCCAGGTTAAGGGTTCTCACAACCTTTCCGCTTGCATCGCTGATAGTCACGGTGCCATCGGCAATGGACGATGTCAGGTTCACCGAACCGGTCAACCCCTTGCTTGGGTCGCTGATCTGCGCGGTGCTGGTCTGCGCAATGACCGAGCGGCCCACCAGAGAAGAAGCCTGCAAGGCCTGGGAAGAGCTGAAATTACTGGCGAGAGAACTCACAGTCGTATTGAGGGAAGTGATCCCTTCAAGGCTACTGAACTGCGCCAGTTGAGCCACGAATGCGCCGTTGTCCTGTGGCGAAAGCGGGTTCTGGTTCTTCAGCTGGGTCACCAGCAATTGCAGGAACGCGTCCTTGCCCAACGCCTTGCCGCCGGTCGCGCTACTGGTTGCTGCGGAAAGGCCATTCGCGGCCGTACCGGTGCTCTTGACCGAGGAGTTCGCCAGCAGATCGGTCATGCTCAGGCCGCCGGTGGAATCGGTAACGCTCATAAAATCGCCCCTTATCACTGACCGAGGGTCAGGACCTTCTGCATCATGGTTTTGGCGGTGTTCATCATTTCCGCGTTGGTCTGGAACGAACGACTGGCGGAAATCATGTCGGCCATTTCCTCCACCACATTGACGTTGGGGTAATAAACGTAACCCTTGGCGTCAGCCGCCGGATGGTTCGGCTCGTAGCGTGCTTCGAGGTTGCTTTGATCTTCGACTACGCCGAGTACCTGCACGCCCTGCCCTGCGGCATCCTGATTCTGGAACAGCGAATCGCTGCCGCCGGACTGACCGCCCTGGAACATGGTGGCAAACACCGGGTGACGGGCACGGTAGGTCTGATCGATGCTCGAAGAGACGGTCTCGGCGTTGGCGATGTTACTGGCGACGGTGTTCAAGCGAGTGGTTTGAGCACTCATGCCGCTACCGGCAATGTTGAAAACACTGGACAGAGACATGAATTACTCCCCGCGCAGGGCTGATACCAGCCCTTTGAATTTGCTGTTGAGCAGCGTGAAGCTGGCCTGGAAGTCGACCGCGTTTTGCGCGTAGTTCGACTGTTCCAGTTGGGCGTCCACGGTGTTTTGGTCAATCGACGGTTGCATCGGCGTGCGATACAGCAACGACTCCTCACCACTGCTCATACCCTGGGCTTCGATATGACGGCTATTGGTCATGTTCAAAGCAAAGGTGCCGTTCTTGTTCTTGTCGTTCTGGGCGGCCAGCACCGACGAGAAGTCCAGATCCCGAGCCTTATAGTTCGGGGTATCGGCGTTGGCAATGTTGTTGGCCAGGACTTCAGCACGCTGGGCGCGGAAGCCCAGGGCTTGTTCGTGGATACCGAGCGCTTTATCGAAGCTGATGCTCATGTCGGAAACCTTTGGGTGACCTGATTTTTCGTAACAGGGTTATAGCAAGCCCCGTGCCAGCTTCTCAAACCCCGTAAACCGGGGCTTTGCGGGCGACGGCAAAGCGGCAATGCCAGAAAAGCGGCAACAGATTTCCGGCGCCTGCCGCTTTTCTGCCGCTTCCCTCGGCCTGAAAGAACAACACTGCCCCCTGTGGGAGCGAGCCTGCTCGCGATAGCGGTGTGGCAGGTGGCATTGATGTCGACTGACACGACGCCATCGCGAGCAGGCTCGCTCCCACAGGGGGGGCAAGTGCCGGGAAAATGGACAGGCAAAAAAAAGGGAGCCCCTGAGGGCTCCCGTTTTCATGCAGTACCGATTACCGTCCAATCACTTGGCCTGGTAGATGATCCCCGGGCTGCACTGAACCATCTGATAGTGATCCGGTAAACCGTTCAACGCTTCGGAAGCCCCCAGGAACAGATAACCGCCCGGCTTCAGCGTGCTGTGAATCCGCAGCAGGATGTCTTTCTTCACTTCGGCAGAGAAGTAGATCAACACGTTGCGGCAGAACACGATGTCGAACTTGCCGAGACTGGCGTAGCTGTCCAGCAGGTTGAACGAGCGGAACTCCACCCGACTCTTGATCGGTGCCTTGACTGCCCAACGCCCCGGCCCTTTCGGATCGAAGTAGCGTTGCAGACGCTCCGGCGAAAGACCGCGACCGATCGCCAGGCTGTCGTACTCGCCGGTCTTGCAGTTGGTCAACATGGTTCCGGACAGGTCGGTGGCAACGATCTGCACCCCCATCTTCAACTGCCCCATATTGACCCGCTCGAACTCGTCGATCGACATCGACAGCGAATACGGTTCCTGCCCGGACGAGCACGCCGCCGACCAGATCCGCAGGCGCTGCCCGGGACTGGCCTTGATGGACTCAGGCAGCACTTTGTTCTTCAAGACTTCAAACGGATAGGTGTCACGAAACCAGAGGGTTTCGTTCGTCGTCATCGCGTCCACCACCGTCTCGCGCAAACCACTGCGCGGTTGGGTCTGCATCCGCTGCACCAACTCACCCAAGGACTTGATGCCTTGCTGTTCCATCAGTTTGTTGAGACGGCTCGACACCAGATACTGCTTATTCTCACCGAGCAGAATGCCACAGGCTTTTTCCAGGAAGACCCGGAACTGTTCGAAATCCAAATTACCCGTAGACAATGATGCCGCCTCTTAAATCGTGTTGACCGCCAGTAGCGAAGGCCACTAGCTGATATCTGCTGCTTTGATCCGGTCGACTACCCGGGATGCCAGGTCATCAGGACGGAATTTGGCAAGGAAGTCATCGGCACCGACTTTCTTCACCATCGCCTGATTGAATACGCCTGACAACGAAGTATGCAGGATGATATGGAGCTTTTGCATGCGAGGGTCGCTGCGGATCTCGCTCGTAAGGGTGTAGCCGTCCATTTCGGGCATTTCGATGTCGGAAATCATCATCAGAAACTCTTCTTCCGGCTTCTTGCCCTCATCGACCAGTTTGCGCAGGTAATCCAGCGCTTGCCGGCCGTCGTTCAACGCAACAACTTCAACCCCCACCGTCTGCAGGCAACGCGAGACCTGTTTGCGCGCCACCGACGAGTCGTCGACCGTGAGCACTCGCAAGGAAATTGCCTTGTGCTGGGTCTCGGCATCGATCACGCCCACCGAAATCACATCCGACGTCGGCGCAACTTCCGCCAGGACCTTTTCCACGTCGATAATTTCGACTAGCTGATTGTCGACTCGAGTCACTGCGGTCAGGTAGTGATCGCGACCCGTGCCCTTGGGCGGCGGATGGATCTCTTCCCAGTTCATGTTGACGATCCGCTCGACCGACCTCACCAGAAACCCCTGGGTCTTGGTGTTGTACTCCGTGATGATCACAAAGGGATTGCTTTGATCCTGCAACCCGCCTGAGCCGGTTGCCATTGCCAGATCCAGAATCGGAATGGTTGCCCCCCGAATATTCGCCACACCGCACACGACAGGACTGGACTTGGGCATCAGGGTCAGCTTGGGGCATTGCAGCACCTCCCGAACCTTGAACACGTTGATCCCGTAAAGCTGCTGGCCGTCGAGACGGAACAACAACAGCTCCAGGCGATTCTGCCCTACCAGTTGCGTGCGCTGGTTAACCGAATCCATTACACCAGCCATGCCCAGACTCCTACACCAACGCTAAGTGTGTTGCGACGCACATTCATCACTAAACGGCACGGCGCTTGCTTTTTAACTGCCATGAACACAAAAACGACATTTTCCCGACGCCTGACATCAATGTGCCGTAAATTCCTCGGCGCCCTGTCAGCTGTATGCCTGTTGAACGTTGGCAGCCCTGCCTTTGCCGACCCGGTTACCTTGCCTGATCTACTTATCGGCGTCACTCAGGGCTTTCTTGAATTCACCGTAGAAGACTACCTGGCCACCAGTCAAACCGCAGGGCGCTATGAAATCGAAGTCAACAAGCTCGACCCGCGCATGCACATGCCGGCGTGCGACAAGGAATTGACAGCGACATTGGAGAGCCCCGCGATACCTTTGGGCCGGGTTACGGTGAAAGTCCGTTGCGATGGCGCCTCCCCCTGGACGGTCTTCGTACCCGCTCAAGTCCGCCTGTTTCGCGAGGTCGTCACGACCACCCGCCCCCTCAAACGAGCCGGAATCATCGACCCTTCAGATGTGATGCTGCGTGAGCGCGATATCAGCCTGATCAATCAGGGATATCTGACAAACGTCGATCAAGCCATCGGACAAAAACTTGTCCGACCAATGGTCAGCGATCAAGTGATTACGCTTGTTCATCTGGAGCAGGCAGAAGTCGTGCGCAAGGGCGATCAGGTGGTCATCACCGCCCGCAGCGGCACACTGAGTGTGCGAATGCCGGGTGAAGCGCTGTCCAATGGCGGCCTGAGCGAGCAGATCAGAGTCAAAAACCTCAACTCACAACGAGTCATCAAGGCGCAGGTCACGGCAACGGGCCAGGTGGAAGTCGCCATGTAGATAACTGGCGCACAACCGTCCTGTTCCCTAAACTGTGCCTCACGCAGGGCAAATACCGACGTGCCTGGGCTCATTGACTATTGAGCCTAAAGTTTTCCCGGGTATGGCCGAAAACATGGCAAGCGTCCAAATTCCCAGAGGTTTTTTATCATGGTCATCGATTTCAGCCGTTTAAACAGCTCCCCCACGCCCGCAAGCAGCATGCGGACCAGCGTCAGCAAGGACACCGGCGATGCCGGCAAATCCGCGCCGCTGAGCACCTCGACCGAACAGGTCGGTGCCACCCAAAGCGGGGAATCGGTACACCTCAGCAATGAGGCTCAACAGTTGCAGAAGATCACTGACAAGCTGCGCGATCAGCCTGCCGTCGACAGCGCCCGCGTGGCCGAGTTGAAAGCAGCGATTGCCGATGGCAGCTATAAGGTCGACAGCAACCGTGTAGCCAGCAAACTGCTCAACTTCGAAGCCCAGCGCTAGCCAAAGGCCTGCGCCAGGCTTTTGGACGCTTAAAACCCAAGGCCAGCCATGCACGACACTAACTTACTGCAACTGATCACCGATGACTTTGCTCCAGCTCAACAATTGCTGGAGCTGCTGAAGACCGAATCCCTCGCCCTGCACGGCCGCGACATGCCGCTGCTCGAGGATATTCTGGCGCAGAAACAGGCACTGATCATTCTGCTGGAACAGCATGGCCGCAAACGCAGCGAAATTCTCGCGAGCCTGAACCTTCCTGCCAGCCGCGCAGGCCTGGAGCAGCTTGCCGCTCACTCAAGTATTGGCGATCAGTTGCTGACCCAAAGCGACGTCCTGACCCGACTGCTTGCAGATTGCCAAACCGCCAACGAGCTCAATGGCCGCTCGATCCAGGTGCAACAAGCCACCACCGCCAATCAGCTGAAAATCCTTAACGGTGGCGAGCCTCCAACGCTTTATGACGCCCGCGGATCAACCTCCATGCTCGCGAAACCCCGCGCACTCAGTCAGGCTTGAACTCATAAATAAGCGTGCTCTATCAAGGCACCAAACATGCTGGCAGAATGCTAGCTCTTGCGTGTGATCGTATTCTGTCTGGAGATTGATAAACCGTGTTCAACGCCTCAAGCGCGGAAGATGCTCCGCAGCCACCCAAGGTGCTCAGCACCCCGCTGGAAATCACCGGCAACCTGCGGATGCTGCAAGAGAGCCATGATCCCCTGATCATCACGTTCCATGAACGCAGCCAGCGCTTTCAGAGCTACCTGATCGATGTCGATCGCGACAGCAACATGATCGCCCTGGACGAAATGATCCCTCGCGATGGCGAACGCTACCTGCTTGCCGGCGAAGCCTTTCGGGTTGAAGGCTTTCATGAGGGCGTACGCATTGCCTGGGAAAGCAACGGCGCGCTGACCATCGACGAGTCCAACGGCGACCGCTGCTACCGTGGCACGCTGCCCGATGAAGTGGTTTACCACCAGCGTCGCAATGCGTTTCGCGCAGCCTTGAAACTGGCACAACTGGTCAACATCGAACTCGGTGGCGACAAGCTCAAGACGCCTGTCAGTGGCAAACTGCTGGATATCTCTGCGACGGGTTGCAAGCTGCGCTTTGATGGCGACATCACCAGCGGACTTCAATTGGGTCAGGTCTATGAACGCTTCATCGCCGCCCTGCCCTTCGGCAGTATGACCGCACCGGTCGAGCTGCGTTATCTGCACCACGAAGAGAAAATCGATACCACCTTCGCCGGCGTACGCTTTCACAACATGAGCGGACTGGTGCAGCGTCAGGTCGAGCGCTTCGTCTATCAGTTGCAACGCGAAGCGCGCCGCTTCGACAAAGACGACTTCTGATCCAGACGCTTGAAAAAACGGGCAGTCCCTTGCGGTGACTGCCCGTTTTTTTTGCCCCTAAGGCCTGGCCTCGGTAAAGCTTTTCGGATGCTCCGCCCCCGGATCATCAGGCTGCTCATCAGAGCCGCCGACATCCTCAGCGTCGGACTTTGCGTCCCGCTCAGGATCCAGATCAGGGCTCGCGCCATTTTGCATCTGGTCATGCACGACCTGCTCATCGACCCTCGGATCGAGCGCCGCCACCAGTGGCGAACTCGACATGCTGTCCGGCATTGCCACGTGATGCAGCGGCGCGTCTTCCACCTGATGCAGATTGGTCACCGCTTTCGGCCGGATGCGCCAAACCAGCACCACTGCGAAGAAACTGAAGAACGCATACAGCATCTGACTGCCGAACAACTTCATCAGCACACCCGCCACCAGCGGCCCGATGCTCGCCCCCACACCGTATGTCACCAGCAACATGGCCGTCAGCGATACCCGTCGATCGCCTTCGACGTGGTCGTTGGAAAACGCCACCGCCAACGGGTACAGACAGAACTGCACCAGCGAGCAGGCGAAGCCTGCGATAAACAGCATCTCAAGCGGCACCTGCGGCATGATCGCCAACGGCAACGCTGCCAGTGCCAGGCAAAAGGCAAAACTGCGAATCAGCAGCGCCCGATCATAACGATCCGACAACCAGCCCAACGGCCACTGCACCAGCAACCCGGCAAAAATGCAGCTACCCATGAACAGACCGACCTGCTCAGTGGAAAGCCCTTGCTGGGACGCGTACAACGGCGCCAGACCATAGAACGAACCGACGATCAGGCCAGCGCCGAGCACCGTACTGAGGGACTGCGGAACCCGCTTCATGAAAAAGCGCGGCTCCATCGGCGCCGGGTGCAAGGGCGCCGGGTGAATCCGCCGCGTCAGCGCAACCGGCACCAAACACAGCGCAAAACACAACGCCACCAGCATCAGCAGCTCCAGCCCCAGGGACGGGTGCATGACCAGAATCAACTGGCCCAGCACCAGCCCCAGGTACGAAGCGATCATGTAGCCGCTGAACACCACCCCGCGCTGCCTGGCTTCGGCCTGCTCGTTCAGCCAGCTCTCGATGACCATGTATTGGCACATCATGCCCAGACCGACGACCATCCGCAGCACCAGCCACGCCGGTAGCCAGTCGATCAGGCCATGCCCCAGCACCGCCGCACCGACGATCCCGGCACAGGCCGAGTAGGCCCGGATATGACCGACCCGGGCGATCAACCGGTGGCCGATTTTCCCGCCCAGCACCAGGCCGAAATAGTTGGCCGCCATCAGCGCACCGACCCACAGACTGTCGACATGGTCCGCTGCCAGGCGCAAGCCCAGGTAAGTGCTGAGGAGACCCGAGCCGATCAACATCATCAGCGAGGCGAAATAAAGCGCTCGAAAGGATTTCAGGATTTGGCGCATCGGCGTTCCGAGCGGCTCCTTGCAGTGAGTACCGGGCTACCGACAACGATAGCCCGACAGCGACGAATCGGTTAGGCCTGGGCGGCCAAAACACGCCGCTCCCAGGGAGTGATTTCATCAAGAAAACTGCTCAACTCCATGGTCTTCGAAGCGATGTAGCCTTCGATGAACTCCTTGCCAAACAGTTCCTTCGCCAATTGGCTACGTTTCAGACGCTCAAGAGCAGCATGCAAGGTACACGGCAACGACAAACTGTCCGGCACTTCAAACTCGCCCTGAATGGCCGGCGTCGGCTCCAGCTCGTTTTCAATGCCATACAACCCGGCCGCCAGACTGGCGGCAATTGCCAGATACGGGTTGGCATCGGCCCCCGGCAGACGGTTCTCGACCCGACGCGCTTCTGCCGAGCTGGCTGGAATCCGCAAACCCGCCGCCCGATTGTCATAAGACCAACAGGCATTATTCGGCGATGCGTAAGGATGGCACAGACGCTGGTAAGAGTTCACGTTCGGCGCAAACAACGCCGTGAAATCTGCCATCGCTGCCTGCTGGCCACCGATGAAATGACGGAAGATTGCAGTCGGCTGCCCAGCGTCATCGCTGAACACATTTCGGTCCGTGCCCGCCTCGACGATGCTCTGGTGAATGTGCATCGAACTGCCCGGCGTATGCGCCAGTGGCTTGGCCATGCAGACCACGGTCAGGTGGTGCTTGAGCGCGACTTCCTTGAGCAGGTGCTTGAACAGGAATGTCTGGTCGGCCAGCAGCAGCGGATCACCGTGCAGCAGATTGATCTCGAACTGGCTGACGCCCATCTCGTGCATGAAGGTATCGCGTGGCAGACCGAGGGCCGCCATGCATTCGTAGACTTCGTTGAAGAACGGGCGCAATCCGTTGTTGGAGCTGACACTGAATGCCGAATGACCTTCCTCGCGACGTCCGTCCAGCCCAACCGGTGGCTGGAAGGGTTGAGTCGGGTCGGTATTCGGTGCAAAAACAAAGAACTCCATCTCGGTTGCCACCACGGGCGCCAAACCGCGAGCGGCATAACGGGCGATCACCGCTTTCAACTGACCGCGAGTCGAGAGACGCGAGCTTTCCCCGCTCAACTCATCGGCATCGCAAATGGCCAACGCGCGGGGCTGCTTGCTCCAGGGCAGACGGTGAATCTGTTTCGGATCGGCATTGAGCGCCAGGTCGCCGTCGTCACTGCCGTAAAACCGTGCCGGCGGATAACCGCCCATGATGCATTGCAGCAGCACGCCACGCGCCATTTGCAAACGCCGTCCCTCTAGGAATCCTTCTGCGGTCATGACCTTGCCACGCGGCACGCCATTGAGATCCGGGGTGACGCATTCAATCTCATCAATGCCCGTCAATCGCTGTGCGAGTGAACGCTGGCCATCGGTCGTCATGACTCTATCCTTGAAGTTGTGCAAGCCGCGAACGGCGACATGTACAAAATAGGCACCAGCTGTTCGGAATATCAAGCACCGGGACATAAAAATGTCCGACAAAAATGCTGCTCGGCGCGGCGGATATCAGGGCAGGTAAAGATTGAACAACCCGCCTCCCAATGGGCCGCCATTACGGATCTCGGTACGCCCGTGCACGCCGCTGCGCTGATGCAGGCGTGCGATACGCGCGGCGAAATACAGACCAAGACCGGTGCTGCCACTGGCGGGGTTGATGCCCTGCACGAAATCCGCCTGACGCTCGATCATCTGGGGCGGGAAACCCTCGCCGTCGTCATTGATCGATAACAGCAACTGCCCGGTTTCCTCACCGATGCTGATCAACAGCGAATGCCGGGCATGACGAATGGCATTGTTGATCGCATTGGCCAGTACCGTTCCAATCAACTCCCGGTCGAAGAATCCGAGAGGGCTCAAGGGATCGATCTCATAAGTCACTACAATGCCGCGACTCTTGAACACGTCCTGATGCGCCGCCAACTGCGCTTCGATGAAATCGTCCAGCTCGTGATAGTCCGGACGCAATGGCAACTGATTGACGCCGAGCTTATAGAGCCCCAGCAACTGCACCAGCATGCCGTTCAGATGAGCGAACTCATAGTCGATCACGCCCTGCTCGGCGGTGTGCTGCTGAGCCGCAGGCAAGCGCGCAAGCCACTGTCCGTGGGCCTGCATCAGCAACGCCAGGGAGTTCTTCATGTCGTGTACGGTGGAGGCAATCACCGTGGAAAAGTCGAGCCCCTCGTCAACATCATTCATTCGCCAAACGCCTTGCTTCGCAGCTTCTGATAACGCGGATAACGCGCATCGCTCTCGGGCATCATGCCCACCATTTTCAGGCACGTACGGCACTCTTCCAGCAGTGCTGAATCGAGGCTGGCATCGGCCCCATGCAACAGCGATTGCGCCATGTTGAGGGCAATACTGATGTTCTTCGGCTGCAACAACAGTGCACCGCGGAAAAGCTCCCGCGCCTCGGGCAACGCGCCCGCTTTGTAACTGCGCACGCCCTGGCGGTTGAGATCCGCCGCCGCGTTGCCGGAGTTGAGAATCGCCGGGTCGTCGGTCTGCTGGGCAATGCCTTGCATCACCACCGGGTCGTCGCCGTAAATCTCGGCGCAGTTTTTCAACATCGAATTGCCGGCGTCAGCCTGCCCCAGCATCTTCAACTGCTTGGCAACCAGCAACGCCGCTTCGGCGCTCATGAACTGCTCCATGCCATCCAGACGGGCCAGTGCTTGCTCTGTCAGCTTCTCAGCGGTTTCGGCATCGTTGAGCAGCAGGCTGGTGGCCTTCATCAAGCGCGCCCGGATCTGCAGCCCCGGATCGTTGATGTTTTCCTTGGCGACGGCGCTCAGGGTCTGGTTGATCTCCAGTCGAGTGCGGGTATCCAGGCCTTTTTCACTGCCTTTACTGATGAGCGCATGAGCCAGGCCCAGATTGCTTTCAGGGTCCTTGAAACGTGACTGCGCCCCTTGGGAGACTGCTTGACGATAGGCTTTCGCCGCACCTTCGAAGTCTTCGTTGGTCATTGCCAACTTGCCCAACAACGATTGCCTGCGCACCGCCAATGGCGACAGGCGAACGGCCTCTTCCAGCACATTCTGCGCAGCCTTGGTGTCGCCTTCGGCGACCAGCACATCGGCCAGTCCGTCATACAACGCCGGCATCATCGGGAAAGCCTTCAGTGCCTTCTCGTAGACGGCTTTGGCCTGAGCGACCTGGCCACGCTTGAACATCAATCGCCCCAGACCGACATAAGCCCAAGGCAACGGGCGATCCGCCAGAATGCTGTTGTACAAGCGCTCCAGCGCCTCATTCTGATTCATGTCGCGCAGCGCATCGGCACGATAGCGCAGACACAGCGGCGAATAGCGCGGGTCCTGCTTGCACAGCTCAATGCAGGCATTCAGGACTTCAACCGGCTTACCCCGATCCAGCGCCTGCAGAATCGGTTTGAGCAAGGTCTTGCGCTGCTCGAGTCGCTCCAGTCGCTGGGCCAGGCCAGCGCGGTTGAAAGGCTTGGTCAGATACGCATCCGGCTCATGCTCGAGCGCACTGAGCACCATCGCCTGACTGCTCTCGGCGGTGACCATCAGAAACACGCTTTCATGGCTGATCAGCTTCTCGACCATCAGGTCTTCAAGCACCTGCTGACCGTTCTTCTTGCCATCGCCAAGGTGATAATCCTGCAAGATGAAGTCGTAGCGCTTCTGCGCACACATGCGCAGCGCCACCTCACCCGTGTCGGCAGTGTCGACATCCTTGACACCCAGCTCACGCAACATCGACCTGACCGAACTACGGAAATCCGAGAAATCATCGACGATCAAAAAGCTCTTTTGGTGGTACGCCAGCATCGAAGATTCCAGGCAATTAAGAAGATGAACCCAAAGACAAATGCAGGGACCAGCTCAACTTCGCCGCCCATAGGGGCGTCGCGCAGGACAACGGCCCATCGGGTTATCGGCCAGTTGTGGCGTTCCCTTATAGGTGTTGGCAAACAATTGTGGGCTGATGCAGGCGCACTGCAAAAACACCTCAAAAAAAAACCCGCCAGGTAATCCTGAGCGGGTCTTTCGATGTTGTTTTCAGCTACGCAGCGGTCCCGATAATATAAAGAGGTCGGAGCGCGTGAAGAGACATCCTGTGTTAGTGGTGTCCCAGGGCAGGTTCGAACTGCCAACCTTCCCCTTAGGAGGGTCATAAGAGCTCCAGCCCCCGCTAGCCAAACCCCGTATTCATTGGGCTTTAAGTCCGGTTGTGTCCGTCAAAACGACTCCGTATAGTTCTTTTTGCACCCACCATGCACCCACGGGGACAAATTGAAAGAGAAGCTTACGGCCAAACTGCTGGCATCACTGCAGGTCACTGGCAACGGATACGAAGTCCACGATACCACTGTCGGCGGCCTATTCGTGCGAGTGACACCCGCCGGCGCAAAGTCGTATGTCGTGTCCTGGGCCCGCGGCCGCAAGAAGACATTAGGGCGAGTTGGCATCCTTACACTTGATCAGGCCCGAGCCGAGGCAACCCAATATCTTGCTGAGGCGCGGACACTTGGCGAGCCGCTGGCCGTTACCCAAGGCCGCAAAGGCGCCACCCTACCCTCTTTGCGCGAGTTCATCGACGACACCTATATGCCGTGGTTCAAGACGCACCACAAAGGCCACGAAAAAACACTGCACACCCTGAGCAACAACTTCGACGCAATCATGGCTCAGCGCCTCGACGCGATCACCGGCCGCGACCTTGAACTTATCCGCACCGCCTGGATGCAGACCGGCAACAAAGCATCGACGGTCAACCGAAAGATGGGCTCGATCAGCGGCGTTTTCAGTCGCGCTGTTGAGTGGGAGTACATCGGCACACACCCGCTGGCCAAGCTGAAACAACTCAAGGTCGACTCAATGGGCTTGGTCCGTTACCTAGACGCCGATGAGACGAAGCGGCTACGCGAAGCACTAGACGCCAGGCAGGACGAGATCCGGGCCGAGCGTGAGAGCGCGAACAAATGGCGATTTGACCGGAACAAAAAGCAGCTCCCAAGCCTTCACGATCTGCCATTCACCGATCACCTGAAGCCGATGGTTCTCGTGTCGCTGAATACCGGCATGAGACGCGGCGAGCTATTCGATCTGAAATGGTCGGCGGTGAATTTCGAAACAAAGACCATCACCGCCGCCGGCGACACGACCAAGACGAGCGACACGCGACACATTCCAATGAACAAGGAAGCCGTGAGCGTTTTGGAGAGCTGGAAAAAGCAGGCCGGCAAATCTCGGTACGTATTCCCAAGTCAGGAAGGCGGCCGCCTTGAGGACGTTAAAAGCGCCTGGCTCAAGCTGCTGGAGCGAGCCAAGATTGAGGGCTTCCGCTGGCACGATATGCGACACGACTTCGCGTCACGCCTGGTGATGGCCGGTGTGCCCCTCAACACGGTGCGGGACCTGCTGGGGCACGCCGATATCAAAATGACTTTGCGCTACGCTCACCTGGCACCAGGGACAAAAGCTGCGGCAGTCGAGCTTCTCTAGATCTCCGGCCTGATCATACGAAGCCAAACTTCGTAATCAACGACAATCGGCTTGTTCGCCTCGATAAACTTTGCGTAAGCGAACAGGTCCGCCCACTCCTCACGAACCTTCTCAAGATTGAGTGAGGCTTTATGGTAAACGTCCCGATGAGAAGCGCGCTTTCGGACGTCCTCGAAAATATCCACGTCTCCTTTAAATCTCTCGCTCGTGGTCTCGACGTACACAAGGTAAGTCTCTTTATCGACAAGATCCGGGCTCACATTCGCAAGCCTTAGCTTGAAAATGATTGGGTCAGGGTCCCACAGCCAACTAATGATGGTTGACACTGGGACTTTGCTTCTGTCGCCAGAGAGGCTGCGAAGCGGAGACTCGATATTCACTTCCTCGAGCGCGCGCTCAATCAGCTCCTCGACCGCTTCAACAATTTTTATATTTTTAACCCTTGCATACAACTCCAGGCCATCCCGGAGGTGAGGCGCAACCCTGGCCGAGAGCACGACTTTTTTTGACCGATTTGACATTGATGGGCCTCGACTCGTCTACAAACTTTTTGCTTGCAGATCGTGTTACTTACAAATAGGATGCTTACGTCCGGACAAGTATCATACAGTCCGCCCCATCGATCAAGGACCAACGAATGAACCACCCAGAACAAATGGCCCCTTTAGCTGTAAGCGTCGAAGACGCAGCACGTGTAGTTGGCTACTCCAGGTCTGGCGTTTATGAACTGATCGCCGCTGGCGATTTGAAGGCTTTCAAGCTTGGCCGGCGGCGCCTGATCCTGATGACGGAGCTCAAGGCTTGGATCGAGCGCGCAGCGAAAGAAGGTGCGCGGTGATCGCGATAACGGTCCAGGGAGCAACACAGGAATGGATTCAAATTGGAAGACTGCCCCCAGAGTTGGGGTCAGTGAAAAGAAGTGTCGAGCCAGTGCTACCAACACTGACCCGACATACCACACCAGAACGCTTTGAGGGCAAGCCGATGAGGCCGACGAAGAATATCACAATCCACTTGAGCGATAAGGCAGGCAAGGTGCTCGGCCGTCTTACTCTGCCCGCTAGGACTCTGCTGGTTGACCTCCCTGACACGATACGCCGCCCTGGGGAAAAAGGGCTTGAGGCAGGTACATACTGGACCTGTCAGTCCACGGAACCATGCCGCACACCTTACCGGGTGGCGAATTACATCCTGATGCGCGAAGCGTCGTAACCATCGAATAGCAGGGGGGGGCCTCCTCAGTTTTGAGGAGCCCCCCCCTGCGCCCGTCTGTGAGTTGTTGAATGGCGAAGAAAAAGCCAAGACTAGACCGCGGCCCGACGGGCGCCTTTGCTGGGCCGTCGCGCCTTGCTGTGAGCCACTGAATGACCAAGAAGAGTCGCTTGCCTTTCGACAAGGCTGGAGGCGTCGTGGTGACACAGCGCCGCCTGCTTTCTTCGTCTACATACCTTGGCCTGAGCGCTCAGGCGAAGGTGCTCATGACGCTCATGCAGCGCCATTGGACGCCCGCAGGACCGATAGGCTTCGGTGTCCGCCAAGCTCAGGCTGAGATTCCATGTTCACGGACATTGGCGCTAAGAGTTTTCGATGAGCTTGTCGAGGCGGGTTTTATAGTGCTTGTCGAAGAAAGCCTGTTCTGCTCTCGCACACAATCGAAGACTCGAACCTGGCGTTTGACTTGGATGCCATGCTGGAACAATCGGGCACCCACGAACGACTGGGAAGGACGTCGAGTTTCAATTTCTACCGGTCCATAAATGATACCTCTGGCTATTACACAGGTATCAAATATGGACCATTGGAGCCATTTATCAGGCCCACAGGTACCATTTTTAGTACCTGTGGACGCCTTTTACTGGGGATACAGGTACCAAATATGGACCACTCCTACGTAAACCATACACCCAGCTATTTCCATCGCGCTTTGAGAGGATCATGCAGTGGGCATTAAAATGAAGAGGCACCAGATGCGCGCCGCGATGCAGGACAACTTCATTCTCTACGACTCAGTGGTTCAAAGTGCGGAATGGCGAAAGATGCCGGAGGCCTCCTATGGCGTGCTGTGGGATCTAATCCTTCAAGTGTACGAGCCTAGGCCGAGAGAGCTCCGATTCACCAAGATAGACGCCAGGATTGGATCACCGCTCAAGGTCCGCAAGGCCCTGGCTGACCTAGTTGACCGTGGCTTGATTGTCCAGACACTAACCAAGCCAAACCGGTACGCGCTCAACTTCCCGCCCTACTCGGAATATCTGCAGCCCGGTCGCTGAAACGAAATTGGGCACCACCCTGTTGCGGGGTAGTGCCCTGGTAACCACTGTGGGAATTGCAGTTTGTCAGTCAGTGTCTGCGGGAGCGAACGGCTCGGCCCCATCACGCAGCGCGCGAAGCCCAATTACCGCCGCCCTGGCCACCCGATCGATGAAGCCAGTTTCAAGGCTTGTGCACCGCCCGCCCATGCCCACGATGGCAAATTGAATGGCGTGAAACGCTTCGGTTTCATCGTAGGCGGCCAGCTCCGAGACCTCGCCCTCGAAACAGGCGATACCCTTTGCCCAGTCCGCCGGCACTCCCCGGTTGTAGAGAGGCCAATTGATGAGCCGGCCCCCGTCGTCGCGCGTCGTGAAGCTCAGGTCGTCACGGCTTTTAATCTGCGCGCTCACTTGGCCACCTCCGCGGCATCCAGTACCGCCTGCATCTTCCCGACCTCGCTATCAACGTAATTCGCCCAGTCGTAACCCAGGAAGCCGCCGAGGTTCGCCAGTTCCTCAATGTCGTGCGACTTACCGTGCTTCATGTCCTTGATGATGGAGTTGAACAGCACTCGCATGTGATTGATACGTTCCTGGGTAGCGCGCAGCAGATCGAGCGCATCGTCGGCGATGTTGGCGGGGGTCTGGCTCATTGGACACCCCCAGCGATAATTCCGCTGATTGGAGCGGAGCAAGGCACCACCTTCACGCTGATAGCGTCCAGCATTTTCAGCGAGCCCAGATCGGTCAACTTGATACTGTCCGGCAGCTTCATGGTGCCAATGATTTCCCCACGCGCATCGAGGATTTGGATGATATTCTGTTTAAATTGCATGACGTGTGCCTCTAAGCGTCGTCGTGTGATCGCCGGGCCGCTGTTGACGCAGCGGCCTGGCACCTTTTCTGTGACGGCCCAGTTCTGGACCATCAATGAGCGGAAACTTCCGCCAATCTACATACGGGATTTCCCCGCAACTACTGCTTACCCTTCTCGCTGATCCAGCCTGCCGCCCAGCTCAAGGGGTCTTTAGTCCCCATCGGCTTCAAGGGCTTACCCTCTCGCGCCGCCTGCCTGCCCGCCTCCTCTGTTTCCGTGTGAATCCATACCGTTGTGTGCCTGAATCCCGCCTCGCGCTGACGCTCCTTGAAGAGCCTTTGCCGATCTGCCGCAGAGAGCGGCTGCTTTGGTTTGTCCTGTTCTTTCATGCTGCCACCGTTACCACTCACAATTGATTCATAATGCACTAGCGTGAGTGGTAACACAATGAGAGAGCGCAAAATAATTGGAGGCCCCGTCGGCGCAGGGAACGACACCCTTTCGGTCTTAGATCCGGAAGTGGTCGGGTCGAGGGAGACCACTCGATTGCGAATGCTAACGTCGCAGGCTCGGGCTAGTATCTGCCCGGGGGATCGGCCCCTACTTGGAGAAGGAATTCGAAATGACGAAGCTGTTCGAAAAGCGGTTCTCTGAACTCGCAGAGCAATTGGAGGCAATCGCGGCGTCCAAGACGACTGCAGCCAGCCCAATAACAGGGGCACCCTCGACATACGTTGACCAAAATGCGCTGCTCAACTGGAAAGTCAAAGCAAAAACGCTGCTTACCAATACGTGCGGGGAATCGTCGCCGCAACTGGTCAGTTTCATCGCCGCTGAGAGAGCACCAGGCTTCGTAACCAACTACGAAATTCTGAAACAACTCAGGGCAGTATTTCTTGCCGTTAAGGAGGATTTCGAGGGCGGGCATCTAAATTCGCTTCGAAACCTGGTGCAAGCCGAAGTATTCACAAGCGAGCTAGAACAGGCCGAACAGTTGCTCTCCTCGGGATACGCCTCTGCTGCCGCAGTCATTGCTGGTGTGGTGCTCGAAACAACTGTGCGTAATCTTTGCACTGACCGCGAAATAGCACATGGAAAGCTCGACAAGATGAATGCTGATTTGGCAAAAGCTGGCGCTTACAATTCAATCCAGCAGAAGCGTATAACGGCGATGGCAGGCATACGGAATGCTGCGGCTCACGGCAATACAGATGAATTCAATCCTGCGGACGTCAGGGGGATGATTGATGACGTCGAGCGCTTCCTCGCCACAACCCTTCAATGATTGTTAGTGGGAATGATGTACTCAGTTTTGAGTACATCTCCATCACCAGGTAAAAGCCCTTCGGTACCTCGCTTCAACAGTGGAAGATCGCGTTGTGTGACGTTTTGGTCTCACTGATCGGCGAAGTTTTCCGCTGATCGGCTGGCCAAGGGTCAGATCTCAAATCCGACCCTTCTGGATTTCAAATCCAAAAGCGTGATGGTCCAAAACTGGGCCATCGTCGGCGTGCTCAAATCTGAGTACACCTCCACTGCGGTAGGCACAGGTGAGGGAGCCCCCCCTCACACCGTCAGTAGCATTCATCGAAATCGGGCCGTCGATCTTAAGACGACACATTTACTCGACACCCATTCGAATTAAAACTATTTTTTATATTCCAATCAAATCTATCAGCCAACAACATCCGATACTAAATATGTTGAGGCAGGTTTTGAAATCATGAGCATATCGATGATATCCAAAGGATTGAAGCGCCACCCTCATGCAAGCCCTCACTTAACTTGCCCTCACATAAAAGCCAACAACAATGCCTTCCGCAAATCTCATGGAGCTAAAAATGATAATCAAGGCAGATCAGAAAGCAGGCTGGCAAAAACTCGGTACCATTACATCCGAATACACAACCAAGGGCTTCGTCATAGGCGTTTCAGGCATGTGGTGCTTTAACACAAACGAAAGAGAAGGGAGAACTTGCAATGCTGATGGCCGGAGCGGTGCTGGCAATTACTGGCCAATGAAAGTACCTGGCGAGACCAGTTATATTCTTCATGATCAAGATGCAGTCCTGGGGGAGTTGGTTGGGAGGATCGGAGATAACGGCCAGCCGTTTAGAATTGGTAAACACCATTCTGGGACTTTCGCTGCTAGTGACATCGGCAAAGATATTTTTGTCAGCATGAATCATGGTTGGTACACAGTAAATAGTGACGGAACTGTAGATGCCAATATTTGGGTTAAACCTGACCCACTACCAGACCCGGTAGAGGAAGGAAAAAAGCGTACAGAAGCGTATTTGTCTGGGCATTTGTACGAAAAAGACTGGAATCACTAACAGTCCTTTAGAGTGTTTATAAATCGTCAGCAACTATGAGCTGGTACGGCGATTCTATTGAGCGCTCTCCAGATGCACTCAGTTTTGAGTGCATCTCTCCCACCAGGTAAAAGTCCTGCAATACCAAACCCCAACTAGTTGAATATCACGCAGCCAGTGCAATCGGCGGAACAATTCACCTATCTCGCGCATCATCAGGCGTTCAAACGAACCGCGCCGACCGCACGAAAGTGTGCCGTTATCCTCCCCCATAACGTTAACCCACCGTTATCTAACGTTGGCCAGCCCCAGGCGTGTAGACCCGTCCACCGATAAGGGTGTCTGCCGGTATCAAATACGCAAATCGAGGGTATTTTCCCTACGGGGACACTTCGAGGCATCTGGTATGCGACACGCTTTCAGTATTCGCAAAACGTGTCGCAAAAGGCACCTTCTCAGCGGATTTTTCTCGCGTAGCCTTTCTTGACAACGAGCCCTATGTAGCTATTTAGCCCTCTACCGGCTCTCGCTAATCGATGCATTTCCGAGATAGATCCAGCTCCTGCACTTTGATTTGTGTACAGGTACTGCGACCGGTCATTGAATTCGACCGTGATAGATCCATTCGCTATTTCAAATGCCGCCACACTTGAGTCTCCACCCAGGTTCTTATAGCGTTCCATCGTCGTTCCCTTGAGTAAGTGGTTTCATGGGCAGGCCAACTATTTGCCCTGCACTCATGACGCTAGTCTAGGATCTGGGCATCTCCAAATTATGGACTGCATAACGTCGACGCTTTCGTCGCAAACCGTCCCTGCTACCCTTCGAGCTCACATGGAGGAATGCAATGAACAATACAATGATCGCCGGCCTGCTCAACGCACTGAATCAAAACCAACTCGCCCTGGGCGCCGCGGTTGAAGAGCTCTCCAACTGGGTCGAGCAGCGCGGATCGGCAGACGTTGCTGAGAATGTCCGTGGCGCCCTCTCCACTCTGGATGAGAACCTGGAGTTCATCAGAGACGGAATCACGGAGCTTTCAACCTCGGGCCGACCACGCACCTGACAGCAGGCTGGAGCAGGCGCGATTTAATTGTGATCATGGCTCACATTTGAGCCATCCGGAGCAAAGTGAGATTCCGTCACCTTGCCCCCAATTGCATCCCGGCTGGTTTCGCGAGCAGATCGTAAAAGCCCTTGGAGATTGTCCGCGACACGTTTTCAAAATTCGCAAAACGTGTCGCGACACCTGCCCTACCGAAATGGGAGGCCAGGTTTGTTGCCGGGCATCCAACTCAAAGCGAATTCCCACCAACGGTGGATATTCCTCAAATTGAGGATGAGCCCCTGCGCGCTCCTGCATCGGATTCACCCCCCTCTGAGACTTGGATGGATTTGAGATCCGACCAACTTCTTCAGGTTGAGGGCAGACGACTGAGCTGAAAACTCAGTCCCGTATCACTTTGCCTACCTCTGACTTACTGCAACAAAAACGCCCTCCTCGATCCGCTGCAAACCAACTATTTCAGTCCCATTTAATCCGGTTGCGTGTAGCACTTTATGTGCACCTAAAAAGCACTGGATAAATGATCAGATCATGCCTAATGTGAGTTTTTTGAGCCATTCAAAACCCATTCGAGGCCACCTGATGAACACAGCCAAGCCCGCCCGAGGACGCCAGCACAGACCGACCCGCTCTGAAGTCGCTGCGGCCTGGGGTCAACTTCGAGACGCTGCCGCCAAGGGAAGCGTTCAAGCATCCGCGCTGCTGATCGCCCTTGCTGAAAACAAGCCGGTCATTGCCATGGAATCCCCTACCGCATGACTGATCGCGACAAATCGGGCAAATGGAAGCCCGGCCAATCCGGCAACCCTGGCGGTCGCTCCGGAGAAACTCAGGCCATCCGCGCCAAGTTGGCCAAGGGTGCAACAGCGGTGACTACGAAAGTGCTTGAGGCGGCAAAGGGCGGCGATATGCAGGCGTGCCGATTGATCCTTGAACGCCTGGTGCCGCCGATCAAGCCGACCTCCGAGCCCGTGCAATTCGAACTCGACGACACCGATCTACCCAGCGCCGCCCGCTCAATCCTGCGCGCCGTTGCCGCCGGCCAAATTGCGCCCGACCAGGGCAAATCGCTCATTGAAGGCTTGGGCGCTGTCGCCCGGGTGATCGAGGTTGCCGAATTGCAAAAGGCCGTCGAAGAACTCCGCGAGCAGATGGAGGGAATGCAGCGATGAGCTTGAAAGCGTTGAAGGCCGAGATCAAACGCATTGCCGAAAAGATGGGCATCGACGAAGAGATGGTGGTGCTGATCGTGCTGGCTGTCGTGAATGCCAGCATGACGCCTATGGACCTGCCTGAGACCGTCGGCCACATCGTCAACTACCGCATTAACGGTCTGAACGTATCGCTCTACTTCCCCTTCTGCGAGATGAACAGCGTCGAAGCCGAAGAGGTGGCCAGGGCGATGATCCTGCACGTAATCGATGTTGAGCGCCCGCGCCGTCCGTATCAGGTCGGCATCATGGATATGCAGCCATTCCCACCAGCAGGCGCCTGGCAGTTACAGCGACCTCCTGAGGGCATCAGCCTGTCGGACTACGTGGCCGACCAATACCGTCAAATTATCGAGGCTCGCAATGAGCATCCGTAGCCAGATCGCCAAGCTGCGGCAACAGACCGGCAGCACTCAGCTCAACAACGACGTGCGAGAAATCAGCGACCTGATGGACGAGTTGAGCGCCGCGGCCGCCGGCGGCGGAAGCCCACGAGGGGAAATCTCTCTCGACGAGATTTTCAACGACACCCAACACGCACACGGGGCCGAGCAAGGCCCACACAACCAAAAGGTATCCTAATGAAGATTGGTAAAAGAGCAGTTCTCCGCGTTGGCCTGACCAACGTCCATTACTCCGAATACGACCATTCGCACATCGAGTCGCGCACGTTCTCAGTCCAGCAGCCGGACGGCAGCAAGGGTACTTGGCAGGCAGGCGGGCTGATGAAGTCCGCTCGCAAACTCCAGATGCTCGCCCTGGAGACGTTCAAGGACGCCGGGGAAGACATCATCTCGATCCGTGCCAACAAGGACTTCAACGCAGCCGCAATTGAGCGCCTGAGCAAGGAGAAGATCGAAGGTCTGACGGCCGCCCTGCTGCCGGCCATGCAAACCGTCGCCAAAGATATGTCCACCTTGGCTGAAACTGTCACTCGGGGCTTCTCACCGGTCAGCCAACGCGCCAACACCGACATCGTAGGCTTCCTGGCTGATCAAGAGCTCCGCTCCCTCGTTCGGGGCCTGAGCACCGACGACCGTCGCAACCTGATGGCCGAAGCGCGCCTGGGCAATCATCCCGAAATCGTAGAGGCCGTCTTGCGAGCAAACCCGATGCTCTCCGGCCTAAATGCAGAATCGGCCGCCGGCCTGTCCCGAGCGGGGATCGCGGCCTCTCGTGCCGATGACGTGGAAGCGCTGCGCCAAATGCTGGCGGTCTATGACGACGTGCTGACAACCACCTCTCAAGTCGGCGTCTCGCTCAGCGGCCTCGTTGCGAACTCTGCTGGTTATGCCAATCGCTTTGAAAAGTGGCGGTCGGGTTGTGATGGTTCTGAGGCATTGCGTGAATGGCTCGGCAAGTTGCCTGCACGCCCTCAGCCAAAAGCTGATGCCGCAGCCACTGAAGAACCTGAAGCCGCCTAATTAGCGCGCCCCGTGGTCGTCGATGCACGACCACCTAGGGCGCAGGAGTACACCGTGACCACCTATCAAGAACGCTACGCCGAAGCATGCAAAACACACCGTTTTGATTCATACCCTCTGAAACAGGGACCAGATTCTGGATATCTGGTTTGGGACGTCCAGCACGTTCGCGACGGACAGAAGGTGACCATCGACGGCCCGTTCTTCACCGAGGACGAAGCGCGGGTCTCGGCCGATCTGCTGCGCGGTACATTCCGAGGTGCCAGGGCCTACCAGGTGATCTATGACCGAATTTGGAACTACGACCCACAGCGCGAACAGGTGACATTCGATCAGGCGCGTATGTCTCGATCCCTGCTCGCCATTCGCCTGGGCGTGAAAGTACCCACAAACAGCGCCACGGGCGCACTGGAGTAAAAGCGATGGCAATGGCCACCAACTACGGCAGCAAGACTCGAATCTTGCTCAGCGGTTCGGCCGCGAAGTTGTTCGGGCGTGAACACACTTACGAGTTGTCGACCGGCGACGTGCGCGAGGCGGTAAAGGCGATCGACGTAAACCATCCAGGCTTCGCACGGTATCTCGCAACCGCTAAGCAAATGGGGCTTGAGTTCGCGATTTTTCGAAACCGTAGGAACGTCGACGAAAAGGAACTGGCGCTGGGCGGCGCGAAGGAAATACGCATTGTGCCGGTGGTTTGTGGCAGCAAGCGCGCCGGGCTCTTGCAGACCATCATTGGTGTCGCGTTGATTATCGCCAGTCCGTTTACCAATGGAGCGACACTCGCACCTGGTATTGCCATGGTCGCCGGCGGCGTTATTCAAATGCTCAGCCCCCAGGCCCGAGGCCTTAAAACCAGTGCGGCCCCAGAAAATCATCCGGGATATGCATTTGGCTCCGCCAAGAACACCACAGCAAGCGGTAATCCGGTGCCTCTCTGCATCGGTCATMGGCGYTGGGGTGGTGCAATCATCAGCGCRGGAATCTACGCAGAGGACCAGGTATGAACGCCTCACAGTACAACCAGATCAGAACCATYAAGCTCTATGGCCAGTTGCGCCAATTTGGGAAGTCTTACCAGCTCGCCGTGCGCACCCCTGCCGAGGCCATCAAAGCGCTTTGTGTGCAGCTGCCGAGGCCATCAAAGCGCTTTGTGTGCAG
>NZ_JBFTMM010000031.1:0-56915 GCF_056396945.1 Pseudomonas sp. 05N432 | reverse complement strand
GTTAATCATTGGGTCCCAGGTTCGAGTCCTGGTCACGGAGCCAATTTCAAACCGGGGTATAGCGCAGTCCGGTAGCGCGCCTGCTTTGGGAGCAGGATGTCAGGAGTTCGAATCCCCTTACCCCGACCATATTAAAAATCCTCGTATCGAAAGATACGGGGATTTTTTTTGTCTGTTGAAAAAACCATTGCCTTCAAGTCATCGTACAACCTGCCGATAACGAGCTGACGGGGGACTGCGGTAGTCACGCCCCTTTACTCAGGCCACAACAAGAAAAAGGGCGCTCGTTATGTTGCTTCGTCAGTTGAATATCGCTCCTCGCGCAGCATTGGGATTTGCCCTTATTGCAGTGCTGGTCGCCTTGCTTGGCGTGTTCGCGCTGGGACAGATGTCGAGCATTCGCGACAGTGAAGTCGCGGTCGAGAATCAATGGTTGCCGAGCATTCGTGGTGGCGACGAGATCCGCGAGATCATGTTGCGCATCCGTACCATTTCCCTGCGCATGGCCCTGGACCCGGATCTGAAGAACATTGCGCAGTACCGCAGCCAGATGGACACCCGCGACAAGGAACTGAGCGACAAGATTGCCGCCTACGACAAGCTGGTCACCACTGCCGAAGGCAAAGGGTTGTATGACCAGTTCAAAAAAACCTTCGCGGCCTATCGTTCGGGCATCGCCCAGTCCTTCGTCCTGGCCGAGCAAGGTCGGCGTGACGAATTGACCAAGCTGCTGCTGGTCGACATGAAAACCGTAGTCGACGGTTCCGGCAAACAGCTCAATGACCTGGCAGAACTGTTCGCCAAACAGGTCGCCACAGAAAGCCAGAACTCCGCAGCGCGTTACCTGAATTCGCGGCTGATTGTCAGCCTGTTCATCGGTCTGGCCGCTCTGGCGACCGTCGGACTCGCCATGTTGCTGACCCGCAGCATCGTGCGCCCCCTGACTGTGGCCCTGAATGCAGCCGAAAGCGTGGCGCGGGGCGACCTGACCCAACCCATCGAAACCCATGGCAACGACGAAGTCAGCCGTTTGCTCAAGGCGCTGGCGACCATGCAGCGCAACCTTCGGGAAACCCTGCAAGGCATCAGCGGTTCGGCCACGCAATTGGCCACGGCAGCGGATGAGTTGAACGCGGTGACCCTCGACAGCACTCAGGGCCTGCAACAGCAGAACAACGAGATCGAACAGGCGGCGACTGCCGTCAACGAAATGACCACCGCCGTGGAGGAAGTCGCGCGCAATGCGGTGTCGACTTCCGATGCGACCCGTCAGTCCAGTGAGTCGGCGCAATTGGGGCAGGAGCGGGTCAGCGAAACCGCCAGTGCCATCAGCGCCCTGGCCAACGATGTGCAGCACACCGGTGAACTGGTGCAGTCACTGGCCAACCAATCCCAGGACATCGGCAAGGTGCTGGATGTGATTCGCGCCATTGCCGAGCAAACCAATTTATTGGCCCTCAATGCGGCGATTGAAGCTGCCCGGGCGGGCGAAAGCGGTCGGGGTTTTGCGGTGGTGGCCGATGAGGTACGGGCGCTGGCGTACCGCACGCAGCAGTCGACCCAGGAAATCGAGCAGATGGTGCAGGGCATGCGCAAAGGGTCGAGCCTGGCGCTCGAGTCGATGCAGGCCAGCGCCTCCCGTGCCGCCAGTACGCGGCTACTGGCCGAGCGGGCGGGCGAAGCCCTGCAAACCATCACCGCGTCGGTGCATGAAATTCACCAGCGCAATCTGGTGATCGCCAGTGCCGCCGAAGAGCAGGCACAAGTGGCGCGGGAAGTGGATCGAAATCTGCTGAACATCCGTGATTTGTCGGTGCGTTCTGCGGCAGGTGCGGATCAGACCAGCGCTTCCAGCCATGAGCTGTCGAAACTGGCCAGCGCGTTGCAAGGCATGGTGCGGCGCTTTCAGGTGTAAATTTGAGCGATAAAAAATGTGGGAGCGAGCCTGCTCGCGATGGCGATAGGTCAGTCAACATTGAGTTAACTGGCAGTCCGCTATCGCGAGCAGGCTCGCTCCCACATTACTGGTTTTGTTAGTGCAGCTTCAGGCGCGGTTCAGTGCCACGCCCAATCCTGCTGCCGAGCATCAGCATCGCCGTGCGGAACGGGCCGTACAGCGCGACCTGGTGCATGCGGTACAGCGACACGTAAAACATCCGCGCCAGCCAGCCTTCAAGCATTACGCTGCCGGTCAGGTTGCCCATCAAGTTACCCACAGCCGAAAAACGCGACAGCGAGATCAGGGAGCCGTAATCGGTGTACTTGTACGTCGGCAACGGCTTGCCTTCGATGCGCAGTTTCAACGATTTGGCCAGCAGCGAGGCTTGTTGGTGTGCGGCTTGCGCACGTGGCGGTACGTTGCGATCGGTGCCGGTTTGCGGGCAGGCGGCGCAGTCACCAAAGGCGAAAATGTTTTCATCGCGGGTGGTTTGCAGGGTCGGCAGCACTTGCAGCTGGTTGATCCGGTTGGTTTCCAGGCCGTCGATATCCTTGAGGAAACCCGGCGCCCGGATCCCGGCTGCCCAGACTTTCAGGCTGGCCTTGATCTCCTGGCCGCTGGCCGTGATCAGCGCATCGGCAGTGACTTCACTGACCGCCGCGTTGGTCAGCACCGTGACCCCGAGCTTCTCCAGGGTTTTATGCACAGGGCCGCCGATCCGCTCCGGCAGGGCAGGCAGCACCCGTGGGCCGGCTTCGATCAGGGTGATGTGCATGTTTTCCGGCAGAATCCGGTCCAGGCCGTATGCGGCCAGTTCGTGGGCCGCGTTGTGCAGTTCCGCCGCCAGTTCAACGCCGGTGGCACCTGCGCCGACGATGGCCACGCTGATCTGTTGCACTGCATCGGATTGCCCGGCGTGGGCGCGCAGGTAGTGGTTGAGCAATTGCTGGTGGAAGCGCTCGGCCTGTTTGCGGGTGTCGAGGAACAGGCAGTGTTGCGCCGCGCCCTGAGTGCCGAAATCGTTGGTGGTGCTGCCGACCGAAATCACCAGCGAGTCGTAACCCACCTCGCGTGCCGGCACCAGTTCCCGGCCATTTTCATCGTAGGTAGCCGCCAGCTGGATTTTCTTCTGGGCACGATCGAGCCCGCTCATGCGCCCCAGCTGGAACTCGAAGTGGTTCCATTTTGCCTGGGCGACATAGTTGAGTTCGTCTTCGGAAGAGTTCAAGGAACCGGCCGCCACTTCATGCAACAGCGGTTTCCAGATGTGCGTCAGGTTCGCGTCGACCAGCATCACACTGGCGGTGCCACGCTTGCCCAGAGTCTTACCCAGACGGGTAGCCAACTCCAGACCGCCGGCGCCGCCGCCAACGATGACAATACGATGAGTCATGGGGATATCTCGCAAGGCTAAAGGAAATCGGTGCAATTACCCGAGCGAGCGCCACGCTGCTCATAGCGTCAGGTAACTGATAAGTCGGCTCACAAGGCCCAGGCCAATGGTCACTGCCAATACCACCACGAGGAGCATCCACGGCCGGAAAGGCCGGCGCTCGACTCGGTTCTGCGACAGTTGCAGATACTCTTCGACATGCTGCTGGTCGTCGGGTTTCAGGCGGCTGGTCATGATAAGCCCTCGTCAGGTAGACGTTGCTAAATGTATAGAAGCTACAGCAGGGGCGCCAACAATTGCTGTCGTGGGTTCACAGGCTGATCCCGACGTCGAAGAGGATGCTGCGCCCCAGATTACCGCGCAAAAAGTCCGGTGCATCGGGATGGGCAAACAGCACGCGGGCGAAGGTCGGGCCCACCAGTGACAGCGAGCGCCACCCCTGGCGCAGGTATTCGGTCGGCGGCGGGAAATGGCTGTTGAGGTCAAGCACTTCGCGCTTGAGGCTGGCGAAGGCGATGATGTCCAGTTCGCCCAGGTCCATCCCCCGCTCTTTGTAGTTATGGGCTTTTTTGCGCAAGGTCGGTGCCAGTCTCAGCAAGAACTCGTTGGCTGGAATACGCCTCGGCTTGGCTTCGCGGCGCACCAGTTGGCTCAGGGAGAACGCACTGCGCCGGCGTTGCAGTTCGTCGCGCCACTCGTCATTCAACCGTCGACCTTCGTCGAGCACGAAGAACACCTCGAAATTTGCCTCGCGAAACAGTACGTCCGGCGGTTCTCCGGCGGGGGTGAATTCGTCGACGCGGTAGGGAATGTTCAAGCCTTGCAGCAGGCGTTGGCAAACCCAACGCTCACGCTCCCATTTGCGGGCATTGGAAAGGAACGCGTTGGCTTGCTCGGCCGCGATGGTCAGCAAGCGCAAATAATCTGAGTCATCCATAGGCCAAGCTTAGCGTTCAAATGCGATCGCAAAGAAGACAGTTTGTCGGAGAGGAAAAACTTTCCCGGGTCTTCATCGTTGCAGGCATCCGGCGATCTTCCTCCAAAACCCGGTCCAGGGCACTGCACAAAACGGATAGCGATCTGCACAAAGCGGATATTGCCGTGCGCCAAGCGTCCCTACCCTCAGCTGTACGGACGTTTACCGCGTTACCGAAGCTCATAAAAAAACAACAACAAGAGAAAGATGCCATGCGCACGATCGACGTACATGAGGTTATCGACAACGCACGCTTCAACCGTTTTCACTGGAGGGTGCTGTGCTGGTGTGCCCTGATCATCATCTTCGATGGTTACGATCTGGTGATCTATGGCGTGGTGCTGCCGATGCTGATGAAGGACTGGGGGCTGAGTCCTCTGCAGGCAGGTGCATTAGGCAGTTATGCACTGTTTGGCATGATGTTCGGGGCACTGTTTTTCGGCCCGCTGTCGGACAGGATCGGCCGCAAAAAAGCCATCACCCTGTGCGTGATGCTTTTCAGTGGTTTCACCGTGCTCAATGGTTTTGCCAGCAACCCCACTGAATTTGGCATTTGCCGGTTCATTGCCGGGCTGGGGATTGGCGGGGTGATGCCCAACGTGGTGGCGCTGATGAACGAGTACGCGCCGAAAAGAATCCGCAGCACCCTGGTGGCGATCATGTTCAGCGGTTACTCAGTGGGTGGCATGCTCTCGGCTGGGCTGGGCATTGTGCTGATCCCGAGCTTTGGCTGGCAGTCGGTGTTTTATGTGGCGATTTTTCCGTTGCTGCTGTTGCCGCTGATCATGTACTTCTTGCCCGAGTCGGTAGGTTTCATGCTGCGTCAGGGCCGCAATGAACAGGCGCGCAAGGTTCTCCAACGGGTTGACCCGGCTTATGTTGCGCAAGCCACCGATCAACTGCACATGACCGAAGTAAAAGGCCGCGGCACCCCGGTTTTACAGCTGTTTCGTGAAGGCCGGGCGATGCGCACGCTGATGTTGTGGCTGGCGTTTTTCTGCTGCCTGTTGATGGTGTATGCCTTGAGCTCCTGGCTGCCGAAACTGATGGCCAACGCCGGTTATAGCCTGGGTTCGAGTCTGTCATTCCTGCTGGTACTGAACTTCGGTGCCATCTTCGGCGCGGTCGGCGGCGGCGTGTTGGGTGACAAACTCAACCTGCCGAGGGTCTTGGCGGTGTTCTTCGCCATCGCCGCCATATCGATCACCTTGCTCGGCTTCAACAGCCCGATGCCGGTGCTCTACCTGCTGATCGCCATTGCCGGTGCCACCACGATCGGCTCGCAGATCCTGTTGTATGCCTGCGCCGCGCAGTTCTATTCCAYGGCCATTCGTTCCACCGGATTGGGCTGGGCCTCGGGTATCGGCCGCAACGGGGCCATCGTCGGCCCGCTGTTGGGCGGTGCGTTGCTGGGGATCAGCCTGCCGCTGCAACTGAACTTCATGGCGTTCGCCTTGCCAGGGGCGGTCGCCGCCATCGCCATGGCCGTGTTCGCCCTCAGCAGTCAGCGCACCAGCAAAGGCGTCGCCTCGAGACTGGCGCCGACCAGCGTCTGACTCCCACCACCCGCATCGCAACGCTGCGGGTGGCATTCGCCAACCTGTCGATCAATAACAATAAGAGAAAAGCGATGAAACAGATTCTCCCCACACTGGGTTCAGTGGCGTCCCTGGCGGTCGCCTCGGGTTTCTCCAGTGGCTTGATGGCCGCGGAGGGCGGCTTTATCGAAGACACCAGCGCCACCTTGCAGGCGCGCAATTACTACTTCAGCCGGGACTTTTCCGACATCGTCGGGGCCAACAAACAGTCGAAGGCCGAAGAGTGGGCCCAAGGCTTCATCCTTAACGTCAAATCCGGCTACACCCAAGGCACCATTGGTGTCGGCGTGGATGTCATCGGCTTGCTCGGCCTCAAGCTCGACAGCAGTCCGGATCGGGTCAATACCGGGCTGTTGCCGGTACAGAGCGATGGGCACGCGGCGGATGATTACAGTCGTCTGGCCGGTGCGTTGAAGCTGCGTTACTCAAAGACCGAATTGAAGGTCGGTGAATTGCAACCCAACCTGCCGGTGCTGGCCTTCAGCGATATTCGCTTGCTGCCGCCGACCTACCAAGGGGCGAGCATCAGCTCTAGCGAGATCAACGGCCTGACCTTGCAGGCTGGGCATTTGAGTTCGACCAGCCTGCGCAACGAGTCCGGCGAGCAAAAGATGCAGGCCATGCTCGGCCATGTGCCGCAGCGCCAGGCCAGCAGTGACGGTTTCAACTTTGCGGGCGCCGATTACGCCTTCAATGACAAACGCACCTCGGTCAGTGCCTGGTACGGGCAACTGGAAGATATCTACAACCAGCGCTTCCTCGGCCTCAAGCACAGCGAACCGTTGGGCGACTGGACTCTGGGCGCCAACCTGGGCTACTACGACTCCCGTGAGGACGGCAAAAAATGGCTGGGCAACATCGACAACCGGGCGTTCTTCTCCTTGCTGTCGGCCAAGCATGGCGGCCATACGTTCTATGTCGGTTATCAGGGGATGTATGGCGACAGTGCCTTCCCACGGGTCTTCGCCAACATCTCGCCGCTGGGTAACGAGGTGCCGACCTACGAGTTCGCCTACACCGACGAACGCTCCTGGCAGGCGCGCTACGACTACGACTTCGCCGCCCTCGGGGTGCCGGGGCTGACCAGCACTGTGCGTTACATCACCGGCAACAACGTCGACACCGGCAAGGGTTTCGAAGGCAAGGACCGCGAACGCGATCTCGATCTCGGTTATGTGCTGCAGAGCGGCACCCTCAAAGGTCTCGGGATACGCGTGCGCAACGCCGTGGCGCGTTCCAACTACCGCAGTGATATCGACGAAAACCGCTTGATCCTCAGTTACACCTGGACGCTGCTATGACCGGCGTGCAAGAACGCGGGCCGCGCAAGATCGGTGCGGGTTTGTTGTTGATGAGTGCTGGCGTGGGCGCTGTGATGTTGGCCTGGGGTGATAACGGGCGGCTGCTGCTGGCTGGTGGGATCAACCTCGCATTGCTGTTCGCTGCGGCGCTGTCTCGTCGACAGCCACCGGTGACAGTGACGCCGCCGCTTGAGTCTGAAGTTCCCGAGCCGAGCGTGGAGCTGATCGAGTCCCCGACCCCGGCAGTGCAACCGGAGCGCGAATGGCCCGGTGCGATTGTGCACCTCACGCTGGAGCAATTGACCGAGTCGGTGCTGCAAACCGAGGAAGACATGCGTTTTGCCAATCAACTGGCGCGCACGGCCGGCGAGCGGGTGAAGGCGAGTGCGCTGAGCATGCAGTCTTCGGCCAGTGTGCTGGGGGACCTGAACCTCTACATGCAGCGTCTCGATCAAGTGTTCGATGAACTCGGCGCTCAGTCGATGCGCATCGGTGCGATTGTCGGCAGCATTCAGGATATTTCCCGCCAGACCAATCTGCTGGCGTTGAACGCAGCCATCGAAGCGGCACGGGCAGGCAGCCATGGCCGAGGCTTTGCGGTGGTGGCGGACGAAGTGCGTAATCTGTCACGTCAGGCGGCGGATTCCAGTGCGCAGATCAGGCAGATCGCGACGGGCCTGGAACAGTCCGCCGAGCATGCGCGCCAAGGTATCGAGCAGTTGGCCGGTTCAACGCGTCTGGGGCTGGAAAAGGCCGAAGTGGCGCTGCACTCGATGGGCGAACTGCAAAGTGGTGCGCTGGCCCGGGTCGAAGTGGTCGAGCGCATCATGGCGCGCTTGGCCGGGCTGCATGATCTGGCCTTGCAGGCGAAACGGATGGTCGTTTGAGTCGTGCGGCGAGCCAGGGATCACAGGTCGCTCGTGCAACTGCCCATGACCTGATAAGTCACGCGACGGGTCTGGCCTTGATGATCGATGTAGACCATGGTCGCCGGCACGACGTCGCAGGCGGTGGCGGTGTTCGTCACGGATACCACTTTGGCGATGTCCAGCGGTTGCGCCGGGTTGTACGGAGTGGTGGGTTCGTTGCCGGCGGCCATGGCGGAGGTGGCGACAACGGTCAGAAACAGGCTGATCAAGGTTTTCATTTTTGTGTGCTCCGTGTGGGTTCCGATGATTGAAGTCTATGCCTTGCCCGCTACCGATAAAGGGGCAAACGCCTGATGCAGCCTTACGTGTAACGCAACAGTCAGTGCCTGAGGAGGGCCTATGGATTTGCTCAACAACTTGCGGGTGTTTGTCCGCGTGGTGGACAGCGGCAGCTTTACCGCCGCCGCCGACGCGCTTGAACTCTCGACCGCGCAAGTGTCCCGATTGGTCGCGGATCTGGAGCAGCATGTGCAGGCGCGTCTGCTGCAACGCACCACCCGGCGGTTGAGCCTGACCGAGGCCGGCGAGCGCTTTTTGCTGCGCAGTCGGCAAATACTCGAAGAGATGGAAGAGGCTACGGCCGAAGCGCGTGGCGCTCATCTCAAGCCCAGCGGTCGGTTGCGGGTTCACAGCATGCATGGCCTGGGTGTGCTGATTACGCCGCTGATCGCTCGATACACCGAACTCTATCCTGATGTGGTGTTCGAGCTGACCTTGTCGCAACGCAATCCGGATCCGCTGGAAGGAGGCCATGACGTGGTGATTTCGATTGCCCATGAGCTGGCCGACTCGCAGTTTGTCGCCCAGGTCGTCGGGCAGATTTACAGCGTGCCCTGCGCCTCCCCGGGCTACCTGCAACGCCAGGGTGTGCCAGGCAACCCGCTGGCACTGAACGATCATCGATGCCTGCGCATGCTCGATCCGTTGTACAGCGATCAATGGGTGTTCCATGACGCGCAGGGTGAGCATCGCGTCAGCCCGGCGAAGACGTTTCAGTGCAATGTTGCCGAGTCGATGGTCAAGGCTTCCGAGGCGGGGATGGGGGTCAGTCTGTTGCCGTTTTATACCGCGACACGGCCGTTGAACGACGGCACGTTGCTGCGCCTGCTGCCTGCCTATCGCCCGCGTGAGCGCAATGTCTACGCGCTGTATCCGTCGCGGCGCTTTCTCGATGCGAAGGTCCGAACCTGGGTGGACTTTCTGAAGGCCGAGTTACCGCGCCTGTTCGCCGAGCATGAGGCAGTGATGAGCGATCCACGCCACTGGGCCTGAGGTCGAAGGGCGCGCGCAGGGCGGTGTAGACTCAAGGCTTGTTTCGGTTCAGGAAGGAGTCTGGAGTGAAGGTCTGCTCAGCAGGGTTAGCGGGTTTTGTGCCGTTGTGCGCGTGGGAGTGCCTGGCGCGATGATCAGTGCTGCACTGCTGTCACCCGAAACCCTCACGGTCGGCTGGCTGATCTACGTGCCGGTGCTGATCTGGGCCGTTGCCCGAGCGCCGTGGGTCGAGTTGTTCACTGACAGTCGACGTCAGCATTTGCTGTTTGGCACCGTGTTCGCGTTGTTCGTCCTCTGGCTCGTGCGACGGGACTTCGACACCGGCGTGTCTTATCACATCATCGGCATGACGGCGGTGACGTTATTGCTGGACTGGCCGCTGGCGATTGTCGGCGGGCTGGTGGCGCAGGTGGGGCTGGTGCTGCTCGGGCGTCAGGACCTCGCCGCAATGGGGGTCAATGGCGCATTGCTGATTCTGTTGCCGGTGCTGATCACCGAATGCTGCGCGATCCTGGTGGAGCGGGCGCAACCGCGTAATCCCTTTGTGTATATCTTTTGCTCGGGTTTTTTGGCCGCCGGGCTTTCGGCGTTGCTCTGCCTGCTGGTGGCGCTGGGGCTGTTGTGGTTCGACGAGCGTTTTGCGATGCCGGAATGGCTGGAGGATTTTGTCGGTTACCTGTGGCTGATCATTTTCCCCGAGGCGTTTATCAACGGCATGGTGATCAGTTCGCTGGTGGTGTTCTGTCCGGAGTGGCTGGAGACCTTTAACCGCACGCGTTATTTGTCGGCGCCGTGGAAGGACGACGACAAGCCTTGATCCATATCAAATGCTCGAATCGGCTGCGATTCCATGCTCTGGAAAATCCTCAGGAGCAGTGGCATGAGCGTTTACGAATGGGCAAGACAGGAATTGCGCAACAGTCTGGAGTCAGCGCATGAAGCCGGGTTTGAACCAGGGTTGAGCCTGCGCGCCTTGCTCAGTGCGGTGGTGCAGCAGAGCAAGGGCGTACGCAGTGTCGAGGATCTGGCCGATGAGTTGCAGTTTCTGGCGGAGAATCTCGATGACAGCCAGGACTACGGGTTTATGCGGCCCTGAGGGGCGGGATCAGTGGCGCGGGTCGAAGTCTTCCGAGAACAACTCGTCTTCAGAGTCGGGGCTGACCGGGATCTTGTGTTCTTCCGAGGCCCAGGCGCCCAGATCGATCAGTTTGCAGCGGTCCGAGCAAAACGGCCGGAAGGTGCTGGCTTCGCTCCATTCAACAGGGGCGCCGCAGGTTGGACATTCGACGACAGGGGGTTGGCTCATGACTGGCCTCCACGCAAAGTAAGGTAAAAGTGATGCAGGCGTTCGACCTCGCTGTGCAGCCAGGCGAGGTCGCGGTCGTTGACCACCACATCGTCGGCATGGCTGAGGCGGTCCTGACGGCTGGACTGGGCCTTGAGGATCGCCTGGACCTGCTGTTCGCTGGTCTGGTCGCGCTGCAGGGTTCGTTCGATCTGTAAGTGTTCCGGTGCGTCGATCACCAGCACTCGCTGGGTCATTTTGTACTGCCCGGACTCGATCAACAGCGGCGACACCAGAATCGCATAAGGTGATTGTGCGCGTGCCAGGTGAGCCGCGATCTCCTGAGCGATCAGCGGATGCAGCAACGCTTCGAGCCAGCGGCGTTCTTCGGGAACTTCAAAGATCAGCTTGCGCAGTGCCGCACGATTCAATTGGCCATCGGCTTGCAGCACGCCGGCACCGAAGTGCTCGGCAATCTGCGCCAGCGCCGGGCGACCGGGTTCGACCACCCAGCGTGCGGCATGATCGGCATCCACCGCATGCACACCCAGATCGATGAAGTGCTGGGCCGCCGCGCTTTTGCCGCTGCCGATGCCACCGGTCAGGCCGAGAATCCAGGGTTTTTCCACAGGGGTATTCATTTGAAACCGACAAACTGCCAATAGAAGCCGGTTATTTGACCACCCCAGAGCAAGGCAATCCAGCCGGCAATTGCCAGATAGGGTCCGAAGGGGATCGGCGTCGAGGTGTTGGCGTCTTTCAGGCGCAGCAAAATCACTCCCCCGACAGCGCCCACCAGCGATGAAAGCAGGACCGTCAACGGCAGAATCTGCCAGCCGCCCCAGGCACCAAGCAGCGCCAGGAGCTTGAAGTCGCCGTGACCGATACCTTCCTTGCCGGTCATCAGTTTGAACAGCCAATACACCGACCACAGCAGCAGGTAGCCGGCTACCGCCCCCCACATTGCCGCCTGCAAAGGTACGAAAAGATCGAAGCTGTTGACGATCAGACCCAGCCACAACAACGGCAATACCAGTACATCCGGCAGCAATTGGTGGTCGGCGTCGATCAGACACATCGCCAGTAACCCCCAACTCAAGACCAGCCCCCACGCAGCTGTCCAACCGAAGCCGAAGTGCCAGGCGACAAACGCCGAGAGCACGCCACAGGCCAGTTCGGTCAAGGGGTAGCGGGTACTGATCGGCGCTTTGCAATTCGAGCATCGGCCGCGCAATACCAGGTAACTGAGCAGTGGAATGTTTTCCCAGGCGCGGATTCGATGAGCGCACTGTGGGCAGTGTGAATGCGGCAGCATCAGGTTGTAGGTCGGGCCCGGTGCTTCGGGCGGTAAACCCAGTACGTCCAGGGCTTGTTGCCGCCAGTCGCCCTCAAGCATTTTCGGCAGGCGCMAGACCACCACATTGAGAAAGCTGCCGATCACCAGCCCGAGCACGAGTGCGGTGACAACAAACGCCAGTGGGTAACCGGCCATGAATTCACTCAAGGGCATGTTCAAATCGCCGAGCCGAGTTGGAAAATGGGCAGGTACATGGCAACCACCAGCCCGCCGACAATGACGCCGAGCACCACCATGATGAACKGTTCCAACAGGCTGGTCAGGCTGTCGACCATATTGTCGACTTCAGCTTCATAGTAGATCGCAACTTTGTCGAGCATGTCGTCCAGTGCGCCGGACTCCTCGCCAATGGCGGCCATTTGAATCGCCATGTTGGGAAATATCCCGCTGGTGCGCATCGAGAAGTTCAATTGCATGCCGGTGGAGACATCTTGCCTGATGCGCAAGACCGCCCGTTTGAACACGATATTGCCAGTGGCGCCCGCTACCGAATCCAGGGCTTCGACCAAGGGCACACCCGCGGCGAAAGTGGTCGACAGTGTGCGGGCAAAACGGGCCACTGCCGATTTGTAGAGCAGTGCGCCGACTATCGGCATTTTCAGCAATTGCGCGTCCAGCCAGTCGCAAAAGCGTTGTGAGCGCCTGAGCGCATGGCGAAAGCCCAGAGACCCACCGATCAGGCCGCCGAGCAACAGCCACCACCACGCCTGCATGAACTCGGACAGACCGATCACCATCAGGGTGAAGGCTGGGAGTTCTGCACCAAATCCGGAGAACACCGACTGAAACTGCGGGACCACTTTGACCAGCAGAATGCCGGTGACGATGATTGCGACAAAGACCACGGCCAGCGGATAGGTCATGGCTTTTTTGATCTTGGCCTTGAGGCTTTCGCTTTTTTCCTTATAGGTCGCTATCCGCTCCAGCAACGTGTCGAGCGCGCCGGCCTGCTCGCCCGCGTCGACCAGGTTGCAGTAGAGCTCATCGAAGTACTGCGGCTTCTTACGCAGCGCGGTGGCGAAGCTGTTGCCGGCGGCGACTTCCTGTTTCACCTCGTCCACCAGCTTGCGCATGTTCGGGTTGTCGAAGCCCTCGCCGATGATGTCGAACGACTGCAGCAAGGGCACACCGGCTTTCATCATGGTCGCCATCTGCCGGGTGAAGAGGGCAATGTCCAGCGGCTTGATACGGTTGCCGAGATTGAACAGCGAAGCGGTTTTTTTCCGTACTTTGCCCGGGTTGATACCTTGTTTGCGTAGCTGCGCCTTGATCACTGCCGGGCTATGACCGCTCAGCTCGCCGGATATTTTGCTGCCTTTCCTGTCAGTGCC
The DNA here is from genome assembly GCF_056396945.1 of Pseudomonas sp. 05N432. NCBI lineage: Bacteria > Pseudomonadati > Pseudomonadota > Gammaproteobacteria > Pseudomonadales > Pseudomonadaceae > Pseudomonas > Pseudomonas sp. 05N432. Next base: position 43,534 of record NZ_JBFTMM010000031.1, on the reverse strand, counting down.
TTCCCAGGCGTAGACGCTGACCTTGATTGCTTTGACCGCCATGACTCAATCCTTGGTGACCCGGTTGATTTCTTCAAGGCTGGTGACGCCCTGCATGGCCTTGAGCAGGCCCGAGGTGCGCAGGTCATTGAAGCCGTCCTTGCGCATCTGCGTATCGATTTCCAGAGAATTGCCTTCAGCCATGATCAGCCGTTGCAGCTCCGGGGTGTTTTTCACCACTTCATAAATACCGACTCGCCCTTTGTAGCCGTTGTTGCAGTGATCGCAACCGACGGGTTCGTAGATCGTGAAGGAGCCGATGCGTTCCCGTGGGAAGCCTTCCTTGATCAGGGTATCGTCGGGAATCGAAAGGCTTTTTTTGCAGTGGCTGCACAGCTTGCGAGCCAGGCGCTGGGCAATGATCAGGTGCACGGCCGTGGCGATGTTGAACCCCGGGATGCCCATGTTGTGCAGGCGGGTCAGGGTTTCAGCTGCGCTGTTGGTGTGCAGGGTGGAAAGCACCAGGTGCCCGGTTTGCGCAGCCTTGATCGCAATTTCGGCGGTTTCCAGGTCGCGGATCTCGCCGACCATGATCACGTCCGGGTCCTGGCGCAGAAATGAGCGCAACGCCTGGGCGAAGTCCAGGCCTTGCCTGGGATTGACGTTGACCTGGTTGATGCCTTCCATGTTGATTTCCACCGGGTCTTCGGCGGTGGAGATGTTGATGTCGACGGTGTTGAGGATATTCAACCCGGTGTACAGCGACACGGTTTTCCCTGAACCCGTCGGCCCGGTAACCAGTATCAGCCCCTGAGGTTGCTTGAGCGCCGCCATGTACAGGTCTTTCTGGTCGGGCTCGTAACCCAGCGCATCAATGCCCATCTGCGCGCTGGAGGGGTCGAGAATCCGGATCACGACTTTTTCGCCCCACAACGTTGGCAGGGTGTTGACCCGAAAATCGATGGATTTGCTTTTCGACAGGTGCATCTTGAGCCGCCCGTCCTGGGGTTTTCGACGTTCCGAGATGTCCAGGCTGGCCATCACCTTGAGACGGGCAGCGATGCGATTGGCCAATTGAGTCGGCGGTCTGGCGACTTCGCGCAGCATGCCGTCGGTCCGCACCCGCACCCGATAGATTTTTTCGTAGGGCTCGAAATGCAGGTCTGAGGAGCCGCCCTTGATCGCGTCCAGCAGCATCTTGTTGACGAAGCGCACCACCGGGGCATCGTCGGAGTCCTGGCCGGTGACAGCGTCCTGACGCTGGTCGTCGACGGCTTCGATGTCCAGGCCCCCGAGGTCGATATCGGCCATGTCTTCCAGGCCCGTGCTGTGGCTGTCGAAGAATTTCTCGATGGCGTCGCTGAGCTTGTCGTCTTCGACCAGGATCGCTTCGGTGGTGAGCCCGGTGCTGAACTGGATATCGTTGATCGCCTGCTGATTGCTCGGGTCGGAAATGCCTACGAACAGTTTGTTGCCGCGCCGCCAGAGTGGCAGGGCGTGGTGCTGGCGAATCAGCTTTTCACTGACCAGGTCTTTGGGCTGGGAGTCTTTGTCGAGACAGTTGAGGTCAAGGAAGGCGACACCGAAATGCTCGGAGGCAATTTCCGCAACCTGGCGACTGCTCACCATTTTGTTCTGTACCAGATAGCTGACCAGGGAAACGCGATTGCGTTGAGCTTGCTGATACGCCTGTTGCGCGCTTTTGTCAGTGAGCAGTTCGGCCAGCACCAATTGCTTGGCCAGGCCGCTGAGAGCGATGTCATTCATTCGAGTACCAGGCACAGACAGTTCAAGACTTATAGCCTAGTCAACGGATGGGAGCGCACCAGCACTCTTGAGGTGACAAAAAGTGTCAGATAGTGCGGTTCCTCGGGGTACGCACCGGGCTTTTGCCGATCTGACACCCTGTAAGCAGGGGGCGCAGGGGTTGGCATGTGCTGTGCTTTGACTGGTTCAGGACATGAGATTTCGCCTCATGCATGGAGCCTGTTCTATGAATAATCAAAAAGGTTTTACCCTCATCGAGCTGCTGATCGTGGTGGCAATCATCGGCATCCTGGCGACGTTCGCGTTGCCGCTGTATTCCAAGTATCAAGCGCGGGCGAAGGTCACTGCGGGGCTGGCGGAAATTTCAGCACTGAAGGTGCCTTTTGAAGACATTATCAATCAGGGCACCGACCCGACACTGGCGCTGATCGGTGGCACGGCAACTACCGGTAACTGCACAATCACGGCATCGGGTACTGCTTCCAGCGGTGCAGGCACGATTGTTTGCACGATTGTCAATGCACCAGGTCCGGTGCTCAGCAAAACCATCACGCTGACGCGGACACTGGCCGGTGGCTGGACCTGCGCGACCACCGCGTTGCAGGACTATGCGCCCAAGGGTTGCACAGGCGTCTGATCCTGTATCGAAGCCTCAATGCCTCGCCTCTACGGACGCGAGGCATTTTTTCGACCGTTCGATGGCATCGCGGTAATTCGATAAAAGCCGCAACTTGCATGTCAACAACACCCGGGTCATGCATTTTGCATGACTTCAGTTAATTGGTTTTTTTGTAATATATTGATTTTTATCGGTTTATTTCGCTGTCTCAAGTTGGCACAGCCTTCGCACTGTCTCTGTTAACCCTGCTGAGAAGGCATGCAGCAGATTTTCTGGAAGAACAGGAGTTACTCGTATGAAGACGTTCGCTATCGCTGCCGCAGCTGCAACCGCTCTGACCCTGACCATGGCCAACGCTGCATTTGCGCAGACCACTCAAGCCACACAGTCGCCGATGGTGGTGGCTGCCGGTGAAATGACCAAGGCCGAGGAAGCTACTTCCGATACCTGGATCACCACTAAAGTGAAAAGCGATCTGGTCACCGAGAAAGGGATTCCTGGCACCGACATCAAAGTCGAAACCAACAAAGGCGTAGTTTCCCTATCGTCGAAAGTAGCCATTACCCAGTCTCAGAAAGAAATGGCCGTCGCTATCACCAAGAAAATCAAAGGCGTCAAAGCCGTATCGGCTGATGGCCTGATGACCCAGTAAGACCCAGGGTTTCCTGAGCCGGGAGAAGGGAATCTTGAGAGCGCTGTAGAACCAATGTGGGAGCGAGCCTGCTCGCGATGGCAACTCTTCATTCATCCTCTATGTTGAATGTCAGTCAGCTATCGCGAGCGGGCTCGCTCCCACATTGGCACATTGGATAGTCGTAACTTCAGCTACCGCGCTTGCTGGTGATTCGTACCAGACGGTTGCCTTCAAAACGCAGATATTGGTACATGCCGCTGTTCGGGCCGTAGGTCCATTCCTCAACCGGGACTTCTTCCCGGCGATTGGCGCTGCGTTTGTAGCCCAACGCATCACGTGCAACCGGCTCGCCACATTTGTGCAGCACTTCACTTGTGCGATCGCCGACACTGATCAACTGACTGCCGCAGCGCAAGGTATCGGTCTGGGCTTGCACCTGGCTGGCAAAGAGCGCCAGTGCCAGGCTGATCAGCAATCGGCTATTCATGTTTACTCCGCGTCCAGGTGCATGGGCGTGACGACTTGGCCATCGCTTTCGGCTTCGCCCAGGTTAGCGTCAACGAAATACACCCGGTCATCGGCGAGCTGGGTTTTGTCGACCAGGTAGTCCTTGATGGTGCTGGCGCGATCCTGACCCAGTTGGCGCAGCAGCGCGGTGTCTGAAGACCAGAACTTGATCACGCCTTCACGCAGTTTGGCGGTGCGTTCTGTTTTGTCCAGTTGCGTCCATTCGGCCGGTGGCTGGGTTTTCAGGCGCGTGCGGTAGATGGCTTCGAGCAGCGGGCCYTTTTCGCTGTCCGGGACTGCCAGCAACGAGGCTTGCGCAGGGACTTTGTCGCCGCGACGCTGGAGCATTTTGTAGTAGTTGTACTGGTATTCACGTTCCAGTCGCTGTTCGGCAATCAAGGGGCCATCGCTCTTCTCGGCAGCGGTGCCTTCGATTTCCAGGCGAAGGGCCGGACGTTCCTTGAGCGCTTTGGCGAGGGTATCGAGCGCCGACTCGGCGTTTTTGCTCAGCTCGCTTGAGCCAGGTGCGAACGACACGCTGCCCAGGTCCTCGGCCCCACTGCCGTTGACCAGCCCGCCAATGAGCTTGAAGGGCGCCTCGGCCGCGCGCACGATCAGGTTGCGCAGGGTCTGCCAGATGATCGGCATGATGCTGAATTGCGGGTTGTTCAGATCGCCCGTTATCGGCAGATCAATGGAAATTTTGCCATCGCTGTCCTTGAGCAAGGCGATGGCCAGTTTCAGCGGCAAGCTCACGGCGTCCGGGCTGTCGACTTTTTCACCCAATTGCAGTTGCTCCACCACCACTTTGTTTTCGGCTTTCAACTGGCCTTTGACGATCTGGTAGTGCAGGTCGAGATTGAGCCGGCCCTTACGAATCCGATAGCCGGCAAATTTGCCGGAGTAGGGGGTCAGGGTGGTCAGTTCGACGCGTTTGAAACTGGTGGCGATATCCAGCGCGGTCATCGGGTCGAACGGGGTGACGCTGCCCTTGATGGTCACCGGGGCGTAGCGGTCGACTTTGCCCTTGATGTCGACGGCGGCGGGTTTGACCTGGCGGCTGTCGATAGTGCCGATCTGGCCGTTGAGCTGTTGAATGGCAGTGGCGAAGTTCGGTGTCAGGCTGAAGTCGGCGAAGTTCGCCGAGCCGTCGTTGATGGCAATCGCGCCGATGTGGATGCCCAGCGGCTTGTCCTTGCTCGCAGCAGGTTTTGCGGCGGCGGTTTTGCTACCGCTGTCAGCCGGTTGCGGGATCAGCAGGTCATTGATGTTGGTGGTGCGGTCATCGTTGATCATGAAACGTACATACGGCTGAAACAGGTTGATCTTGTCGATCGACAGGCTATCGCCGTGTTGGTAGTTCAGGCCTTCGACCACCACTTGCTGCCACTTGAGGAAGTCGCGGGTTTTCATGGTGTCCAGGGTGTGCAATTGATCGACCTGAGCGCGGCCAGTGACGCTGAACGCCAGTGGCTCGGTGCTTTTCAGGTCAACCGCCAAGTCGCTGCCGAGCATCCCGGAACGCAGCTCCAGACGAATGAACGGGGTGATATAGGACTGGGCGACACGCAGGTCGATGTCTTTGGTCTGGACCTTGAGCTTGGCGCTGATTGGCGCAAGGTTGACCTCGCCGTCCGCGAGAATCTTGCCCTGCTTGCCCAGGCCGGTATCGACCTTGAGGGAGAACGGCGAACCATTGAGGCTATCGAAATTCTTCACGTCGACGTTCAGCGGGCCAAGCTCCAGTGCCACCGCCGGTTGGGCCTGACGGTCGGCCAGGTGCACTTGATAGTTGCGCAGCTCGACATCCTTGAGCAGCACTTGCCAGGGTTTGCTCGGCACCGCGGGATCGGGTTTTGGTTGCGGCGAGTCTGCCGCCGCCGGGGCCTTGGTCGACTCGGGTTTGGTGGCCGGTTTGGCCGGTTGACTGGCGAAGAGTTTCTGCCAGTCGAGTTGGCCATCGGCTTCACGGGCGGCCCAGGTTTCGAGCTTCTGGCTGCGGATCTTGCCGACGATCACTTGTTGTTTGACCAGATCGACCGTGGTCTCGCTGACGTCCAGACGTTCGAGGCGCACCAGTGGCCGGCCATCCGGGGCCTTGATGGCGAACGGAGCAACGCTGACCGAAGCGTTGCTCAGCAGCAGTTCGGTTCCCTGCGTCAGGTTGAACTTGTAATCGGTGCTCAGGTTCAGCGTTCCGTCTTCGAGCACCAGCGGCAATGCGTCACGCACATAAGGCCACCAGGATTTCATTTTGCCGTCGGTGACTTTCAGTGTGCCTTCGGAGCTGATGGGCACCAGGCTGATGTGGCCGGTCCAGTCGATCCGGCCACCCGCCGGGCCAGCTGCGACGAGGGTCATGGCGGCGTTGTCGTCGGGCAGGGTACTGAGGTTGTTCAACTCCAGATTGAGCGTGTCGTAGAGGAACTCGATCGGCTCGCTCGGGCGCAGGTCCTGGAAGTGCACATAACCACCGGCCAGGTTGATGTGGTCGATGCGCAGCGGGAAGGGTTTGGCATTCGGGTCAGCAGGGGTCGGCTCGCTGGCCGGCAACTTGAACAGTTGCGTGAGGTTCAGGCTGCCGTCCTTGTTGAACAGAATCTCGGCTTTCTGCTTGTCCAGCCGCAAATCGGTCAGGTGCAGTGCGCGGGTCCAGAGGCTATCGATTTGCAGGTTGGCGTACAGGCGCTCGAAGGCGAGCTGTTCCTTGCCCGGCTCGCCGATGTTCAGGCCCCACACAGTCAGTTCAAGACTGAAGGGATTGAGTTCGATCCGTTGAATGTGCGCAGGCACCGCCGCGTAGTTGGCCAATTGTTGATTGGCGATCCGCAAGGCAATGCCCGGTAAAATCAGAAACCCCAACAGGCTGTAAAGGGCGACGGCAATCAACAAGGCGCCGATGGCGCGAATCAATCCTTTGGGCATGTTCGGCTTCAACTATCGGAATCGGGAGTGCCTTGGAGTATGGCATGCGACTCTGGTTCCGAAGCAATCACCTTGAACTGTAATTGTCTGGTTTTTTCGAAAGCGCTCAGAGTTGCAGGATCAGGGTTTTCAGCGGCGGCTGCTGATCCATCGACGGAAAGTCGCCACCAGGTGTCAGCACTTTCCAGTCACGCACCGGGCGTCCGGCCTTTTCTGCGCAGCGCAACACCTGCTCACGCCAGTCGTCCATGCTGACTTTCGCCAGGTTGTTGCAGCAGATCAGCACGCCATCATCGGCGGTGGTCAACAGCGCCGGTTTGAGCAGGCTTTGATAGTCGCGCAGCAGGTCAACGGTGCCGAATGCGCTTTTGGCCCAGGCTGGAGGATCGAGCAGGACCAGGTCGTATTGACGCTGTTCCAGGCGCGGGTAACTGGGCAGTTTCTGCCCGCGGCGCTGGCTGATCGGCAGGCCGGCGAGTTGGCGGATGGCCGGGAAATAATCGGACTGCACGAACTGCATGGTTGGCAGCTGCGGGTTGAGCAGGCCGTTCTCGCGGCCGACGGCCAGGTTGCCCTCGGCGAAATCCAGATTACACACCTCGCGTGCCCCGCCGGCCGCAGCGCAAAGGCCGACGCCACAGGTGTAGGCGAACAGGTTCAGCACGCTTTTGCCGGCGCTGTGGTCCTTGACCCAGCCGCGGGCGTTGCGCAGGTCGAGAAACAACAGAGGGTCTTGCCCGGCGTGGCGACCACGGACGCGGTAGTTCAGGCCCCATTCGTGGCCGACCATATCGGCAAGCGCGGCTTCATCGGCGCGGTAGACCGTGTCTTCGCGATCAATGCGCGAGTTACCCCGCGAGCGGTCGTTGTAGACCAACAGGGTGTCCAGGCCGAGATGCTGGTTGATGATCGCGTGCAACGCGAGCAAGTCATCGCGTTCCAGTGACTGGTGAAAGCTCTGGACCAGCAGTTGTGGGCCATAACGGTCGATGGTCAGGCCGCCGGCACCTTCCTGGCTGCCATGAAACAGTCGATAGCAGTCGGTGCCTTGCTGGTGCAGCTCGGCGAGCAAGTCTTGGCGATGATCGAGGGCGGCGCGCAGCGCCTGATTCAAGGAAGACATGCGGAGCGCCTTGCTGGGGAATTTGGCGCGAGAGTTTAACAGCTTGGCGCGGGACCGAGGTGCTGCCTTCGCGAGCCTGCTCGCGATGCTTTGAAGTTTTCTTCAAGTCAGCAGGCCCATCCGCCGTTTGGCCCGCTGCACCGAACCATTGCGCACCGCCCAGCGCAGCATCGGGGCACTGCGATTGACGCTGGCGCGAATCAGTTTGCGTTGCAGCGGATTCTGATGGACACCGAGCATGTCACTGGCCCAGTCGGGCAGCAGGTCGATGCCCGCCTGCATCATCAGCCCGCCGAAGGGCCTGGCCAGGCGGCTGGGTGACGGTGCAGCGAGGAGCAACCGCAGCACTTCGCGGCTGCGTTCATCGCACAGTAGTAGTGGGCGAACTCGCTCAAGGTACTCGCTGATTTCCCGCCGAGAGCGCGGAACATCGCGGGCGCCCAGTCGTTCGGCGACCAAGGCGATTTCAGCGTAGTAACGGTCCTGATCGGCGGGCGAAAGATTCGGATTGCGGTAGCGCAAATGCGCGGCGAGAAAATTGCTGACTTCGGCCACGTGCACCCAGGTCAGCAGGTCCGGATCGCTGGCGGCATAAGGGCGGCCATCGGGTGCGGTGCCGACCACTTGCAGGTGAATGGTGCGCACTTTCTCGATCAGCCACTCGGCGTCCTGACGCGAACCGAAGGTGGTACCGGAGATGAACTGCCCGGTGCGGCGAAGTCGACCGAGCATGTCTTCACGGAAGTTCGAGTGGTCCCAGACCCCGGCCAGCGCCAGCGGATGCAGGGCTTGCAGCATCAAGGCGCTGATGCCGCCAATGAGCATGCTGCTGAAGTCGCCATGCACTTGCCAGCTCACCGAGTCGGGACCGAAGAGGCCGGGATCACCCTTGGGGTTTTCCAGGTCGAGCTTGCCCAGTGAAAGGCCGGACAGGCTCATGATCTGGGTTTCGATGCGGCTTCGGATGAATTCCATGACGACTCGGTGGCAACAACATTAAAAGGTGCGCGGCCAGCGGCCGCGCCTGGGTGATCAGATCATTGGTTCAGACGCTTGTCGATCAGACCAGCGACCACACCGGGATCGGCCAGGGTCGAAGTGTCGCCAAGGCTATCGAGCTCATTGCAGGCGATCTTGCGCAGGATACGCCGCATGATCTTGCCCGAACGGGTTTTCGGCAAGGCCGGCGCCCATTGAATCAGATCGGGTCTGGCGAAACTGCCGATTTCCTGGCTGACGTGGGCCAGCAGTTCTTTTTTCAACGCGTCGCTGGGTTCGATGCCGTTCATCGGCGTGACAAAGGCGTAGATGCCCTGGCCCTTGAGGTCGTGGGGGTAACCGACCACCGCGGCCTCGGCGATGCTGTCATGCAGTACCAGTGCGCTTTCGACTTCGGCGGTGCCGATGCGGTGTCCGGAAACGTTGATCACATCATCGATGCGCCCGGTGATCCAGTAGTCGCCCTCTTCATCGCGCCGTGCGCCGTCGCCGGTGAAGTAATAGCCGGGGTAGGGTTTGAAATAGGTATCGACCATTCGTTGCGGGTCGCCGTAGACACTGCGGATTTGCCCTGGCCAGCTTGATTTTATGGCGAGCACGCCGCTGCCGGCGCCGCTGATTTCCTTGCCTTGTTCATCGAGCAATACCGGTTGCACGCCGAACATCGGCCGGGTCGCGCAGCCGGGTTTGATCCGTTGTGCGCTGACCAGCGGGCTGAGCATGATGCCGCCGGTTTCGGTCTGCCACCAGGTGTCGACGATCGGGCAGCGCTGCTCGCCAACTGCGTTGAAATACCAGTCCCAGGCTTCCGGGTTGATGGGTTCGCCGACACTGCCTAGCAGCCGCAAACTGGCGCGCGAGCTGTCTTTCAACGGCTCCAGGCCTTCGCGCATCAGGGCCCGCAAGGCGGTGGGTGCGGTGTAGAAGATGTTCACCTGGTGCTTGTCGATGACTTGCCAGAACCGCGAGCTGTTCGGGTAGCTTGGCACGCCTTCGAAGATCAGGGTGGTCGCGCCATTGGCCAGTGGCCCATAGACGATATAGCTGTGGCCGGTGACCCAGCCGACGTCGGCGGTGCACCAGAAGACTTCGCCGTCGCGGTAGTCGAACACGTACTTGAAGGTCATCGCCGCTTGCAGCAGATAGCCGCCAGTGGTGTGCAGCACGCCTTTGGGTTTACCGGTGCTGCCGGAAGTGTAAAGGATGAACAACGGGTCTTCGGCGTCCATGGGTTCTGGCGGGCAGTCGTCACTGACATCGCGCAGAGCCTGGTGATACCAGAGATCGCGGCCTTCGACCCAATTGACCTCGATCTGTGTGTGTTCGACCACGACGACGGTACTGACGGCCGGGCAACTGAGCAGCGCTTTGTCGACGTTCTGTTTGAGCGGTACGTATTTACCGCCACGTACCCCTTCATCGGCGGTAATCACGGTACGGCAGTCTGCGTCGAGGATCCGGTCACGCAGGGAGTCGGGGGAAAACCCGCCAAAGACCACCGAGTGCACGGCGCCAATACGTGCGCAGGCGAGCATTGCGTAGGCGGCTTCAGGGATCATTGGCATGTAGATGCACACCCGGTCGCCTTTTTTTACGCCCCGGCTTTTCAGCACGTTGGCCAGGCGGCAGACGTAATGATGAAGCTTTTGGTAGGTGATGTGCAGCGATTCAGCCGGGTCGTCGCCTTCCCAGATGATTGCGGTCTGTTCACTGCGTTGGGCGAGGTGGCGGTCGATGCAGTTATAGCTGACGTTGAGCTGAGCGCCGGCAAACCATTGTGCCGCGCCGGTTTTGATGTCCGAGTGTTGAACGCTTTGCCAGGGGCTCGACCAGTCGAGAAAACGCTTGGCCTGTTCGGCCCAGAAGATGTCGGGTTGCTCGATGGATTGGCGGTACAGGCGCTGGTAGTCGTCCTGACTCAGTTGCGCAGCCTGGCGGACGGCATCGGCTTTGGGGAACGTGCTGATATCGAACATGGCGGTTCCTTATGCTTGTATTGCACAAGTTATAAAGATGCGCCGAGTGACTATCGGGTTCAAGTCGTACAGGAAACCAATGTGGGAGCGAGCCTGCTCGCGATGACGGCTTAACATTCAACGAAAACGTTGGCTGAAATTCCGCTATCGCGAGCAGGCTCGCTCCCACAGGTTTTGCAGAGCGTTTCAGATCAACCGCGATGACGACCGCGGAAGTAGTTGATCAGGCCCTGGGTCGAAGCGTCTTCGGCCGGGGTTTCCTCGCTGCCGACCAAGCGGCTGTAGACGCCTTTGCCCAGCTCCTTGCCCAACTCCACGCCCCATTGGTCGAAGGCGTTGATGCCCCAGATCACGCTCTGCACGAACACCTTGTGCTCGTACATCGCGACCAGCGCGCCAAGACGACGCGGGCTGATGCGCTCGACTACCAGGGTGTTGCTCGGGCGGTTGCCCGGGATCACCTTGTGCGGCGCGAGTTTTTGCACCTGGTCTTCGGCCACGCCTTTTTCACGCAGCTCGGCTTCCGCCTCGGCGCGGGTCTTGCCGAGCATCAGCGCCTGGCTTTGCGACAGGCAGTTGGCGTACAGCCACTGGTGGTGGTCGGCAACCGGGTTGAAGCTGACGATCGGCACGATGAAGTCGGCTGGAATCAGTTGGGTGCCCTGGTGCAGCAACTGGTGATAGGCGTGTTGACCGTTGCAACCGACGCCGCCCCAGATGACCGGACCGGTATCGGTGGAAACCGGCGTGCCGTCCTGACGTACGCTCTTGCCGTTGGATTCCATGTCCAGTTGCTGCAAGTGCTTGGTGATGTTACGCAGGTAGTGGTCGTACGGCAGGATCGCGTGGCTTTGCGCGCCCCAGAAGTTGCCATACCAGACACCCAGTAATGCCAGCAGCACCGGCATGTTCTGTTCAAACGGTGCGCTCTGGAAGTGCTGGTCCATGGTGTAGGCGCCGGACAGCAGTTCCTTGAAGTTCGACATGCCGATGGCCAGGGCAATCGGCAAACCGATGGCCGACCACAGCGAGTAACGCCCGCCAACCCAGTCCCACATCGGGAAGATGTTCTCTTCGCGAATACCGAAGGCCACAGCCGCCGCGTTGTTGCTCGAAACGGCGATGAAGTGGCGATACAGCTCGGCTTCGGAGCCGCCCTGAGCCAGGTACCAGGCGCGCGCGGCCTGGGCGTTTTTCAGGGTTTCGAGGGTGTTGAAGGATTTCGAGGAAACGATGAACAGTGTGGTTTCGGCACGAATCTTTGCCGACAACTCATGGAATTCGCTGCCGTCGATGTTCGCCAGGTAATGGCAGCGCACGCCTTTCTGGGCGTAGGACAACAGCGCTTCGGACACCAGCTCAGGGCCGAGGAACGAACCACCGATGCCGATGTTCACCACGTCAGTGATCGGCTTCTCGGTGTAACCGCGCCACAGGCCGTCGTGAATGCGCCCGACCAGCTCGGTGATCTGGTTCAGCACTTTGTGCACGTCAGGCATGACGTTGACGCCATTGACCGACAGCTTGTCGCCCACCGGGCGGCGCAGGGCCGTATGCAGCGCCGGACGGCCTTCGGAGGCATTGACGATTTCGCCGTTGAACAACGCCTTGATCGCGTCCTGCAAGCCGACTTCGTTCGCCAGGCCCACCAGCAGATTACGGGTTTCGGTGTTGATCAGGTTTTTCGAGTAATCAAGAAATAGCCCACAGCTGCTCAGTGTGAACTGGGTAAAACGCTGCGGGTCGGCATTGAACGCTTCGCGCATGCTGAAATCCTGCATGGCTTGGCGGTGATCATTCAGCGCCTGCCAGGCTGGCAGAGCGGTAACGTCATGAGGAGTGCGGTAGTACGCCATCGCTGCGGGTTTCCTTTTACTTGGACTGCCTTTAGGACACTGAAAAATCCGGAATGTCCTGTTTGATGACAGGCACCCTCCGGTTGAACTGCGAATAAACGATTAAATAGCGCAGGGCGATAACAGTAAACCTCGCGGTGTGATCTGTCTTGGCTTTGTCTGACCTGTGGCCGGTACTTTTTTGTACCGGCACATCAGGTAGCCAGGCAGGCGGGTTTTCAGTGTTCGGAGTACGGGGGAGGGTTCAGGCGACCTGAACCGGGATGGCATTGCTGGTATGGCTCAACTCGTTGCCTGGAGCCATGTAGAGCATGCGCGGTTTGAAATTGAGCAGTTCGGCTTCGCTGTAATGAGCGTAGGCGCAGATGATCACCCGATCACCGACCTTGGCCTTGTGTGCGGCGGCGCCGTTGACCGAGATCATGCGCGAGCCTTCTTCGCCACGGATGGCGTAAGTGGTGAAGCGTTCGCCGTTGTCGACGTTGTAGATCTGGATCTGTTCGTACTCACGGATCCCGGACAGGTCCAGCCATTCGCCGTCGATGGCGCAAGAGCCTTCATAGTCGAGCAATGCGTGGGTGACTTCGGCGCGATGCAGCTTGGCCTTGAGCATGATGGCGTGCATGAGTGTTTCCTTGGGCTGATCCGAACCGCGGCAGTTTGCCCGAAGCCTTTGAGGCCGGCAATGGCTCGCTCCCACATTCAGTTTTGCAGTGTTCAGACTAGCGCGTCGAGGTTCAGGTGCAGGTTGTCGATCAATCGAGTCGTGCCCAGGAAGGCGGCGGCAAGGATTACCAGGTCACGGTCATCCGCGGTCGCTGGGCGCAGGGTCAGCGTGTGGCGGATTTCCAGGTAATCAGGACGCAAACCGGCGGCCTGGAGCTGATCGATCTTCCGTGCCAGGAGCGCCGGATAATCGCGTTCACCCTGCTTGATGGCCTCGGCGATGTCGCTCAGCGTGCGATACACCACGGGCGCGACGGCTCGCTGCTCTTCGCTGAGGAAACCATTGCGCGAGGACAGCGCCAGGCCGTCGGCCGCTCTTACGGTGGGCTCGCCAATGATCTGGATCGGCATGTTCAGGTCATGCACCAGCGCACGAATCACCGCCAGTTGCTGAAAGTCTTTCTGGCCGAAGACCGCCAGGTCCGGCTGGACCATGTTGAACAACTTGCTGACCACGGTCGCCACACCTTCGAAATGTCCGGGGCGGCTGGCGCCACACAGGCCTTCAGAAAGCAGTGGAACGCTGACGCGGGTCTGGCCGGCCATGCCGTCCGGGTACATTTCCTCGACGGTCGGGGCGAACAGCAGGTGACAGCCGGCTTGCAGCAGTTTCTCCTGGTCGGCGGCCAAGGTCCGCGGATACTTGTCGAGGTCTTCGCCGGCACCGAATTGCAGCGGGTTGACGAAAATGCTTGCGACCACAAAGTCCGCTCGTTGGGCGGCTTTGGTGACCAGTGCGACGTGGCCGCTGTGCAGGTTGCCCATGGTTGGTACGAAGCCGATACGTTTGCCTTCGCCGCGAGCGCGGGCGACGGCGGCACGCAGTTCGCGTACGGTCTTGACAGTGTTCATGCAGAGAATCCGTGTTCGGCGCCAGGGAAGGTTGCGGCTTTGACTTCAGCGACGTAAGCGCTCAGGGCGGCTTGAATGCTGTCTTTGCCAGCCATGAAGTTCTTCACGAACTTCGGTGCGCGGCCGGTGATGGACAGGCCGAGCATGTCGTGCAGTACCAGTACCTGACCGTCGGTGGCATTGCCGGCGCCGATGCCGATCACCGGAATCTTCACCGCTTGAGTGATTTCGTGGGCCAGCTCGCTCGGTACACATTCGAGCAACAGCATCGCCGCGCCGGCCTGTTCCAGGGCAATCGCGTCGGCGCGCATCTGCCGGGCCTGGTTTTCATTGCGGCCCTGAACTTTATAGCCGCCGAGAATGTTCACCGACTGCGGCGTCAGACCCATGTGCGCGCACACCGGAATACCGCGTTCGGCCAGCAGACGAATCGACTCGGCCAGCCACAGTGCGCCTTCGACCTTGATCATGTGTGCACCGGCCTGCATCAACTGGGCACTGTTGGTCATCGTTTGCTCGATGGTGGCGTAGGCCATGAACGGCAGGTCAGCGAGGATCAAGGCATCGGTGTTACCACGCTTGACCGCGGCGACGTGGTAAGCCATTTCGGCGTTGGTCACCGGCAGGGTGCTGTCGTGTCCTTGCAACACCATGCCAAGGGAGTCGCCCACCAGCAGCACTTCAACACCCGCCTCATTGCAAGCGTGGGCGAAGGTAGCGTCGTAGCAGGTCAGCATGGTGATTTTTTCACCCTTTTGCTTGAGGCTCTGCAATGTGGTCAAGGTGATAGCTGGCATGTAAGAAATCCTCATTCAGGCGCTTGGAAAACTACTGCGGGTAACGCGCGTGATTCTTCATTTACTCAGGCGCACGGTCTTGTGTCGTGCTTGAAAAGCCTGGATTGCGCCCTGTAGTGCCGGGTTGGCGGCAGCGGGACGCCTATAGTCGTGAGGAGAACTCGGGAAGTCAATTGGATGTGTTACCGCAATGTTACGCCGTTGGTGTTACCGGCGTTACTGATGCGATTCAGCAGGTTTCTCAGGAGCAACACAAACCAATGTGGGAGCGAGCCTGCTCGCGATCGCGGACTATCAGCCAACGTTTTCGATGAATGTTCAGCCGCTATCGCGAGCAGGCTCGCTCCCACAAGGGTGATTCATGTCAGCTCTGGGGGAGGCGTTCCAGTCCGACGAACGGACATGCAGCGAGCAGCTCACGCAGGTAACGGCCGTCCGCCAATTGCAGATCAGCGGGCGCCAGTTCGGCTAATGGGTACAGCACAAAAGCTCGGGCCTGCATGTGGTAATGGGGGACTTTGAGGCGGGGTTCGTCGATCAGTCGATCACCGAACAGCAGGATATCCAGATCCAGCGTGCGTGGGCCCCAGCGCTCATGACGCTCGCGACCCTGGTCTATTTCGATGGCTTGCAATGCATCGAGCAGCTCAAGCGGCGTCAGCGTGCTGTCGAGCGCGGCCACCGCGTTGGTATACCGCGGCTGGCCCGGCAGCAAGGAGTCGCTTTGATAGAAGGACGAAACTCCCACCAGCGCTGTCTTGGGTAACTGCGCGAGCGCTTCGACGGCGCTGCGCAATTGTTCCGCGGGGGCGGCGAGGTTGCTGCCCATGCCAATGTAAATGCGTTCCATCGATTTACTCGCCCGACGCACTCGGTACGCCAGCGGCACGTTTGCGCTTGGCGCCACCGCTACGGCGACGTTTACGCGGCGCACCGCTGGCACCGTCGTCCTTGCCACTGAGGTCGCGAATCATGTCGCGGCGTTCGCTTTCGTTGCCGTCCTGATAGTCCGTCCACCATTCGCCCAGGCCATTGGTCTGTTCGCCAGCGCTTTCACGCAGTAGCAGGAAGTCATAACCGGCACGGAATCGCGGGTTGTCCAGCAACAGGTCGGCACGTTTGCCGCTGCGGCGCGGCAGGCGCTCCTGCATGTCCCAGATCTCGCGGATCGGCATGGTGAAGCGCTTTGGAATCGCGATCCGCTGGCATTGCTCGCTGATCAGTTCGTGAGCCGCTTCCTGCATGGCCGGAATCGGTGGCATGCCACGATCCTGCAAGCGCAGTACGCGGGCCGGCAGGGCTGGCCAGAGCAGGGCGGCAAACAGGAACGCCGGCGTCACCGGTTTGTTCTGCTTGATCCGCAGATCGGTGTTGATCAGCGCTTCGCTGATCAGGGTGTGGGTGTAGGTCGGGTTGTGTTCCAGGGCTTCGGCGCTGGCCGGGAACAGTGGGTCGAACAATTGCAGGTCGACCAGCATCTCGAAGGTGTCCGCTGCATGACCCGAAAGGAACAGCTTCAACACTTCTTCGAACAAGCGCGCCGACGGGATCTCGCGCAGCATCGGTGCCAGGTTGCGGATTGGCAAAGCGCTGTGTTTCTCGATACCGAAGTCCAGCTTGGCAGCGAAACGCACCGCACGGAGCATCCGTACCGGGTCTTCCTGGTAACGCTGGGTCGGGTCGCCGATCAGGCGGATCAGGTGATTGCGGATGTCGTGTACGCCGTTGGCGTAGTCGAGAATGCGCTCGCTGACCGGATCGTAATACAGGGCGTTGATGGTGAAGTCGCGGCGTTGCGCGTCTTCTTCCAGGGTGCCGTAAACGTTGTCGCGCAGAATGCGCCCGCTTTCGTTACGCGAGGACTGGTTGCTGTCTTCTTCCTCGTCGTTTTGCGGGTGATTGGCGCGGAACGTCGCGACTTCAATGATTTCGCGACCAAAATGGATGTGCACCAGTTTGAATCGGCGCCCGATGATCCGCGCATTGCGAAACTCGGCGCGAACCTGTTCCGGCGTGGCGCTGGTGGCGACGTCGAAATCCTTGGGTGTGATATTGAGCAGCATGTCACGCACACAGCCACCGACCAGGTAAGCCTGGTAGCCGGCGCTCTGCAGGCGTTCGACGATGTTCACCGCGTAACGGCTGAACTGAGCCCGTTGCAGCGAGTGTTGGCTGCTGTTGAGCACTTCAGGCGTGCTGCGAATGTGTTGCGTACGACGCAAGGGAGAACGGAATGACTGGAACAGCTTCTTCAGCATGGGATGCACTGTTTGAAGGAATGTTCGGCCAAAACGAAGAATGACCGCATGATGGGCCGGGATTCTAGCATTTAGTCGGGGGATGGTGTAGGAAGCTGCGCAAGGTCTCTGTAGCAGCTGTCGAGCCATGCGAGGCAGCGTTCGGCGCGGGCCGCGTTGGCCAAACGCCAGAAACCACAAGGGGAGCCGAAGCTCCCCAAGAAGTAGTTGCATGCTCTATTTTTATTTTTGGTTTCGGGCTTCTTGTTTTTGTGTCGCGCCCTTGTCATGAAGGTTTCCTTCATGACCCTCCCAATCGGGAGCCAAGAGCAAACGGATTGCTTTGGTCGCTGTGTTGCAATGATCTATGCGATCCAACCAGTTCAGGCTCTGCCTTAGGGCAGTTTTTGTTGTTCTCGGCCTGGTTGCGGGGCAAGCCCCAAATACAACGCCTCTCCAAAAGAATCAGTTAGCTACGCCTCTCGCCGTCTTGTTTTTGTTGTGCGTGAGTCGATTCGTCTTATTTTTATTGTCTTGTGCATTGCTTGTTATTGTTCTTGTACCAAACATATAGCAGGTGCCGTGCCAACTTTTTCGAGCCCCAGTAAAACAAGGGGTTAGGTGCCTGGATCGACTTTTTCGGGGCAAAAAAAGCCGGGGCTTCGTTACCGTAAGCCCCGGCTTCTGTTACGAGAAAAAGCTGCGGTAACAGTTTTTTCACATGGTCATGTGTTACTCGCACACTCGACAGGTGACGTTCAGCTCTCGCTGGTCGCGCCGGTCTTGCGCCGTGGGATACCCAGGCGCTGGCGGCGCTCCCACAGGCATTTGCGACTGACGCCAAGTTTGCGGGCCAATTCGGTTTCGGTCATGTGATCCTGGTGTTCGAGGACGAAGTGCTGGAAGTAGTCTTCCAGTGACAGGTCTTCGGTGGGCTCGTGGCTGGTGTTACCGGTGCTGCCCTGTTGCGGTGCCAGGCCGATGAACTCGTCGTCTTCAAGATCGCTGAGCTCGATATCGATGCCCAGCAACTCGGCGGAAATCTCCGGGCTCTCACACAGGATGACGGCACGCTCGACAGCGTTTTCCAGTTCGCGCACGTTACCCGGCCAGGAGTAATGACGAATCGCCTGTTCGGCGTCCGGAGCGAATTTAAGGTCGGTGCGATTCACGCGCGCGCTCTGGCGGGCGAGGAAAGCATTGGCGATTTCGTTGACGTCCGCGCCACGCTCACGCAGGGCCGGCAGTTTCAGGGCGATAACGTGGAGACGGTAATACAAGTCTTCACGGAACTGGCCAATCTTGGCCAGGCTCTTCAGGTCACGGTGAGTCGCAGCGATCAGGCGTACGTCGACCTTCTGCGATTGCACCGAGCCCACGCGGCGGATTTCACCTTCTTGCAGCACGCGCAGCAGGCGCGCCTGGGCTTCAAGTGGCAGTTCGCCGATTTCATCAAGGAACAAGGTGCCGCCGTCGGCTGCTTCAACCAGGCCCGCGCGCCCGGCGCTGGCGCCGGTAAACGCGCCTTTCTCGTGGCCGAACAGCTCGGACTCGATCAGGCTTTCCGGGATGGCTGCGCAGTTCACCGAAATCATCGGCGCCTTGGCGCGTTTGGACAGGTTGTGCAGGGCGCGGGCGACCAGCTCTTTACCGGTGCCTGATTCGCCCTGAATCAATACATTGGAATCGGTAGGGGCCACTTTACGGATTTTGCCGTACAGATCCTGCATCGGTGGGCACGAGCCAATGATGCCGATTTCGCCATTGCTGTTATCGACAGCGGACTTCGCGGAGCCGCTGGCTTTGCCGACCGCAGGTTCGCCCACGGAGCTTTGCGCCGATTGCCGGTCACGCAGGATGCGCGCGACGGCCTGGAGCATCTCGTCATGGTCGAAAGGCTTGGCGATGTAGTCCACCGCGCCCATCTTCATTGAGTCGACTGCCGAGCGCAGGCTGGCGTAGCTCGTCATGATCAGCACCGGCTTGCCCTGGCCCAGCTTGATCAGTTCGGTGCCCGGTGCGCCAGGCAGGCGCAGGTCACTGACAATCAGGTCGAACGTGGGAATGCTGAAGCGTTCTTGTGCTTCCTGCACTGAACCGGCTTCGCTGACCTGGTACTGGTTACGTTCCAGCAGGCGGCGCAAGGCGGAGCGGATAATTGTTTCGTCTTCGACGATCAAAATGTGCGGCATTGATTCGATACTCTCGACGGTCTCAGTTCACAGCGGACGTCGCTTCGACATGACGCGGTAAGGTCACCCGGATACGGGTGCCGCGTTGGCTTTGTGTGTCAGCCGGGCTGTCGATGGTGATTTGTCCATAATGCTCTTCAACGATGGAATAGACCAGTGCAAGGCCCAGACCGGTGCCTTCGCCAGGATCCTTGGTGGTGAAGAAGGGTTCGAACAATCGGTCCATGATGCTCGACGGGATACCACTGCCTTCGTCTTCCACGATCAGATCGATCGTGTGTTCGTTGGCTTCACTTTTTACTCGGACCGCACTGCCGGCCGGCGATGCGTCGCGAGCGTTGGACAGCAGGTTGATCAATACCTGTGCGAGTCGCTGAGGATCGCCATCGACCCAGTGCTCGGGATCGCACAGGTTGAAGAACTGCACTTCGAAGTTGCGGCGGTTCAGCGCGAGCAGACCAATGGCATCCTGGGCCACCTCGGCCAGACAGACCGGTTCGTCATTGTGTTGGTGGCTGCCGGCGTGGGCGAAGCTCATCAGCGATTGAACGATGCGTGACACCCGCTTGGTCTGCTCGAGGATTTGCCCGCTGATTTCCTTCAGTTCGCTGTCTTCTTCACGCTCTTCGCGCAGGTTCTGCGCCAGACACGCGATGCCGGTGATCGGGTTGCCAATTTCATGGGCCACGCCGGCCGCCAGTCGACCGATACTCGCCAAACGTTCGGAGTGCACCAGTTTGTCTTCGAGCATCTGGGTTTCAGTCAGGTCTTCGACCAGCAATACCAGGCCACTGTTACCGGGCGCGAGCGGTTCGTCGATCGCCGCTTTGTGCAGGTTCAGCCAGCGCGTCTGGCCGTCCAGGGCCAGGTGCTGTTTGTGCAAATGCTCGTCTGGAAGATTGATGAAGCCTTGCAGCAGTTCTTTCCACGGCTCGCCTAGAGTGCCCAGGCGTGAACCGACCACGCGCTGTGCGGCGATCCCGGTCAGCTCCTCCATGGCTTTGTTCCACATGAGGATTTCCTGATCCTTGGCCAGCGAACAAACGCCCATCGGCAATTCTTGCAAGGTCTGGCGGTGATAGCGGCGCAGGGCATCGAGTTCGGCGGCAAGGCCGGTGAGGCGCGAGTGATAGTCCTCGAGACGGCTTTCGATGAAGTGAATGTCTTCGGTGACATAGTTTTCACCGCCGGCCTTGTACGGCAGGAAGGTTTCGACCATGTCTTGCGCAACGCTCGGGCCCATCAGGCCGGATAGGTTGGCTTCGATTCGGTCTCGCAGTCGGCGCAAGGCGTACGGGCGGCGCTCGTCAAACGGCAGATAGAGGTCGCGCAGGGCCTGTTCGACTTCTTTTTGCGCGGCTTTGGCGCCCAACGGTTTGGCCAGTTGGGTGGCGAACTCCTGGGGTGACGCGGCGTGCAGTTCGCGGCGTTGCGGGCGACGCACGTTGTCTACGGCACAGGCTTCGGCGGCGCTGGCTTCTTCGGTACTGGCGTTGGTGAACAGCGAAATCAGCGTGAACATCAGCACGTTGGCCGCCAGCGACGCGATCGCCGCCATATGCCAACTGGTGTCGTCGAGCACGTAGATCATGTTCAGCAGCGGGATATAGAAGCCTTGCAGGTTGCCGACCAGCGGCAACAGCATGGTCACCAGCCAGACCAGAATCCCCGCCAGCAACCCGGCGATGAAGCCGCGACGGTTGGCGGTTGGCCAATACAGGACGGACAGTACGCCGGGCAAGAACTGCAGGGTGGCAACGAATGCGACGATGCCCAGGTTGGCCAGGTCTTGCTCGGCGCCCAGCAGCAGGTAGAAACCATAGCCGGCCATGATGATCGCGACGATCAAGGCGCGGCGGGTCCATTTCAGCCAGCGGTAGATGTTGCCTTCGGCAGGCGGCTGATACAGCGGCAGCACCAGGTGGTTCAGGGCCATCCCGGACAGCGCCAGGGTGGTGACGATGATCAGTCCGCTGGCAGCTGACAAACCACCAACGTAGGCCAGCAGCGCCAGGGCCTTGCTGTTGGCGGCGATGCCGACGCCGAGGGTGAAGTATTCCGGGTTGGTGGTGGCACCCAGTTTGAGGCCGGCCCAGAGAATCAACGGTACGGCCAGGCTCATCAGCAGGAGGAACAGCGGCAAGCCCCAGCTCGCACTCACCAGCGAGCGCGGGTTGAGGTTTTCGGTGAACGTCATGTGGTACATGTGCGGCATCACGATCGCCGAGGCGAAGAACACCAGCAGCAGCGTGCGCCATGGGCCTTCTTGCAGCGGCGTGTGCAGGGCGGCGAGGGCGGTCTGGTTCTGCAGCAGCCAGACTTCCAGCTGTTGCGGACCGTCGAACACGCCGTACAAGGCATAGAGGCCGACGCCGCCAATGGCGATCAGCTTGATCACCGATTCAAAGGCAATCGCGAACACCAGGCCTTCGTGTTTCTCCCGGGTCGCGATATGCCGCGAGCCGAAGAAAATCGTGAACAGGGTGATCAGCGCACAAAAACTCAGGGCGACCCGATGTTGCACCGGCTCATGGGTGAGGATGCCGATCGAGTCGGCCACGGCCTGAATCTGCAGTGCCAGCAACGGCAGCACGCCGATCAGCATGAAAATCGTGGTTAGCGCGCCGGCCCAGGTGCTGCGGAAACGAAACGCAAACAGGTCGGCCAGAGAAGAAAGCTGATAGGTGCGGGTGATCTTAAGAATCGGGTACAGCAACACCGGCGCCAGCAGAAACGCCCCGGAGACACCTAGATAGCTGGACAGAAAGCCGTAGCCGTACTGATATGCCAAACCAACCGTGCCATAAAACGCCCAGGCACTGGCGTAGACACCCAATGACAAGGTGTAGGTCAGCGGGTGGCGAATGATCGCTCGCGGGATCATTCCGCGTTCACTGATCCAGGCAACGCCGAACAGCACCGCCAGGTAGGCGGCACTGATCAGGATCATCTGGGTCAGGCTAAAGCTCATCGGCATCTTTTTGGCTCTGCAGGATGAAGGTCACGACGATCAGAATCAGCCACAGCAGATACGGGCGATACCAGGCGCCAGTGGCGTCGATCCACCAGTCCATGATGGCTGGGGAGAACAGATAGATCCCCACTACCAGGAGCAGGACCAAGCGATAGATGTACATCTCGGCCTCTCTTTATTGTGCGCGTGCCCGAAAACGTGCGGCGATGGTAACGGATGGGCGCTAACCTGCAAGCTTAGTCAGCGTAATTGCGCTTCGGGCAGTGTCAGTGTGCGCGGGATTAACGTCGCATCCCAGTGCCTGATGCCCCAGTTCAGTACTTCCCCGGGGCTGGCGTCGTCGAGTTCGTGGCCAGGTTTTTGTCCCAGTGCGCGCAGGGCACGCAGCAACAGGGGCGTGGCCTGATCTGCGGTCAATGGCGGCGAGCGATAGGACTTGCCGAGCTTGTTGCCGTCCGGCTGGGTAATCAGCGGCAGGTGCAGATAGCGCGGTTGCGGCAGGCCGAGCAGTTCCTGCAGGTACAACTGGCGCGGGGTGGAATCGAGCAAGTCGGCACCGCGGACAATATCGGTGATGCCTTGCCAGGCGTCGTCGAGCACCACTGCCAGTTGATAGGCATAGAGCCCGTCGCGCCGACGTATCACGAAGTCGCCGACCTCACGACCCAGGTGTTGGCGGTACTCGCCTTGCACGCGGTCGGTGAAATGATATTCCAGTTCCGGGACGCGCAAGCGGATTGCGGCGTCTTCGCTGGCATGACCGGCGTTGCGGCACAGGCCTGGATAAATCCCGTGATAAGGCGCCAGTTTTTTCCGCGAGCAGGTGCAGGCGTAGGCCAGGCCGTGGTTGAACAGTTGATTCAACACCTGCGCGTAGGCGTCGTGACGGTCGCTCTGGCGGACCATTTCGCCGTCCCATTCGAAACCGTAGCTTTCCAGTGCCTTGAGGATCGCCGCCTGGGCGCCGGGCTCCTCCCGAGGCGGGTCGAGGTCTTCCATGCGCAACAGCCAGCGGCCGCCAACCGAACGGGCATCAAGGTACGAGGCCAACGCCGCGACCAGCGAGCCGAAGTGCAGGTGCCCGCTGGGGGTGGGAGCGAAGCGCCCGATGTAGGCGGGGGATTTGATGGCAGTCATGGGCGCGATGTTAATTGAAAGAACAAAACAGTCAGAAACAAAAACGGAGCGTTCGCACGCTCCGTTCTTCGTTCAAGCGGCCACTTACTTGCCGACTTGCTTTTCCTTGATTTCTGCAAGGGTCTTGCAGTCGACACACATGTCGGCGGTAGGGCGGGCTTCCAGGCGTTTGACGCCGATCTCGACACCGCAGGACTCGCACCAGCCGTATTCTTCGTCTTCGATCAGTTGCAGGGTCTTGTCAATTTTCTTGATCAGCTTGCGCTCGCGGTCGCGGGCACGCAGTTCGAGGCTGAATTCTTCTTCCTGACTGGCACGGTCGGCCGGGTCGGGGAAGTTCGCCGCTTCGTCCTTCATGTGATCAACAGTGCGGTCGACTTCCTGCATCAAGTCCTGTTTCCACTTGTTCAGGATCTTGGTGAAGTGCGCGCGCATGGACTGCCCCATGTACTCCTCACCCTTCACTTCTTTGTAGGGTTCGAAGCCGCTGATCGACTGGTTCTGCTGTTGCTTTGCTTGGGTGGGCATGAAATGGACCGCCTCTACTCTTGTAATCCATTGCGCAGGATTGCTCCATCACCGACACCTGCCGGCCCTGCGGCTGCAAGCGGGCGAACTTACCAGATCAAATCGGAGCGCGCTACTCCCGGATGTCGAGGCTGCGGTCCGCAAGGCTTGCAAATGTTTGCAAAGCCTTGTCTGGCGGGTCTGGAGGCCTGATCAGATATTGATTTTAGTCAATCCTGAGCCATATGTATCAGCTCTTTTACGGGTGAACTTCCGGTTGTGACCGCTTTAGGTTCTCGCTCGTTCCCGGGCTTGGGTAGAATCAATTCTTTTCCCCGTTGAAGGAAGGCTAATGGCTCAGCCCTACAGTGCGCGCAGCCGCGCTATCGAACCTTTCCATGTCATGGCATTGCTGGCGCGCGCCAATGAATTGCAAGCGGCCGGGCACGACGTGATTCACCTGGAAATCGGCGAACCGGATTTCACCACCGCCGAGCCGATCATCAAGGCCGGCCAGGCGGCGCTGACGGCGGGGAAAACCCGTTACACCGCGGCTCGCGGCATTCCAGAGCTGCGTGAAGCCATCTCGGGCTTCTATGAGCAACGTTACGGTTTGAACATCGACCCGCAGCGCATCCTGATCACGCCGGGCGGTTCTGGCGCGTTACTGTTGGCCAGCGCTTTGCTGGTCGATCCCGGTAAACACTGGCTGCTGGCTGACCCGGGGTACCCGTGCAACCGGCATTTCCTGCGGCTGGTGGAAGGTGCGGCGCAATTGGTGCCGGTCGGCCCGGACGTGCGCTATCAACTGACACCAGGCCTGGTCGAGCGTTACTGGGACCACGACAGCGTGGGCGCACTGGTCGCTTCACCGGCCAACCCGACCGGGACCATCCTCACTCGCGATGAGCTGGCCGGGCTGTCTGCAGCAATCAAAGAGCGCCACGGCCATCTGGTGGTGGACGAGATTTATCACGGCCTGACCTACGGCACCGACGCCGCCAGTGTGCTTGAAGTCGATGACAGCGCTTTTGTGCTGAACAGTTTCTCCAAGTATTTCGGCATGACCGGCTGGCGCCTTGGTTGGCTGGTCGCCCCGGAGGCTGCGGTCGGCGAGTTGGAAAAACTCGCGCAGAACCTTTACATCAGCGCGCCGAGCATGGCCCAGCACGCAGCACTGGCCTGCTTCGAGCCGGACACCATCAGCATTCTCGAAGAGCGCCGGGCCGAGTTCGGGTGCCGACGTGACTTCCTGTTGCCAGCCTTGCGCGAGTTGGGTTTCGGGATCGCCGTGGAGCCGGAAGGCGCCTTCTATCTGTATGCCGACATCAGTGCCTTTGGCGGTGATGCGTTTGCCTTCTGCCGGCACTTTCTGGAAACCGAACACGTTGCCTTCACCCCGGGCCTGGATTTTGGTCGGTATCAGGCCGGTCATCACGTGCGGTTCGCCTACACCCAGAGCCTGCCGCGTTTGCAGGAGGCGGTTCAGCGGATTGCCCGTGGCCTGCGGAGCTGGCAAGGCTGATGCATTTCAATCCTCCTCTGGAAGAAGGTCGGCTGATTCGTCGCTACAAGCGTTTTCTCGCCGATATCGAAACCGTTGGCGGCGAGTTGCTGACCATTCACTGCCCCAACACCGGATCGATGTTCAATTGCATGGTCGAAGGCGGGCAGGTCTGGTTCAGCCGCTCCAATGATCCGAAACGCAAGTTGCCCGGCACTTGGGAGATCAGTGAAACCCCACAAGGGCGGCTGGCCTGCGTGAACACCGCGCGGGCCAATACCTTGATTGAAGAAGCGCTACGTGGCGGTTTGATCAGCGAGCTCAATGGCTTTATCGGGCTCAAGCGTGAAGTGCTGTATGGTCAGGAAAACAGCCGCATCGATTTTCGTCTCGATTACCCGAGTGGGCCGGCCTTCGTCGAAGTCAAAAGCGTCACGCTGGGCTTCGACGGCTCAGCGGTCGCGGCGTTTCCGGACGCGGTGACTCAGCGCGGTGCCAAGCACTTGCGCGAGCTGGCATGCCTGGCGCGGGACGGTATTCGTGCGGTGCAGTTGTATTGCGTCAATCTGACCGGCATTGACTCGGTGCGCCCGGCCGAGGAGATCGATCCGGGTTATGCGGCCGCGTTGCGCGAGGCGAAAGCGGCCGGGGTTGAAGTGTTGGCGTACGGTGTGAGCCTGACCTCGAATGAGGTGCGCGTTGACCGTCGACTGGAGGTGTTGCTCGACGCCTAAAGTTGAACCCAGATGCCCTGGCTGTCTTCGCGGCACGCCAGGGCACTGAGGGACTGCCCGGCACAGGGCCCGGCCACGCATTCACCGCTTTCGATCAGAAACAGTGCGCCATGGGTGGCGCACTGGATCAGGCTGGCGCTGGGGTCGAGAAACTGGTCTGGGTGCCATTCGAGGCCGACGCCGCGATGCGGGCAGCGATTTTCGTACACGTAGACCCGGCTTTCACGGCGTACGGCAAACAACTTCTGGCCGTTGATCTCGAAGCCACGGCTGCTGGCATCGACCAGCTCGGCGCTGGAGCAAAGAAACTTCATGACTATCCTCAAGTGCCAAAGGCTCTGGCCTCTGGCGGTGATGCGTGCGCGCTCACTGGTTAGCAAATGTGTCTGCGCTTGACGTGCAAATGCAAACAATTATCAAATGGGTGTTTCGCCCGTGGTGGCTGCGTAGCTGACGACGCCTTGATCCTGCGGGAAAACTCCACAAAGGAAACCCTGTTATGCGCCTGAGTACCAGCGCTATTGCGCTCTGTGTCGGACTTTTGGTCAACCATGGGGCTCAAGCGACCGAATTGCCGCAACGCTGGGTCAGTGCCGGCGGGGCTTTGTCGGAGTGGGTGAGTGCGTTGGGCGGCGAGTCGAAACTGGTCGGCGTTGACAGCACCAGCCAGCATCCCGAATCGCTCAAGGCCTTGCCGAGTATCGGTTATCAGCGGCAATTATCGGCAGAAGGCATCCTGAGTTTGCGTCCGCAGATTCTCATTGGCACCGAAGAAATGGGCCCACCGCCAGTGTTGTCGCAGATTCGCGGTGCCGGGGTGCAGGTTGAGTTGTTCTCTGCACAACCTGACTTGCCAACCCTGCAAGGCAACTTGCAGCACCTGGGTAAATTGCTCGGTAGCGAGCCGCAGGCCACGGCGTTGTTCCAGAGTTATCAACAGCAACTTGAGCAGCAGAAAGCCTGGGTCAGACAGGCTCAGGCCAAACAAAAAGCGCCGGGCGTGTTGCTGTTGCTGGGGCACGCTGGCGGCAAGCCGTTGATCGCCGGCAAGGACACCGCAGCCGATTGGCTGTTGCAACAGGCGGGTGGGCATAACCTGGCGACCCATACCGGTTACAAGCCTTTTTCCGTTGAGTCCCTCGCGGGCCTGGCGCCAGACGTGCTGGTGTTTGCCGACCGGGCGCTGACCGGTGACGCCGCGCGTACCGCGTTGTTCAAGGAAAACCCGATTCTCGCGTCGACGCCAGCGGCCAAGGCCGGGCGGGTGTTCGAGCTGGACCCGACGCTGTTGGTTGGCGGCTTGGGGCCACGCTTGCCTTTGAGCCTGGTGACGCTGTCCGCCGGGTTCTATCCCGATGAATCGGCCAAGGCAACCATCGCCCCATGAGTACTCTGGTCAAACCCCGTTCGTTGTTCATCGCGCTGAGCCTGCTGTGTTTGCTGGCGATCTGGTTGTCATTGGCCCTGGGGCCGGTCAGTTTGCCGCTGCTCGATACGTTGCGCGCCGCGATGCGGATGATTGGATTACCGATTCCTGCTGAAGGGCTGGAGCAGGCCGAACTGATCCTCGGGCAGATTCGCTTGCCGCGAACCTTGCTCGGCTTGGCGGTGGGCGGGGTGCTGGCGTTGTCGGGCGTGGCGATGCAGGGCTTGTTCCGCAATCCGCTGGCMGATCCGGGGTTGGTCGGTGTTTCCAGTGGTGCCGCGCTGGGTGCGGCGATTGCGATCGTCGGCGGCGCGCTGTTTGGCGGTTTGCCTGAGGCGATCGGCCCTTATCTGTTATCGCTGTGTGCGTTTCTGGGTGGGCTCGGGGTGACGGCACTGGTTTACCGTCTTGGTCGGCGTAATGGCCAGACCAACGTGGCAACCATGTTGCTGGCAGGCATCGCCCTGACGGCGCTGGCCAGTTCGGCGGTGGGTTTGTTCACCTATCTGGCGGACGACGCGACCTTGCGTACGCTGACTTTCTGGAACCTGGGCAGCCTGAATGGCGCCAGCTATGCGCGACTGTGGCCATTGTTGCTGGTGAGCGCCGCGGTAGCACTGTGGTTGCCGCGCCGGGCCAAGGCGTTGAATGCGTTATTGCTCGGTGAGTCCGAGGCCAGTCATTTGGGGATCAACGTCGAAGGGCTCAAGCGCGAGCTGGTGTTCTGCACCGCGCTGGGCGTCGGTGCCGCTGTTGCGGCGGCAGGGATGATCGGTTTTGTCGGGCTGGTGGTGCCGCATCTGGTGCGACTGTTGGCGGGACCCGATCATCGCGTGTTATTGCCGGCCTCAGTACTGGCAGGCGCCAGCCTGTTGTTGTTTGCCGATCTGGTGGCGCGGTTGGCGCTGGCCCCGGCTGAATTGCCGATTGGCATCGTTACGGCGTTTATCGGCGCACCATTCTTTCTATATTTGCTGCTACGAGGTCGCGCCTGATGCTGCGAGTGGAAAACCTGCAGATCTGCCGCGGCAAGAAAATTGTGCTGGCGGATATCGATCTTGAGCTCAAGCCGGGTGAAGTCCTCGGGGTGCTGGGCCCCAATGGCGCAGGCAAAAGCACCTTGCTCGGGGCGTTATGTGGTGAGTTGCACCCTGATCACGGCCGTGTCTGGCTTGATCAGCGCGAGCTAAGCCAATGGGATGGCACACAGCGGGCGCAACGCCTGGCAGTATTGCCCCAGACCTCTACCCTGGATTTTGCGTTCCGCGTCGAGGAGGTGGTCGGCATGGGCCGTTTACCGCATCAAACAGGCCGGGTGCGCGATGACGAGATTGTCGCCGCTGCTTTGCAGGCCGCCGATGTCGGGCATTTGAGTGGCCGCAGCTACCTCGCCCTGTCCGGCGGTGAACGCCAGCGTGTGCATCTGGCGCGGGTACTGGCGCAGCTTTGGCCGGGGGCGGCCGGGCAAACCTTGCTGCTCGACGAGCCGACGTCGATGCTCGATCCGCTGCATCAGCACACCACCTTGCAGGTGATTCGTGAATTTGCTGATCGCGGTGCGGCGGTGCTGGTGATTCTGCATGACCTGAATCTGGCGGCGCGTTACTGTGATCGTATTCTGCTGCTCGAGGGTGGCCGTCCGCATGCGTTGGACACGCCGCAGCAGGTGCTGCGGCCGGAGCCGCTCAAAGCCGTGTTCGGGCTGGATGTGTTGGTGCAGCCGCACCCGGAGCGCGGGCATCCGCTGATCATCGCCCGTTGAGGTGAGCTCATGCGTGGGATATTGATTCTGGCGCTGTTATTACTGGTGTCATGCCAAAACATGGCACCCAGTGCCGTGGATCAACCGGCGGGTGTGATTCGCGATCTGCATAGCGGTCAGCGCCTGAGCGCACAAGCGCTGGTCGATCGGTTGGCCGGGGCGCCACGGCTGATCGTTGGCGAGCAGCATGACAATCCCGATCACCATCACGCGCAACTGTGGTTATTGCAGGCACTGGCCCAGCGCCGGACTCAGGGCAGCGTGCTGCTGGAAATGCTGACGCCGGATCAGCAGGCGCGTGTCGATGAAATCCATGCGTTGGACACCGCTCGCTGGCCTGCCGATTTGCCGGCGGCGTTGGCTTGGCAATCGGGTTGGGACTGGAATCTGTATGGGCCGATTGTGCGGTATGCCCTGGCTCAGCCCTATCCGTTACTGGCGGCGAATCTGGACTCGACTGACATTCGGCGGATATACAAGCAAGCGCCGGCCGTAAGCGGAACCCGGTCGAATGCGCCAGTGGTCAGGATTGAGCTGCTGGCGCAAATCCGTGAGTCTCATTGCGGGTTGTTACCCGAAAGCCGGATGCCGGCGATGCTGGCAGTTCAGCAACAACGTGATCGGCAAATGGCCGCACAGCTGCTGGCAGCGCCCGCGCCGGCATTGTTGTTTGCCGGCGCTTATCACGCACGGCTGGACATTGGCGTACCGCTGCATGTGCAAGATCTTGGCGAGCATTCGGCGCCCGTGGTGGTGATGCTGGCGGAGAAGGGAGCTGTGGTCTCGTCGGCATCGGCGGATTACGTCTGGTACACGGCCGCCCGACCTGTGCAGGACTATTGCGCGCAGATACGCCAGTAACACGCAGTCAGCGAGTCTCTCGAAGTACTTTTCGACAGGCAAAAAAAGACCCGGCAAGAGCCGGGTCAAATAACCGTGATTAGCCTGATGAGGAGATAATCCGAGAGTCCGAACCAATGGTCTTTCGGAAGATCAGCTGATCTCGCGATCAGTTGTGATAATCATAACGATTCTCATTTGTAAGTCAATCGCTGATTTCTGAATTCTTTGCTCTTTTGCCAAACACTCGTCTGGATTGCCTGTAAAAGCTGGGCTTTAGACCTTGTGACGTGACGAAATGGCTTCAAGTTGTTTATTGAGTGCTTCCTTGCGATCAGCGGGAATATCGTTCCAGTGCACATCCATCAGCGCCCCCTCAATCGCATACAACAACACCTTCGAGGCGCGAAACCCGCGAGTGCGTACCGCCCGATAAGCATCCACCGCGCCCAGGCGGCGCAAGTCCGAGGCGCTGTGGATGCCCACGGCATGCAGCCATTGCGCCGATGTCTTGCCAAGGTTTTTCAGGTGTTGCAGTTCATCATTCATCAAGCCTCCTTGCGACAGCCGAAGAGTGCGTGGGCAAGCCTCACAGGAGTGTAGCGGTCAGTAGGAAAAGCGTGGTTGTTTGGTCAGTTTGAACGCAAAAGCTTCTAAGGCGTTCTACCAGATAGCTCTGGAAAGGGCGGTAGCAGCGGCAGGAAAGGACTTGGGAGATCAGGCATGCAGTCCGGCGCGCAGTGGGGGCACCGGACTTCAGGTGACGGCAGGTGTTAGCGGGTGCGGTAGCGCAGGCGAGTGCCGAAATTCATCGACATGAGAATTTCGTCAGCGCTCAGCTCGGAGGGAAAATAGGCACCGGAGATTTGTGCGTGAGCCAGGCTCGCGCCTTCCAGCGAAGCATCACGAAAATCAATGCCGCGCAGGTCGGCAGAGCGGAAGTAGGCATCGCTGAAATCAATACCTTCAGCGTTCAGCTCGCGCAGGTCGAGGCCACGAAAGTCGCCACCCACCATATCGATAGGCCCGGACTTGGGCCTTTCGCGATTGAAGCCTTCGATGTCATCTTTGTGCAGCAGGGCATACAGCGGGGTGTCGAGAAGTTTCGGCTGGCTCATAAGGTGTCACCTGTTGGTTTTATGACGCCAGTATAGTGCCACTATTTTGAGTACGTGAAGCCGGTTAGGGCTTCACGCCTGAAATAGTTTCTTACAGTCCCGGAAGACGCTGACGAATCTGCGCGACCACGGTGTCGAGGGTTCCGCTTTCATTGGTCTGAACGCGTTTGCTGCAGAGAATCTCTGCTGGGGTCAGCGGCTCGCGATTGGCTTGTTGAGCCGCGATAACAGCCAGAGTGGCGTCGGACGGATCGTTTTTGTCTGCCTGACGCTGTGCGAGCCAGCTCTCGATCACGGCTTGTGGCGCATTGCAATCAAGGATCAGGAATGGCGCACCGGTCGCTTCGGCGATTTTTGCCGCGCTGTCGCGTTGTTCACGCTTGAGGTAAGTCGCGTCGATGACCACCGGGAAACCGGCGCGCAAAATCACGCCAGCGATTTCATGCAGGCGGGAATAGGTGGCAGCACTGGCGTCGGCGCTGTAGATACCGGCTTGCAGGTCGTTCGGTACGTGCTGTTCGCCGAACAGGCGCTTGCGTTCGACATCGGAACGCAGGCGAATCGCGCCCAGTGCTTCTACCAGACGCATGGCTACGTGGCTTTTACCGACGGCGGAAACACCATGGGTGATCGCCATGAAGCGCGAAGGAATGGTGCTGTAACTTTCCGCCAGGTTGGCGTAGTTGCGGTACTGGCGCAGGGTGGTAGCACGCTGCACCGGATCGGCCTCGGCGGGCATGCTGAACAGGGCGACCTTGGCGCGAACCAGTGCGCGGTAGGCTTTATAGAAGTTCAGCAGCTCAAGGCCCTGATAGTCGCCGGTCAGCTCCAGGTATTGGCTTATGAAGCGGCGAGCCAGGCTTTTCAGGCCACGGTCTTCAAGGTCCATCGCCAGGAAACCGGTGTCGGCATAGACGTCGGTGAAGCGGAACGGCTCGTTGAATTCGATGCAGTCGAAAATCACCACGTTGCCGTCGATCACAGTGACGTTGCCCAAATGGATATCACCGTGGCATTCGCGGATGAAACCTTCGGCCTTACGTTGTACCAACAGTGGTTTCAGGCGTTCGAAACTGCTTTCGGCCCAGGCTTGCAGGGCGTCGAGTTGCAGCAGGTCGGCTTTTTCGCTGAGGAACGGGCGGATTTGTTCGAAGTTCTGCCGCACCGGTGCCATGACGCTTTCAGGCGTGCCGGCTTCATGAGCTGCCGGAACCTTCGGGGTGCTCAGGTGGAACCGGGCGATCTGCCTGGCCATCTCGTCGATGTGCGCAGTCGTCAGTTCGCCATTGGCCTGCAGGTTGCTGAGCAACTGGCTTTGCGGGAACTGGCGCATTTTCAGCGCGTAATCGAGCACTGGACCGGTGCCGCCCAATTGCGGCGCTTCAACACTGCCGGTGATCGGCAACACTTCAAGGTACAAATCGTTGGTCAGACGCTGGTTCAGACGCAGTTCTTCGGCGCAGAAATGTTCGCGTGACTCGAGACTGGTGAAGTCGAGGAAGCCGAAATTGACCGGCTTCTTCACTTTATAAGCATAGGGGCCAGTGAGCAGCACCCAGGAGATGTGCGTCTCGATGACCTGGAATCCCTCCACAGGATGCGGGTAGAGGGCCGGATTTTGCAGGGCAGCGATCAGGGACTGGCTCACAGGTGATCCTTCAGGGTCTGGAAAAATTCAAGGGCAACATTATGGCGGCAAGCCGGGCTAACGCAAACCTCGTCGGGCTCATGTTGATCAGGAATAAAGTGCGTATAATCCGCCGCCATGACTCGTACCCGATCCCCTCGTTCCCCTAAAAAACCTCCTTCTAGCGGCCTGCGCCCCTGGTTAGGCTGGGCGCTGAAGCTCAGTCTGGTCGGCCTCGTGGTGCTGGCAGGCTTCGCGGTTTACCTCGATGCCGTGGTCCAGGAGAAATTCAACGGCAAGCGCTGGACCATTCCGGCCAAGGTTTATGCGCGCCCGCTCGAGCTGTTCGTCGGACAAAAGCTGAGCAAGGAAGACTTTCTCGTCGAACTCGATGCCTTGGGGTATCGCCGCGAAAGCGTGGCCAATGGACCGGGCGCGGCATCGGTCAACGGCAATACCGTCGATTTGAACACCCGTGGTTTCCAGTTCTATGAGGGGCTGGAGCAGGCTCAACCGGTACGTGTGCGTTTCTCGGGCGATTACGTCGCCGAGCTGTCGTCGACCAACGGTTCAAAACTGTCGGTGGTGCGCCTCGAGCCGCTGTTGATCGGTGGCCTTTACCCGAAAAACCTCGAAGACCGCATCCTGATCAAGATCGACCAGGTGCCGCCGTATCTGCTCGATACGCTGGTGGCGGTGGAAGACCGCGACTTCTACCACCACTTCGGTGTGTCGCCGAAGTCGATCATGCGGGCTGTTTGGGTCAACACATCGGCCGGGCAAATGCGCCAGGGCGGTAGTACGTTGACGCAGCAACTGGTCAAGAACTTCTACCTGACCAACGAGCGCAGCCTGAGCCGTAAGCTGACCGAAGCGATGATGGCGATGCTGCTTGAGTTGCACTACAAAAAGCCGGACATTCTTGAGGCTTACCTCAATGAAGTGTTCATCGGTCAGGACGGTCAGCGCGCCGTGCACGGTTTTGGTCTGGCCAGCCAGTTCTTCTTCAGCCAGCCGCTATCCGAACTCAAGTTGCATCAAGTCGCGTTGCTGGTGGGCATGGTCAAAGGGCCGTCCTACTACAACCCGCGTCGCTATCCGGAACGCGCGCTTGAGCGACGCAATCTGGTGCTCGATCTGCTGGAACAGCAAGGTGTCGCTACTGCCGAGCAAGTCGCCGCAGCGAAGAATATGCCGCTGGGCGTGACCAAGCGCGGCAGCCTCGCCGACAGTTCGTTCCCGGGCTTCCTCGATCTGGTCAAGCGTCAACTGCGCGAAGACTACCGCGAAGAAGACTTGACCGAAGAAGGTCTGCGGATCTTCACCAGTTTCGACCCGATCCTGCAGATGAAAGCCGAAGCCTCGGTTAACGATACCTTCAAGCGCCTTGCCGGCCGCAAAGGTTCGGATGACGTTGAAGCGGCGATGGTCGTGACCAACCCTGAAACCGGTGAAGTCCAGGCGATGATCGGTAGTCGTCAGGCCAGCTTTGCCGGCTTCAACCGCGCGCTGGATGCCGTACGGCCAATCGGTTCCCTGATCAAGCCGGCGGTGTACCTGACCGCGCTTGAAAAACCGAGTCAGTACACCTTGACCAGTTGGCTGTCCGATGAGTCTTTCTCGGTCAAAGGCGCAGATGGTCAGGTCTGGAAACCGCAGAACTATGATCGTCGCTCCCACGGTACGGTTTTCCTCTACCAGGGGCTGGCGCATTCCTACAACCTGTCGACGGCGCGTCTGGGGCTGGAAGTCGGTGTACCGAACGTCCTGAAAACCCTTGGGCGTCTGGGCATCACTCGCGAGTTTCCGGCCTTCCCGTCGATGCTGTTGGGGGCGGGTGGCATGACGCCGATAGAAGTCGCAACCATGTACCAGACTCTGGCCAACGGTGGTTTCAACACGCCGATGCGCGGGATTCGCAGCGTACTGACCGCCGAAGGTCAGCCGCTCAAGCGTTATCCGTTCCAGATTCAGCAGCGTTTCGATCCGGCGTCCATCTACCTGATCCAGAGCGCCATGCAGCGCGTGATGCGTGAAGGTACCGGCAGCTCGGTTTACAACGTTCTGCCCAAGACACTGACGCTGGCGGGTAAAACCGGTACCAGTAACGACTCGCGAGACAGCTGGTTCGCGGGTTTCAGCCAGGATCTGCTGGCAGTGGTCTGGCTGGGGCGCGATGACAACGGCAAGACGCCGTTCACCGGTGCCACGGGTGCATTGCAGGTCTGGACCAGTTTCATGCGCAAGGCCGACCCGTTGCCGCTGGATATGCCGCAGCCGGATAATATCGTTCAGGCCTGGGTCGATTCGCGTACCGGGCAGGGTTCTGAAGCCAGCTGCCCAGGCGCAGTGCAGATGCCGTATATTCGCGGCAGCGAACCGCCTCCTGGCGCTGCGTGCGGTGGTTCAGGCCCCTCGCCAGGCGAATCGGTGATGGATTGGGTCAAGGGCTGGATGAATTAAGCAAAGAGGGATTCAAGTGAACAAGTGGTTTATTCCAGCGGTTACGGTGACAGCCCTGGCTTTGCTCAGCGGTTGCTCCAATGTGCAGCACGGCTCGATTCCAGTGGTCGACTCCGGTACGGCCGTGTCCAACAGTGAGCGGATCTCTGCCAATGGCGGTTTCCGCAAAAGCACCGTGAAACGTCCGGCACAAGCCCAGACTCAGGCGATCCCGCAGGGTGACACTGGCGTGGTGGTAATGATCCCGGGCGGTGGCGCGACGACGTCGACGCCAATCAGCACGCAGCCGATCAGTCCTGGCCCGATCAGCTCCGGTCCGATTACTCCGGGGACGTATGACAGCGGACCGATGCAGTCGGCACCAATCAATCAGGGTAACTACAGCATGCCATCGACGCCGAGCGGGATTCCTCCCGCGAGCAGCGCCGGCGGTTTGTCTGCCGACGAGCAGCTTGACGGTCCGGTGCTGGCCTTGCTGACCACTGCGCAGCAGCAACAGGCGAGCGGCGATCTCAATGGTGCGTCCTCCAGCCTTGAGCGTGCCCAGCGGGTTGCTCCGCGTGAGCCGCAAGTGCTTTATCGTCTGGCGCAGGTGCGCTTGGCCCAAGGTGATGCAGCTCAGGCCGAGCAGTTCGCTCGCCGTGGTTTGACGTTTGCCAATGGGCGTCCGGATTTGCAGGCGAGCCTGTGGGAATTGATCGCCCAGGCGCGTGAGAAACAGGGCGACTCCGCAGGCGCGGCGCAGGCTCGTCAAAAGGCCAAGGTTTCGCTCTGATGGATGTCCGTTTTCCGAAGATCGCTGAACAGCTGCTGCTGATCGAGCGCGAGTTGCGTCTTCAGGGCTGGTGGGACGAGGTTCCACCAAGCGCTGAAGCGCTGGCCAGTGTCGAACCATTTTCCGTCGATACGCTGGATTTCGAGCAGTGGCTGCAATGGATCTTCCTGCCACGCATGAAGACCATCCTCGAGAACAACCTGCCGCTGCCGAATGCCTCGGGCATTCAGGAAATGGCCGAGATGGTCTTTGCTTCGCGTAATGTCCAGGGCAGGGATCAGCAGTTGCAAGCCTTGCTCAAAGAGTTCGATCAGCTCATCACGACCTCCCGCTAAGCCGGAAACTGCCAGCGTCTACTGGCAGTTATCCTGGATCTGTTTTTGTGTTTCGGTGATGCGTTCCTGACGCTGTTGGTCTGTCAGGCGACGCATCTCACCGTCGACTTCCTCGCGTAACCTCGGATTGTTCTGCAGTTGAGCCAGGTTCGTTCGTGCCTGTTCGCAGAACGTCTTGAGCTGGGCTTGCCTCTCGGCGACCTGCTTTTTCACTGTGTTATCGATGGCCTGTTGGTCGCCTATCGCGCTGCTGCGCGGTGGTGTGATCGGTTTGCCTGCGGGCAGGGCGGGTTTCACTACGGTGGCTTCCTGGCCTTGAGGCGGCTGTGCATCAAAATGGGTAACGCCCTGGCCATCGATCCACTTGTAGATCGGACTGGCCATGCACAAAGGGCTCAGGCCAATCAGCAGACTGGCCGTGAAGATCAACGTTCGCATGCCGTTTCCTTGTCGTGGGTTGCGCAATTGAAGCTAACACACCTGCTATTTATAGGTTTTTTCTTGCGTTCTCATGCGCTTAGTTCGAATAAAGCACATTGACGGCTTGACTTGCAGAGGGCGAAACAGAAGAATCCAAAGTCCGCTGTAGAGGGACTGCCAGAAGCAGGCCCGCTCGGCAGATCATGAGGCGCACATCCGCGCCGACCTGTTACACCCGCAACGCGTTACCTCGCGCTGGGTGGGAAAGCCCCGCAACACTTGGGACGATCCCAATACTTGCTCAGTCAGTGCTGACGTAGTCGGCGACCACCGTCGCTCATGCTCTGCCGAGAAGTAAACCTATTAAGACCCGTCCCCTTATGTGGGCGGTATTCTGGCGTTTTAGAGGTGAACAACGTGGAGCTTTTATCTGGCGGTGAGATGCTCGTCCGCTTTTTGCGTGACGAAGGCGTCAAATATATCTACGGGTACCCGGGCGGTGCTCTCCTTCATGTATACGATGCCCTGTTCAAAGAGCCGGAAGTGACCCACATCCTGGTTCGTCACGAACAGGCTGCGACCCATATGGCTGACGGCTATGCTCGTGCTACCGGTAAAGCCGGTGTAGTACTGGTGACCTCCGGCCCGGGCGCAACCAACGCCATCACCGGTATTGCCACGGCCTACATGGACTCCATTCCGATGGTGATCATTTCCGGCCAGGTGCCTAGCACCATGGTAGGCACCGATGCGTTCCAGGAAACCGACATGATCGGTATCTCCCGGCCGATCGTGAAACACAGTTTCATGATCAAGCACGCGTCGGAAATCCCGGAAGTCATGAAGAAAGCGTTCTACCTGGCGCAATCCGGTCGTCCCGGTCCTGTCGTTGTCGATATCCCGAAAGACATGACCAACCCGGCCGAAAAATTCGAATACGTCTTCCCGAAAAAAGCCAAGCTGCGTTCCTACAGCCCGGCGGTTCGTGGTCACTCCGGGCAAATCCGCAAGGCAGCAGAAATGCTTCTGGCGGCCAAGCGTCCCGTGCTGTATTCGGGCGGTGGCGTGATCCTGGGCGGTGGCTCCGCGCCGCTGACCGAGCTGGCGCAAATGCTCAACCTGCCAGTGACCAACACCCTGATGGGCCTGGGCGCCTACCCTGGCACCGACCGTCAGTTCATCGGCATGCTGGGCATGCACGGTAGCTACACCGCCAACCTGGCCATGCACCATGCTGACGTGATTCTTGCTGTCGGCGCGCGTTTCGATGACCGCGTGATCAACGGCCCGGCCAAGTTCTGTCCGAACGCCAAGATCATTCACATCGACATCGATCCGGCTTCGATTTCCAAGACCATCAAGGCAGACGTGCCTATCGTT
Organism: Pseudomonas sp. 05N432; assembly: GCF_056396945.1. Classification (NCBI taxonomy): domain Bacteria; kingdom Pseudomonadati; phylum Pseudomonadota; class Gammaproteobacteria; order Pseudomonadales; family Pseudomonadaceae; genus Pseudomonas; species Pseudomonas sp. 05N432. Next base: position 5,343 of record NZ_JBFTMM010000031.1, on the reverse strand, counting down.
GGCCCGGTTGAGAGCGTCCTGACCGAAATGGTCGCGATCCTCAAGGAAATCGGCGAGACCCCGAACAAGGAGTCTGTTGCCAGCTGGTGGAAGCAAGTTGACGAGTGGCGTGGTGATCGTGGCCTGTTCCCGTATGAAAAGGGYGACGGTAGCGTTATCAAGCCGCAAACCGTGATCGAAACCCTCTGCGAAGTGACCAAGGGCGATGCCTTTGTGACCTCCGACGTGGGCCAGCACCAAATGTTCGCGGCGCAGTACTACAAGTTCAATAAGCCGAACCGCTGGATCAACTCCGGTGGCCTGGGCACCATGGGCTTCGGTTTCCCGGCGGCTATGGGCATCAAGTTGAGCTTCCCGGATGCCGACGTCGTCTGCGTGACGGGCGAGGGCAGTATCCAGATGAACATTCAGGAACTGTCCACCTGTCTGCAATACGGTTTGCCGGTAAAAATCGTCATCCTGAACAACGGTGTTCTGGGTATGGTTCGCCAGTGGCAGGACATGAGTTACGGCAGCCGTCACTCGCACTCCTACATGGAATCGCTGCCTGACTTCGTCAAGCTGGCAGAGGCCTATGGTCACGTCGGCGTGCGCATCACCGACTCGAAGGATTTGAAGTCGAAGATGGAGGAAGCGTTCGCCATGAAAGATCGCTTGGTGGTGCTCGATATTTCGGTCGACACCAGCGAGCACGTCTATCCGATGCAGATCAAAGACGGCTCCATGCGCGATATGTGGCTGAGCAAGACGGAGCGTACGTAATCATGCGGCATATTATTTCCTTGCTTCTGGAAAAYGAACCGGGCGCTCTGTCTCGTGTAGTCGGCCTGTTCTCGCAGCGCAACTACAACATCGAGAGCCTGACCGTGGCACCTACCGAAGACCCGACCCTGTCGCGTCTGACGCTGACCACTGTTGGCCACGATGAAATCATCGAGCAGATCACCAAGAACCTGAACAAGCTGATCGAAGTGGTCAAGCTGGTCGACCTGTCGGAAAGCGCTCATATCGAGCGCGAACTGATGCTGGTCAAGGTCAAGGCCACCGGCGCCCAGCGCGCCGAGATCAAACGCACTACCGATATTTATCGTGGGCAGATCGTCGATGTCAGTGCCAGCGTGTATACCGTTCAATTGACCGGTACCAGCGATAAGCTCGACAGTTTCATTCAGTCGATCGGCACTGCCTCGATTCTGGAAACCGTACGCAGTGGCGTCACCGGGATTGCCCGTGGCGACAAAGTACTCAGCATCTAAACCAAATTAGCGAATGGCCTGAACGGCCTGGATATATAGGGGAAATTCATGAAAGTTTTCTACGATAAAGACTGCGACCTGTCGATCATCCAGGGCAAGAAAGTTGCCATCATCGGTTACGGTTCCCAGGGCCACGCTCAAGCGTGCAACCTGAAAGACTCCGGCGTTGACGTTACTGTCGGCCTGCGTAAAGGTTCGGCCACTGTTGCCAAAGCCGAAGCACACGGCCTGAAAGTGACTGACGTTGCTTCCGCTGTTGCTGCAGCCGACCTGGTCATGATCCTGACCCCGGACGAGTTCCAGTCTGCCCTGTACAAGAATGAAATCGAGCCGAACATCAAGAAAGGCGCCACCCTGGCCTTCTCCCACGGCTTCGCGATCCACTACAACCAGGTTGTGCCGCGCGCTGACCTCGACGTGATCATGATCGCGCCGAAAGCTCCGGGCCACACCGTGCGTTCCGAGTTCGTAAAAGGCGGCGGTATCCCTGACCTGATCGCTATCTATCAGGATGCTTCCGGCAACGCCAAAAACGTTGCACTGTCCTACGCTGCTGGCGTTGGCGGTGGTCGTACCGGCATCATCGAAACCACCTTCAAGGACGAGACCGAAACCGACCTGTTCGGCGAACAAGCCGTTCTGTGCGGCGGTACCGTTGAACTGGTCAAGGCCGGTTTCGAAACCCTGGTTGAAGCTGGCTACGCGCCAGAAATGGCCTACTTCGAATGCCTGCACGAACTGAAGCTGATCGTTGACCTCATGTACGAAGGCGGTATCGCCAACATGAACTACTCGATCTCCAACAACGCCGAATACGGCGAGTACGTTACCGGCCCTGAAGTCATCAACGCTGAATCCCGTCAGGCTATGCGTAATGCCCTGAAACGTATTCAGGACGGCGAATACGCCAAGATGTTCATCAGCGAAGGTGCTACCGGCTATCCTTCGATGACCGCCAAGCGTCGTAACAACGCTGCACACGGCATCGAGATCATCGGCGAGCAGCTGCGCTCGATGATGCCGTGGATCGGTGCCAACAAAATCGTCGACAAAGCCAAAAACTAAGTCACGAGTTTGTACAGAAAACGCGGCTTAGGCCGCGTTTTTTCGTTTGAGTGGTCGGTTCTGGTATAAAGCTGCATCGTTTGCGGCCGAACCGTTGTCGCTGACACCTGTCGAAACTTTCCACACCGTTGCAAGGTAATGTCCATGAGCGAACGTCCCGAAGAGCCAAACCAGGCCTCTGACGCCGAAAGCCTGCTACCCATCGATGAGCATGTCGAAGAAGGGCATGACGCTGAAGGCCGTAAAGTCCGGCATCGTGGTATCTATCTTCTGCCGAATCTGTTCACTACTGCGAACCTGTTCGCAGGGTTCTATTCCATCATCAACTCGATGAGCGCACAGAGCGCCTTGAGTGCCGGTGATGCTGCAAGTGCGAGCAAGTACTTTGCTTTTGCGGCGATCGCGATTTTCGTCGCCATGGTCCTCGACGGCCTTGATGGCCGGGTAGCGCGCATGACCAATACCCAAAGCGCCTTCGGTGCCGAGTACGACTCGCTGTCGGACATGGTCGCCTTTGGTGTCGCGCCGGCATTGCTGGCATTTGGCTGGGCGCTGGGGGATATGGGCAAGGTTGGCTGGATGGTTGCCTTCATCTATGTTGCGGGCGCGGCATTACGTCTGGCGCGCTTCAATACTCAGGTCGGCACTGCGGATAAACGTTACTTCATCGGTCTGGCCAGTCCGGCGGCTGCCGGTGTAGTTGCAGGCATTGTCTGGGCATTCAGTGATTACGGGATTCAGGGCTCCAAGATGTCCTTCCTGGTTGCGCTGATGGTTGCCGCCGCCGGGATGCTGATGGTCAGCAATATCAAGTACAACAGCTTCAAAGAGCTGGACCTGAAGGGGCGTGTACCTTTCGTGGCGATCCTGGCTGTGGTGCTGGTGTTTGCGGTGGTCTTCAGCGATCCGCCACGCATTCTGCTGCTGGTTTTTCTCGCCTATGCAGCTTCTGGCCCGGTGCAGTACCTGTTGCATCTTCGTCGGCACAAAAACGCCGAGTGATGTAATTTCCCCCATACTCCGCAGTCTATTGGTGCATCTGTCCTCCAATTCTGCGGAGTTGCCATGTTATTCAAGTTTCCCAAGTCGTCCGACTGTCATGAGTCGGACGTCACGCCTGAGTCTCTCTATCTCTCTCGTCGCAGTGTGCTTGGTGGGGTGATCGCCGGTATGGCGGTCAGCGGCCTGCCACGATGGGCCAGCGCTGACAGCGCGGCTCGGTACGCGGATGTCGAACCGGGCAAGGCACCTTCCTGGTTTTCCGAAAAACTCCCTGCTACCAAATGGGGAGCAGTGACCGTCAAGGATGAGGCGATCACGCCATTCAAGGACGCGACGCACTACAACAACTTCTACGAGTTCGGTACTGACAAGGGCGATCCCGCGCAGAACGCTGGCGCGCTGAAAACCGAGCCGTGGTCTGTGGTTGTCGATGGTGAGGTGAATAAGCCAGGGCGTTATGCGCTGGAGGACTTCATGAAGCCGTATCAGTTGGAGGAGCGCATCTATCGCCTGCGCTGTGTGGAAGCGTGGTCGATGGTGATTCCGTGGATCGGCTTTCCCATCTCGGCGTTGCTCCGTCAGGTCGAACCGACCTCCAAGGCGAAATACATTCGTTTTGAAACTTTGCAGGACCCCAAGACCATGCCGGGGCAGCGCTCTGGTTTTGCCTTGATCGACTGGCCTTATGTAGAAGGGCTGCGTCTGGATGAGGCGATGAATCCGTTGGCGATTCTTGCGGTCGGCATGTATGGCCGTGAGCTGCCCAACCAGAACGGCGCTCCGTTGCGCTTGGTGGTGCCTTGGAAATACGGGTTCAAGAGCGTCAAATCCATCGTACGTATCAGTCTGGTCAGCGAGCAGCCGAAAACCACCTGGCAGAGCATCGCGTCCGATGAGTATGGCTTTTACGCGAACGTGAACCCGACGGTTGATCATCCGCGTTGGACTCAGGCCAGGGAGCGGCGCCTGCCTAGCGGGCTGTTCAAGCCTAATGTGCGTGAGACACAGATGTTCAATGGCTACGCAGATGAAGTCGCGTCTCTCTATACAGGCCTCGATCTGCGGAAGAATTACTGATGCGCTTTCCAGTGTGGCGCATTAGCGTCTTTATAGTTGCATCGGTGTGGCCATTACTCTGGCTGTATGAAGCCTGGAGTTTTGCCTTGGGGCCGGATCCCGGGAAAGTGCTGGTGGATCGACTGGGGTTGGGGGCTTTGATCCTGCTATTGGTCACCTTGAGCATGACGCCTATACAGAGGCTGACAGGATGGGCGGGGTGGATTGCCATTCGGCGGCAGCTCGGGCTGTGGTGCTTCGCTTACGTTGTTCTGCATTTGAGTGGCTATCTGGTTTTCATTCTCGGTCTTGATTGGTCTCAGTTGGGGGTAGAACTGAGCAAGCGGCCGTACATTATTGTCGGCAGTCTGGGATTCCTTGGTCTTCTGGCGCTGGCGGTTACATCCAATCGTTATAGTCAGCGACGATTGGGTGTCCGTTGGAAAAAGTTGCATCGCTTGGTCTATGTGATTCTTGGCCTTGGATTGCTGCATATGCTTTGGATAGTTCGGGCGGATCTAAAGGAGTGGGTGATCTATGCATCTATAGGCGCACTGCTATTAATGCTGCGAGCACCCTCTGTAATGCGCCGAATCCCTCGTTTAATGACCAGAAATGCACCTTCTGCAACAAAAGCGTAATTAACCCTTGACGGCAGATTCTGGACGTCTATAATTCGCCCCACTTCCGGCGCAGTCGAAACGGAAAACTCCTTGGTAAACAAAGAGTTACGCGGTTTTCGGCAGTGGTTACGCTTCAGTTCATCGAAGTCCGAAGGAGTTGAAAGAGCGGTGTTGTTTGGCTCTTTTAGCGGTTCGATCGTCTCGGTCGAAAGCGGAGAAAAAGAGGTGTTGACAGCAGCGAGTAACGCTGTAGAATTCGCCTCCCGCTAACGAGAGATCGGAAGCGCAAGTGGTTGAAGGAAGCGCAAGTGGTTGAAGTTGCAAAGGAAACTTTGAAAACT
>NZ_JBFTMM010000030.1:0-38672 GCF_056396945.1 Pseudomonas sp. 05N432 | reverse complement strand
TAGCGATAACGCTTGTCCTGATAGGTCAGCAGTTTGTTGTGCACCACCAGCCCGGCACCGGGTTGCGGGGAGTCCAGCAGGTTGGCGGCGGCGTCGTAGGCGAAGGTTTCGCGCTGGCCGTGCAGGCTGTCCTGGCTGGCGATGATGCGGCCGGTGGCGTCGTAGTGCAGCAGTTGGCGGTGTTGCGCGGCGGGTTGCTGGTCGAGTTTGCCGATCAGGTTGTCGGCGGGGTCGTACTCGAAGTGTTTTTGCACCGCTGCCGGCATCAGTGATGGCTGGCTGCTGTGACGGCGTTGGCGTGAGCGCAAGCGGCCGCTACGGTCGTATTCGCTGCGGGTGCTGATCTGGCCCTGGGTGCGTAGCACTTCGCGGTGCAGGCGGTCGCGTTCGAAGTCGCTGATGACCTGGCCGTCGAGGTTGATCTGGTGCAGGTGGCCGCTGCCGTAGTACAGGCGATTGAGCCAGCGCCCGTCGGGTAGTTGGGTCTGGATCAGGTTGCCGAGTTCGTCGTAGTGGTGGTGCAGGCTGCCGGCCGTGCTTTGTTCTGCGAGCAACTGGCCGAGGGCGTCGTAGGCGAAGCTCAGGGTTTGTGCGTTGCCGTGGTTGTCGGTGAAGGTGACGGCGGTGAGCTGGTCCAGCGGGTCGTAGCTGTAGTCGGTGCGGCCATCGTCGGTGACTTTGGCGATCAGCCGGCCAACGGCGTCGCGTTCCAGGCGATGAACGATGGGGGCCGGCGGTGCTTCGGGGACGACGGCCAGGCCGTTGCCGTAAGGTGCCGGAATCGCCGTGACCGCCGCGACGTTATCCAGCAGGTCATAGGTGTAGCGCTTGGCGCTGCCGTCGAGGTCTTGTTGTTCGGTCAGCCGGTCTCCAGCATCCCAGGCGAACCGATAACTTTCACCGTTCTCATTGGTCAGCGCGTTCAGCCGCCCATAGCTGTCGTACCCGAACTGCACCTGCCGACCATGGGCGTCGGTGCGCTGGCGTACCTGGCCGCGACGGTTATGTTGATAGAGCGTGGTGTGCCCGGCCGGGTCGGTATAACCGGTCAGCTGGCCGCTGACGTCGCGCTGATATTGCTCGGTGCGGCCGTCCGGCAACTGGCTGCTGAGCAACCGCCCCTGGGCGTCGTAGCTGAATTGGGTGCGTTCGCCGAGGGCATCGGTGATCGTTTGCAGATAGCCCCGGTTGTCGTAGCTGAACCGCGTCGGATAACTCGAGCAATCGATGTGTTCGACCAGTTGGCCGAACGGGTTCCAGCGCAGCCTTTTGCTTTTGCCGGTGGCGTCGATGATCTCGACGACCTGGCCGTGGGTGTCATAGCGGTAGCGGGTGATGTGGCCCAGCGGATCGGTCTCGGCGATGCAGTTGCCGCGCTGATCGTAGCGATATTGCCAACTGTTGCCGGCGGCATCGGTTTCCACCAGCGGCAAGGCCCAGTGTTCCAGCCATAGGGTCGAGTCACTGCGGCCCAGCGGGTCGGTTTCGCCGATCAGGTTGCCGGCGTCGTCGTAGCTGTATTCGTAGCGCCCGCCCAGCGGGTCGGTGGCGCTGAGCAGTTGGCGTTCGTCGTTCCACTCGAACTGCCAGGTCTGGCCGAGGTTGTCGGTGTACTCGGTGATCTGGTGCTGGCTGTTCCAGCGCCGTGTACTGATGCGCTGCGAGCCATCGGTGATGCGCGTGACACCGGCGACGAGGTCATAGTCGAACCGGTAAGTATCGCCCTCGTCGGTCCAGTGGCGGACCACGCGCCATTCAAGGTCTTCAACTAACGCCCATTCATAGAAACACCGCAGCCCCGTGGGCAGCTGGTGCTCGACCATCCGCCGCCCGGCGTCGTAGCTGAAGCGCCGTTGCACCTGGCCGGTGGCGTCGCGCACCTCGGCCAGATTGCTCATTGCGTCGTAGCCATAGCTGACGAGCACTTCGCGACGTTGGTCGGGGTACAGGCGTTCCACCCGAGCCACGCGACCGCCTTCATGAATCAGCTCGACCTGCACCAGATCGAAGGTGTCCCGCAGGCGCGACAATTGTCCGGTTTCGTCATAGTCGAGGTGGATGCGGTTGTCGTTGCGGTCACCGAGCTGATTCAGGCGCAACAAGGACGGATTACCGGGTGTACCGTCGAACAGCCGATACAACCCGTCATCGCTTTCAATCAACAACTGCCCATTAACGTGCCGTCGAACGCTCAGCCCTTCACCGGCACTGAACACCGCGCCGCCCAAGGGGATCGAACCCATGTCGATGCGCCGGGCCTGCTCATCGGTGTAGACCAGCGTTTCCCCGCCCTCCGGGTGAGGCAGGATTTCCACGCACACTTCGTAGGACACGCTCCAGCCGGCGCCGAACACCCCGTCGCGGCGCTCGTCGCGGCTGTTGTAGAAGCGCTGCCAATCGATCGGCAAGACACCGGGCAGCACGAAGTCCAGCTCATCGTCCCCCCCCAGCACCTTGGCCCCGGTCGCGGCGTGCACCGGGTTCGACGAACCCATGGCCGCGTTGGCCATCGCGCTCATGGCGCTGCTGACAGCCATCGACGTCGCGCCGCCGATCAGCATGCACGGCAGTTTGCTGAAGAATTTGCCTTTGCCGCCCTTGAGCATCAGCAACGCGGTGACCGCCAGCCCCACGCCCGGGGTCTTGCCGCTGCGGATCTCGCGTACCACCACCGAACCGCCACCGATGGTCACGTTCGATGAGATCAGCCCGGACGATACGACCTTGGCATCGCAGGTGGTGCGGTCGCCGCTGCGCACGGCCGGTTGGCCGTTGATGGTGACTTTGTCCGAGCCCTCGGCCAGAAACTGCGGCGGCATCGGCGGATGCTTCATGCAGGTGACCAGGTCCAGCGGCTTGGGCACGGCACCGGGCGCCGGGGTGGCGACGGTGGGGCGCCACATCTGGGAGAAGAAGCTCTCGGCCATGTCCAGATAGCTGGGCTCGGCTTCGGGCTCGGGTGCCTCCAGCTCGGTGCCTGCCGGCGCGACATGGGACGGGATCGCCCCGGCGGCGCGGGCGGCGGGAATGCTGTTGATCAGGGTGTTGGTGGAACCGGTGAGAATCGTCGCCTGCACCGTGGGCGGAAACAGCGAATTGCTGAAACTCTCGCACAGGTTGCTTAAACCCTTGTCGGCCCCGGTCTTGCTCATGGCGAGACCGACGATGGTGCCCACTACCGCACCGAGCAGAAAGCAACCGAGGCCGCCGGTGGCGACGGTGATGCCGGTGGCCGCGACCACGGCGGCGGTGGCCAGCGCGGTAATCGCAATGTTCGCCGCCACCTCAAGCACGCCGCCAAGAATGTCGGCCATCATCGAGGTGTGGTCGAGTGCATCGCCCAACCGGGCGGCCCAGAGTGCGTCAGACATGCGGGATGTTCATCCGGCGCAAGCGTCTGACGGCTGCGTAATCGTTGCGCTTGTTGCGCAATTGTATGCCTTCCATTGCACCGTTCTCCTTGTTGGTTACGGCATACTCATCAGCGCCATTCTCAGGCGTTTGATCAGCTTCTGATTCTTGAGGCAATCGGCTGGCCGTATGTTACCGAGGGCGGGCACTTGCTGTTCGATCCACCACAATCCTTCCTCAAGCCCTCTTTTACCGTTGAGGACGACCGCCATATCGAGGTTGCCATTCAAGGCTTTCGCCAGCGTGCGGGCATCGTCGTCGAGATAGACTTTGTTATACAAATCCACGAAATCCTGCCATTCGGCATCGCCAGGGTAATCGTCTTCCAGTTGTTCCATCTTCAGAGTGCCTCAGACATGCAGGGTGCTCATGAGGCCGGAACGTCGAACAACAGCGAATTCTTGATGGTCGCCCAATGCGCGGCTTCGGCATCGCCGAGTTTTTCGGCCTTCACGTAGCTCAGGGCGAGCATTTTGCGGGTGCCGGGCAACACCAGCGCCAATTGGTACTGGAAGACTTTGTCGTTGCCCTTGTTGAACTGGCTGCGCAACTCGATGCCTTCGACGTCCTGGTTGGCACCCAGGCGCACGGCGACGCCCGGTTGAAAACGCAAATCCTGCACTTGTTTTTCCAGGCGTTTGAGCTGGTCGTCGAAGTTGCTTTGCAGGGTTTCGCCGTCGGCCAGCAAGCTGCGGCTGACGATCAGCGAAGTGCCCAGTTCGGCGAACTTGAGGATGTTGATCGTCGCGTCTTGCAGCTCGCCTGCCGGCAGTTGGAACTGGAATTCATTGATGCGATAAGTCATGGCGCCTAAATCTCGTGGTTAACCCTTGGGCTTGGGGAATGCGGCATTGATGTTGGCGTCGATGCTGGCCTTGACGCCCTGGCCGTCAGGCGTGGCGCCAGGGCCACCACCGTTGTTCAGGTGCAGTACGCCGCCGGTGTTGATCTCGGCGTCACCGCTGGCATAGAAGCTGATTTGCACGCCGGTCAGATTGATCTGGCCGCTGGCATTGAGCTCCAGGATGCTTTCACCACAGACCAGCCGCAGGTTCTCGCCCACTTCGATGACGTAGCTCTGGCTGATGCTGTCGGTCTTGCGCTGGCCCACCGACAGAATGTCTTCCTGCTTGACGATGCGCAGACGGTTGTTGCCGATGGTCACCGTCTCGTCATGCCCGATGCTCTTGTTGCGGTCGTGGCCCACCGAGTGGCTTTCATCGACCTCGACCACGATGTCCTGATTGCGCTCGGCATGGATGTACAACTGCTCGGCGCCTTTTTTGTCTTCCATGCGGATTTCGTTGAAATTCGCCGGCGTGCCACCCTTGCTCGAACGGCTTTTCATGCCGCTCTGGGTGGCGTTTTCCGGCAAGTCGTAGGGCACGGTCTGTTCGGCGTTGTAGACGCGGCCGGTGATGATCGGCCGGTCCGGGTCGCCTTCGAGGAAGCTGACGATGACTTCCTGGCCGATCCGCGGGATCTGCATCGAGCCCCAGTTTTTACCGGCCCAGGACTGTGACACGCGAATCCAGCACGAGCTGTTTTCGTTGGACTGATCATGCCGGTCCCAATAGAAATGCACCTTCACCCGGCCAAACTGATCGGTCCAGATTTCCTCGCCTTTGGGGCCCACCACCAACGCGGTCTGCGGGCCCTTGACGATTGGGCGGTGGGTGTTGGGCAGCGGGCGGTAGCTTTGTTGGGCGTCGATGCAGGTCAGGCTGCTTTCGAACTGTGTCGAAGGCGCACCGCCACCGGTTTCCCCGCTTTCCTGGGAAATGTAATAGCGGGTGCCGACGATCAGGTATTCACGGTTCTGGTCCTGGCGGCTGAAGCCGGTGAGGCTGAACAAATGACCCGAGCCCAGGCCTCGGGCGTTGCCGGCCAGCTCGACCTGTTCGTGCAGGGTCTGCAAGGCTTCGATGCGGGTGCGGGCGTAATGTTCGCCGTCTTCGCTTTGCACATAAGTGCCGGGGTAGTCGTACAGCGGATAATCGCCGGCGGTGTGCGGACGGGGCATGGCCGAGCGCACGTCGATACGCGCGCTGGGGCGCTGGAAATCATAGTCGTTGAGTTCCAGCGACCCCGGCTGGACTTCCTGGGCCAGGTGCCAATCGTGGATGTGATCGCGTTCGCGCTGCTGCTCATTCCTGGGGTAGTAGGGCACCGAGGCGTAGCCGGGCGCACTGGTGTGAGCGCCGTAGGCATCGGCCAACACCAACACATGACGACCCTGTTCATGGCGGAAGAAGTAGTAGATCCCTTCCTGCTCCATCAGGCGGCTGACGAAATCGAAACTGGTTTCGCGATACTGCACGCAGTATTCCCACTCGCGATAGGGCCGGCTCAGGGCATCTTCGAAATCGGAAAAGCCGAGGTCGCGAAACACCTGCTTGATGATTTGCGGGATGCTCAGGTTCTGGAAAATCCGGCAATCGGAGGTGCGGGTCAGCAGCCAAAGCCAAGGCCGCAGCGTGACCTGGTAGCTGGCGAACTGGCCCTGGTCGACATTCTGGCTGCAGCGGGCAACGATGCCATGGAAATGACGTTCGCCACCGCCGTCCAGTTGCAGGCTCAGGGACATGGGTTTGCCGAGCAACTGGTTGAGGTCGATGGCATTGTCCAGCGAGTGCAGCTGCAACTCATAGTTGAACAGCCGCCCCAGCTCTTCGCCGCCACCCATGTCTTTGAGCAACAGCACCTCAGGCCCCAGGGGGCTGGTGATTTTTGCCAGGCGTGAGGCTTGGTTGAATAACATGGGCTGTCCTTATTCGCTGTCGCAATCCTTTTGACGCTGCCGAAGATTGCAGCCTTTTGACTTTAAAGATCAAGAGATTGCGGCCTTCGGCAGTTCGTACAGAGACGCGCGACCGCCAGGGCGGTGGCGCTGAAGTCATAATGTAGTTCGTTAGTTGAGGGAGAGGAACCAGGTTCTTGAATGTTGCCAGGCATTACCTGAATATCGGCTCCTCCGCGCGTCACCTCACGTCCATGGAAGGCGATTACTGTGACCTTTTACCGCATTCAAGAAACCGATCTTGAAACCCCCGATACCTGGCAGGACCAGAGCATCAATATTTTTAAGCTAAGTGAAGCGCTAAAGGCATACGTGGAAAAAGCAGACGCTGACTCAATTCGCGTTCGAATTATTGATCGCACGCTGGACTCCGCTTTGCATGCTATCGGGTTTTCGAAGACGGCAGAGAATGATGTTTATTTTTTGGATGTCCCGGACGATAAGCAGAAGGCTAGGGTATTTGATGCTCTACGTTTACTGGGAGCGGCCTTTTCGGCGGGTAAGGAATGGTGCCCGTCTGAAGTCTTTGAATACCTTCGGGACATGGGTTTGCTGAGCGGTAAGTTTTTGAGAATCTCGTGGACGCAGCCCGACCAATACCTTCTTACGGACGCCTGAGTCATGGCAACAAGGGGAAAGCTTTCAATGAGTACCCATCCAGAGAATGTATTGCTGCTTGCCCTGGCCAATGATGAGTTGGATAAATTCCTCGTAGGCGAGCCGTTCTACTTTCAAGAAGCCAAAAACGACTACGAGGAACCGCAAAATATCTTCGTGGCCTTCGATTTGCTGGTGTTGCGTTACTGGCAGCAGACCCGCGACGCCAGCTTCCCTGCATGCTTCGTGGCGGCTCTTCTCAAGCTTCTCGCGACCTACCCCGATCGTAATCGGGCGATCTATGCCGCAGCGGGCTGGGTTTGGAATTACCGATTTTGCCTGAGCCAAAAGCGCGAAGAGCCCGATGGGCTCTATGCCGAGCTGTTCGAAATCGACATGGGGTCCGTGGCCTTAGCCCTTCGAAGGCAGCTTGAGATCAATAAGGCAGCGCTTATCCTGGATACACGTTGGGCGGGTGGCAGTTGGAACAGCGAGAACGGTTTATGGGAGCCGTTGATGCGTATCGCCCTGAACGTCAGGGACAAGCTTGGAGGACCGGACTGCGTGCCTGCCAATATCTGATGAGTTATGGATCGCTGGATGTAATCGATGTCGGAAGCATTCCACTAAACGACCTCAGTTGAACGGCATTAGAGTTTTAGAGATGACCGTGAAATTTCAAGATGTTTTGGTAAGTCGCGAACACATGTTCTCCGTGGGCTTCGAACAAGACTCGGGCCGATTTTATGTATCTATACCGGTCAGCAACGGCATGGTCGACTACGAGGAATACTATGAAGTTGATCGCGCGACCTTTGATCTATTTAAGCGTGACCCGGATGCTGCACTGCCGTTTGTTATGCGTTGCAGGAAGCGTGAACTGGACGAACTGTTGATTGTCCAGCCGGGTACCAACCGCGGCACCGCCATCTTATGACGGGCTCGCGCCACTTTTTCCCTGCCGGAACCGGCGAAGGCGGTGTGTCAGCCAATATCAATGTCGCTGACAGATTGCATTCGCGAGCAAGCCCGCTCCCACATTGACCGTGTTCTGCTCAGGTCATGCGGCGTCGCTGAAGTCGTAGTGCAATTCGTTGTCCCGGGCGCTGATCCGTACCCCTGCCAGCGCCTTGCCTTCGAGCATGCGGGTGAGGAACTCGCGGCTCATGTCCGGTAGCAGGCTGTTGGTCAGGATGGTGTCGATCATCCGCCCACCACTTTCAGTTTCGGTGCAACGGGAGACGATCAGGTTGATCACCTCATCATCGTACTCGAACGCCACTTTGTGGGTGTTCTCCACGCGCTTCTTGATGCGGTTGAGTTGCAGGCGGGTAATGGCCTTGAGCATCTCGTCGCTGAGCGGGTAGTACGGAATGGTCACCAGGCGGCCCAGCAAGGCCGGCGGGAAAATCTCCAGCAGCGGTTGGCGCAGGGCCTTGGCGATTTCTTCGGGCTCGGGCACGTTTTGCGGGTCTTTGCAGACCCGGGCAATCAGCTCGGTGCCAGCGTTGGTGGTCAGCAGAATCAAGGTGTTCTTGAAGTCGATCACGCGACCTTCGCCGTCCTCCATCACGCCTTTGTCGAAGACCTGGAAGAAGATCTCATGCACGTCCGGGTGGGCTTTTTCCACCTCGTCCAGCAGCACCACACTGTAAGGTTTGCGCCGCACGGCTTCGGTCAGCACGCCACCTTCGCCATAACCGATGTAACCCGGTGGTGCGCCCTTGAGCGTGGACACCGTGTGGGCTTCCTGGAATTCGCTCATGTTGATGGTGATGACGTTCTGCTCGCCGCCGTACATGGCTTCGGCCAGGGCCAGGGCGGTTTCGGTCTTGCCCACGCCGGAGGTGCCGGCGAGCATGAACACGCCAATCGGTTTGCTCGGGTTGTCGAGGCCGGCGCGGGAGGTCTGGATGCGCTTGGCGATCATCTGCAAAGCGTGGTCCTGGCCGATGATGCGTTTYTTCAAGTGCTGGTCGAGGTTGAGCACGGTTTCCAGTTCGTTACGGGCCATGCGGCCCACCGGAATACCAGTCCAGTCGGCGACCACCGAGGCTACGGCCTGGTAATCCACAGTCGGCAGGATCAACGGGGTTTCGCCTTGCAGGGCGCTGAGACGCTGTTGCAGGTCCACCAGTTTTTCGCGCAAGGCGTGGCTGGTCTCGCTGCCGTCCTCGCTGTCCACCACACCGACGCGCTCGCGCAGGGTGGCGCGGGTGGCGAGCAATTCGTCTACCAGGGTTTTCTCTTCGGCCCAGCGACTTTCCAGCTCGGCGAGGCGTTCGCGTTCGGCACTCAGCAGGTTTTCGCTTTGGATTTGGCGGGCGCCGATGACGATGCCGATGGCGTGCTCGCGGGCGATGATCTGCAGTTCGGTTTCCAACGCCTCGATGCGCCGACGGCTGTCGTCCACTTCGGCCGGCACGGCATGCAGGCTGATGGCGACCCGGGCGCAGGCGGTGTCCAGCAGGCTCACGGATTTGTCCGGCAACTGGCGCGCCGGGATGTAGCGGTGAGACAGCTTGACCGACGCTTCCAGGGCTTCGTCGAGGATCTGCACCTGATGGTGTTTTTCCATCGTCGAGGCCACGCCGCGCATCATCAGCAACGCCTTGTCTTCCGACGGCTCGGCCACTTGCACCACCTGGAAGCGACGAGTCAGGGCCGGGTCTTTTTCAATGTGCTTCTTGTACTCGGCCCACGTCGTGGCGGCCACGGTGCGCAACGTGCCCCGGGCCAGGGCCGGTTTCAACAGGTTGGCCGCATCCCCGGTACCGGCGGCGCCACCGGCACCGACCAGCGTGTGGGCTTCGTCGATGAACAGGATGATCGGTTTCGGCGAGGCCTGGACGTCTTCGATGACCTGGCGCAGGCGTTGTTCGAATTCACCTTTCATGCTCGCGCCGGCCTGCAACAGGCCGACATCGAGGCTGCGCAGTTCCACGTCTTTGAGCGCCGGCGGCACGTCACCGGCGACGATGCGCAGGGCAAAGCCTTCGACCACGGCGGTTTTACCGACGCCGGCTTCACCGGTCAGAATCGGGTTGTTCTGACGACGACGCATGAGGATGTCCACCAGCTGACGGATCTCTTCGTCACGGCCGACGATCGGGTCAAGCTTGCCATTGCGGGCCTGCTCGGTGAGGTCGACGGTAAAACGCTTGAGCGCTTCCTGCTTGCCCATGGCGCTGGGGGCCATGGCGCCGCTGGCTTCACCGGGTACGCTGCCGGCGTTGAAACCATCGCTGGCGCTGAGCGCATTTTCCGGCGAGTCGCCGACGTATTCGTCGAACCGCTCGCTCAGGGCCTCGACCTTGATCTTGTCAAACTCGGCCGACAGCCCGAGCAGCCCGTGGCGCAGGCTCGGCGTCTTGAGGATGCCCAGCACCAGGTAGCCGGTACGCACCTGGCTTTCGCCGAACATCAGGCTGCCGTAGACCCAGCCACGCTCCACGGCTTCTTCCACATGGGAAGACAAGTCAGTGATTGATGTCGAGCCCCGTGGCAAACGGTCCAGGGCTTCGGTCAGGTCCCGGGCCAGGCGCGCCGGCTCGATATTGAACTGGCGGATGAGGCGGTGCAGGTCCGAATCCTGCAATTGCAGCAACTGATGAAACCAGTGAGCCAGTTCCACATAAGGGTTGCCACGCAACTTGCAGAACACGGTGGCGGCTTCGATGGCTTTGTAGGCCACGCTGTTGAGTTTGCCGAACAACGCGGCGCGACTGATTTCACCCATGCTCTTGGCTCCTTGAGATCTGTGAGGTGTTGGCTTGCTCGGCATAATGCCGGGCCAGTATTAAGTCCTTGGCATCTTTTGCGGGCTTGCCCACCCAGGTATTGAACCCCAGGCGGAAGCGGCCATTGAGTTGCAGCGTCGGCACTTCGGGCTGTTTCAGAACCAGGTTCAGATCCCAGTCCAGTTCATGGCCCAGGTATTCGGCCACCCAGGCCACCAGCTCATTGAAGGATGGGCTGCCGGGCAACATGCTCATATAGTCATCCAGCTCGAGCGGCCCCAGGCGAATGCGGAATTTGTGCTGGCGATCCCAGACGCAGCGGCCCAGGCAAAAATCCACGCCCAATTGATGGGCGCTCACGCCCACGCGGCTGCGCTCCGGCAGCACCAGCCATTGGCCGACGTACTCTTCGATCTCCACCGGCAGGCCGAAGTACTCGCCGATAATTGCCTTCAAACCGTCGGGGTAACGGGTTTGTGCCGACAGATGACCGCTGTAATGCAGCTTCGCCGTGTCGGGTATCAGCCCTTGTTTGAGCAGGCTCGGCATGCCTCGACCGCTCAGTGCTGCCAGACGTGCCGACCAGTAGTCATCGTCCGGGCGATCATGGCTGACTGTCGGCCGGGCTTCGGCCCAGGCCCGGTAAAACAGGCTCAGCAGGCGATGATGGAACACATCCAGAAAGCGTTTGCTGGTGCTGTCGGCGTTGTTGCGCTGGCGTTCGCGCACATATTCGGTGAGGTGCAGCGGCAACGGGCCGTTGGGGCCGCCGAGGCCGAAAAAGAACTGCTCCAGACGCGCCGGCGAACCGTCGATGCCCGGCTGTACCGAGGCCAGGGTCGCGGGGGCGAAGGTGCAATCGGCCTGTTGCCCAAGGCGCAAGGGGTCGTCGGCCAGGCGTAACGAATGGCCCAGGCGCGGGAGCTCAGGCGATTCACACTCGATGCGCCGTAATGCCTGGAAGAAGTCGTATTCCCAGGGCTCCTGATGCATCGCGTCCAGGGTACTCACAGGGTCGGACGGCGTCCGGGTTTGGCTTTCCATCGCATGATCTCGCCGCGTTCGGTGGTACGGATCACCGTCTCGGTAAAACTGTTGATCGACACGTAGCGTGCCAGGAAGCGCTCGAAGACTGCACCGAGCAAAAAGACGCCAGTGCCACGAAACGCGTTTTCATCAAATTCCAGGGTGATCTCCAGGCCGCGGCCAAACACGATCGGGCCCGGCATTGGCAGGCGTCGGGTGCAGGCTTTGCTGCTGACTTCGCGCAGGCCTTCGATCTGCAACTGCAAGGCTGCATCATTGTCGTCGCCATACAGGCGCAGCAGCTCGCGCAGGGCGGCGGCGCCCTGGCCTTGCTCGCTGAGGGACAAGTAGTTGAGCGAAAGCTGGCTGATCAACCGCCAGGCCTTGGCGTCGTGGGCATGGCTGGCGCGTGGGCGGCTCGGGCCCGCTACGCAGCGCACGGCTGCTACCGGTGCACTGTCGGCCAGGGTGAAGTCGGTCTTGCTGTTGCCCACGCTCATGAACAGCGGCAGGTCGCGGTTGGTGCACAACGCCGTTACGCCCAATTGGCGCAGGTCGTGGCGATAGGGCGCCTGCTGGCTGTCCACCAGGCTGACGAAGGTTTCGCTGCCGATGTAAGTCGAACGTGGGCCGTTGCGCCGCTGGCCGCTGGACAGCATGCGGGGTTCGCGCCGCACGGTGTAATACGCCTGATCGCGGCCGTAGCGAGACGGATCGCGGACGGCATAGAACGGCAAAAAAGGCTGTTCCGACCCGGTGCCATGGCCGGTGAGGGCGGTCAGGGAATGAATCTCGAAATCCATCGGCCGGGTACGGTCGGCGATCACGTGATGTTCATTCACCCGTTCCGACAAGTGGATGCGATCCAGGCGCTTGGGAAACAAGTTGATTGCCGGGGTGCAGAACGGCAGGAACTGCGCGGCACCGACGCTGCCTTCCAGGCTCGGATCATGACGGTCGAACAGCACGATCAATTCCAGCTCCTGACCCTCGCAGCGTTTGACTGCCCGGCTCAACCCGGTGAAGTCGACAAACAGAAAGCGGCGGGGCAGGGCGAAGTATTCCTGCAACAGGCGATAGCCCTGGAAGGCTCGCGAGACCACGGGCAGCGCGGCGTCGGTATCGTCGAATCCCACGGAACGCAGTGCATCCTGTGGCAGGCGTTCTACCCAATCGCCGCCGGGCTGACGGGCGAAGACGGCGCAGGCGTTGCCCAGCAGCTGTTCATAGAGGCGAAAGGGCTGCTCGTCTGCACCGTTGAGGTACAACGGCAGGTTGTCCAGGGCCAGACTATTGAACGGCAGTTCGGCACCGGTGCGCAGGGTCAGGCGCAGGCCGGCCTTGGCCTTGGGGGTGCTGGCAGCCAGGCGCCCGAGCACGGCGGACGGGTTACCGAAGTACTCGGCCTGGCTGACCTGCAATGGCCACAACGTCACCGCATGGGCGGTGCGGTACTCGCAGCAGGTTTGGCTTTCGCGCCCCAGGGCGGCACGCAGGACCGTGTCCCGGGGCAGCGGGAAGCCGCTGCTCAGCGAGCCTTCATCGGGGTCGGCCTGCAAGTGCACCACGGTCATCGACGGTGTTGGCGCCAGGTAATGGGGGTACGCGATTTCCAGCAGGTTGTGGGTGAAGGTCGGGTATTCAGCATCGAGCTTGAGCTGTACCCGTGCCGTCAGGTAGGCGAACCCTTCCAGCAAGCGCTCGACGTACGGATCGGCGCAGTCCATACCGGACAACGTCAGCCGACTGGCGATTTTCGGGTATTCCTGGGCGAACTCCGCCGCGCTTTCGCGCACGTGGTGCAGTTCCTGGTTGTACAGCTCCAGCAGGCGCGGGTTCATGAGCGTCTCCGCTGGTCGGCGTTGACCACCCGCACATGGCCGGACTCCAGGTCCAGGTCGGTTTGCAGCATCAGGCGCAGCGGCACCGGCTGCGCCCAGAGATCGCCTTCAATCTCGAAACTCAGGGCGTTGTGGTTCATTTCGGCGGATGCCCGGGCCCGCACGCGCAGGGTATGGCGCAGAATCCGCGGTTCGAACGTGGCGATGGCCTGGTGGATCAGCGCTTCAAGCGCCGCGATATCGACGTTCGACGCACTGTTGCCGGCCAGGGCCGGCAGCCCGAAGTTGACCACCGAAGTACCGGCCGGGGTGTGCAACGTCGCATCGGCGCCGAGCAATGAAGTGGTGTTGAGCAGCCACGCCAAGTCCCGCAGCACCGAGGCTTTGAGTTGGGTCAGGGACAGCACGCGCTTGTCGGCGCTTTCCTTGAGGTTGCTCGGGTCGTCGTCGGTCAACCGATCCAGCAGGGACGGTTGCAGGCGATCGCGGGTGGCGATTTCGGTTACCAAGTGAAAAGGCCCGTGTAATTCTTCTGGTCACCTGCGCCGCGCATGCAGCTGGCGTTGCGAGCGATTATCGAGGGTTCGAGTTGTCCATTGATCTGGCGTATGGCGCGGTACTCGGAGCGACATTCCGGACTGTTCTCAGCCACCGTCGACAAATGAATAACGATGACAATGGGCACCTTGCCGAAGGTCTCGACATGCGATTTGCCTTGTCTGTCGACAGTGAATTGGCAGGGCCATGGCATGTCGAGTGGCAATAGTGTCTGGTCTGGTTTGCGTAGCGCGCAGCGTTGTTGGTCATTCACCAACGTCAACTGTTGCCCGCCCATCGAGACGACTTGCTCCACCGCTGCGGATGGCATTGCCGGCGAGGCTTGTTGCTCGGCACAGGCAGTTAGACTTGATAACAGGCAGCCAATAAATACCGCGCAATGAGCCTTGATCATAAGAGCTCCCAGAACCAGATAGCCCTTGATCGATAGGCAGGGTCGTCATACCGGCTGGCGGTAAGGCCACGGTTCCAAAGATCGATGTGGTCACCGGTGCGACCGTCTGAAGACTCTCCCAGCTGTTGGAAACAGTCCTTGAAGAAAATAAGGCCTTTTTTGTCCATCAACTTGCGACGCTCTTGCGCGTCTCCGCCGAGAATCGTCGGACGGCCCAGATGATGTTTCCACAGCCAATTTGCCAATGACTCAGCCCCTCGTGCATGTCCATGGGCGCACTTGGGTTCGGTGTAGGTGGATTTGTTGACCTTGATGGTCAGCTCTGTGTTGAGCGTCATGCTCATGCGGATAGCACACTGGTTTTCCCAAGGGCCATCACAGGGCTTTGCGTCAGGATACGTAACCAGGAGATCGGAATACGCTTTCCACAAATTGATAAACGAAGGCTTGGCCATGACTCAGACACCGGATGGGGAAGGATTGGATTCGAGCAAGCACCAAAATGCCCCCGACGCATAACGACGGGGGCTCGTTCGATTACACCTTGACGTTCTGGCGGATGTTCCAGCCGAACTTGATCGGCCCGCCGTCCTTGGTGCCGTCGGCTTTTTGCGGCTGGTAGTCCACCAGTACCTTGGCGAAGTTCAGGGTGACGTTTTCAGTCAGGCGATCATCGCTGCCCGAGCCGCCAGTGCTCAGGGAACTGATCAGCACTTCTTCCAGGTTGATGATCATGTACTCGACCTGGCTTTCGCCGCCGGCCTTGCGCACGGTCAGCTTGACCTTGTCGATGTGCTTGCCGCTGGCGCAATGCATCATCAGGTTGGGTGAGGCCTTGTCGACGAACTTGGTCAGCGACAGGTCCTGGACGTTCACCTTGCCGGCACCGCCGCCGCCCCCCAGGTGCATATTGCCCGACTGAGACATGCCCCAGCTCCAGTTCAAGACGTCGATTTCGTCCTTGTGGGCCTTGTCCATGGACTCGCCCTTGATGTCGCCGATCTTGATGAAAATATCAACAGCCATGTTTTCTCCCTGTGTGGTGTCTACCACATTGTTTGGTTAACGCCGACCTTGCGAAAATCTGTTCAAGGCTTCAGCGCAATCACGCTTTTTCGGGCTTGTCCCGATGCCAGTCAGGGCACAGAACCTGTGGGAGCCGGGCTTGCCCGCGATGTAGGCCCCGCGGTTTTCAGCCGGACCGCGTTGATGCCATCGCGGGCAAGCCCGGCTCCCACACAAGCGTGCCGCTGCAGGTTTTTACGCGCCTTTGGCCGAAGGCAGCTTCGATACCAGGCGCAGGGACACAGTCAGACCTTCGAGCTGATAGTGCGGGCGCAGGTAGAACCTGGAGTTGTAGTACCCCGGGTTGCCTTCCACCTCTTCGACAATCACTTCGGCCGCCGCCAATGGGTGCTGGGCCTTGGTGGTTTCGGTGGAGTGCGCTGGGTCACCGTCGACGTAGTTGAGGATCCAGTCCTGCAACCAACGCTGCATTTCGTCCCGCTCTTTGAAGGAGCCGATCTTGTCGCGCACGATGCACTTCAAGTAATGGGCGAAACGGCAGGTGGCGAACAGGTACGGCAGACGCGCGGCCAAGTTGGCGTTGGCGGTGGCATCCGGGTCGTCGTACTCGGCCGGTTTCTGCAACGATTGGGCGCCGATGAACGCGGCGAAGTCGGTGTTTTTCTTGTGCAGCAGCGGCATGAAACCGTTCTTCGCCAGTTCCGCTTCACGGCGGTCCGAAATGGCGATTTCGGTCGGGCACTTCATGTCCACGCCACCGTCGTCGGTCGGGAAGGTGTGCGCCGGCAGGTTTTCCACTTCGCCGCCAGATTCCACGCCACGAATGCGCGAGCACCAGCCAAAGTGTTTGAACGAGCGGTTGATGTTCACCGCCATCGCGTAAGCGGCGTTGGCCCAGGTGTACTTGGAGCTGTCGGCGCCGTCGGTGTTTTCTTCGAAGGCGAAGGCTTCCACCGGGTCGGTCTTGGCGCCGTAGGGCAGGCGCGCCAGGAAGCGCGGCATGGTCAGGCCGATATAACGCGAGTCTTCCGATTCACGCAGCGAGCGCCAGCCAGCGTATTCCGGGGTGGTGAAGATCTTGGTCAGGTCGCGCGGGTTCGACAGTTCTTGCCACGAGCCCATGCCCATCACGGTCGGCGAAGCGGCTGCGATGAACGGCGAGTGCATGGCGGCGCAGACTTTCGACAACTCGCCCAGCAACTCGACATCCGGCGGCGACTGGTCGAAGTAGTAATCGCCCACCAGGCAACCGTAAGGTTCGCCACCGAACTGGCCGTATTCTTCCTCGTACATCTTCTTGAAGATCGGGCTCTGGTCCCACGCAGTGCCCTTGAATTTCTTCAGGGTCTTGTGCAGGTCGGTCTTGGAGATGTTGAGCACGCGGATCTTGAGCTGCTCGTCGCTCTCGGTGTTGTTGACCAGGTAGTGCAGGCCACGCCAGGCGCTTTCCAGTTGTTGGAAGTCCGGGTGATGGATGACCTGATTCACCTGGGCGGTGAGCTTGGCGTCGATGGCGGCGATGATCGACTCGATCGACTTGATGGCGTCGTTGGACACCAGGTCGGTCTGCGCCAGGGCCTGTTCAGCGAGGGTGCGCACGGCGGTCTCGACGGCTTCGCGGGCGCGTTCGGTCTTGGGTTTGAATTCTTGCAGCAGCAGGGAGGCGAACTCGCTGGCTTCTTCGGTGGTGCC
Organism: Pseudomonas sp. 05N432; assembly: GCF_056396945.1. NCBI lineage: Bacteria > Pseudomonadati > Pseudomonadota > Gammaproteobacteria > Pseudomonadales > Pseudomonadaceae > Pseudomonas > Pseudomonas sp. 05N432. The sequence continues at coordinate 21,587 of NZ_JBFTMM010000030.1, read as the reverse complement.
CAGTGTCTGGGCGTCTGCACGTACTGGATCGGTCATGATCATTCGTCCTGATTAAGCCTGAGGCTCGGCGGGCTTGGGCGCACTGGCAAGTGCCTGGAGCAGCGCCGGATCCTTGATGGCCTTCATGATGATTTCTTCGGCGCCGGTCTTGCCGTCCATGTAGGTCAGCAGGTTGGCCAGTTGGGTGCGCGCTTCGAGCAGCTTGTTCAGCGAGTCGACCTTGCGCGCCACGGCGGCGGGGCTGAAGTCGTCCATGCTTTCAAAAGTGATGTCCAGGCTCAGGTTGCCTTCGCCGGTCAGCTCGTTGGGCACGTGGAACGCGACGCGTGGCTGCATGGCCTTGAGGCGTGAGTCGAAGTTGTCGACGTCCACTTCAAGGAACTTGCGATCGGCAACAGGGGCCAGGGGCTCGGCCGGCTTGCCGGCAAGGTCAGCCATAACGCCCATTACGAAGGGCAACTGGACCTTTTTTTCGGCGCCGTAGAGCTCGACGTCGTACTCGATCTGCACTCGAGGCGCGCGGTTGCGCGCGATGAATTTCTGAGAACTTTGCTTCGCCACGTTGCTGCTCCTGGTCGCTCAAGCGACGGTGTTGGCGTCATCGGTGGTACCGGTGACGTGACTGCGTGATCCTTTCGCTTTTATTCGCTGTCTGGTCCGCGCAGGTTTTCAAATTGGCTCATGCCGTCGGGAATCAGGTTGCGCACGATGGCCGCAAAGTCGGCGTGCACCAGATTCTTTGCCCGGTTCAACAGCACCGGCAGGGGGCTGGAGGGCTCGTGACGGGTGTAATACGCAAGAATCCGGTCCAGGCTGCGCAGCACGTCGTCACGATTGTTGATTTCACCGGTGCTGGTGCCGCTGCTGCGCGGTGCGCTCGGCGCGGTGGGGTATTCAACCGGCGCGGCGCTGTCGTGGCCGATGGAGTCGGGCAGGGGGCTATCGCCTTTCTGCGGGGCGAACTGGCCGAGAATCTGCAGGGCCATTTTGAGCGGTTGCTTCAACGGGCCAAGATCAACGCCCTGGGCGGCCCCGACCTGTTCGCTGACGTGTTGCTCGATGGCCTCGGCGACGTTGCGGGCCTCGTGCAAGGCGGCGCGGGTAATTTCCAGCTGCTCGGGATCGCTGTCGAGGAACGCCCCGGCAAGCTGCTCGGCGCCGAGGTTTTCGTCAGGGAAGCTTTGCAGGCCGCTGGCGTTGGCGGCCGCGCGCAGGCTGACAGCGCCAAAGGTTCGCGAACGGGCCAAGATACTTTCGCGCAGTAGACGAATGGTGGCATCGGACGCCAGGCCGGCGAGGGCGTTGATGCGCACGGTGGGATCGTTGTCGTCTTCGGCATCCAGGCGTGGATGCAGGTCGGCCCAGTATTGCTTGAGCAATTCGCTGATCAGCGTCAGGACGCGGGCCAGGCCGGTGACACCTTCCAGGGCAAGGGAGCTTTGCAAAAGGAAATGGGTAATGCGCAGGTCTTTGCTGCGTTGCAACAAATCCAGGCTTTGCTGCTGGATGCTGCGCCATTCAGGCGGTTCGGCAGGCAATATCGAATCGCCCATGCTGCGCTCGGGCTGGCCTAGGGAATCGCGTTCCAGGCGCAAAAAGTCCGCGTCGTATTCCAGATCTTCGCCACAAGGCGAAGTCGCGGAAACGGCGGCAAGCAGCGAAAGCACTTCCACTGAATTTGATCTCCCTATCGCCGCGACAGAGTCGGGCAGTTCACACGTTAGTTCCAAGTGGAACTTCGCATGTTTCCTTGTGCGTAATGGCCCTTTGGATCCTCTATGATCTTAAAGTGCCATCATTGTTATTCAAGAAAGTTGTTCATTTTTGGTGTAGTACTTATGGCTTGTCAAGGTAAGCTATTTATCCTGTGTGACAGATGTGAGGTGCTTAACAGCCCTCACGACCAGCAGGTCCAGGAAGGTGCTGACGCAGGTTTTTTGTCACGTAAACCGGTTAAGATCAGCAAACATGCTGGTAAAAAGCTGTTTTTTTAGGTTGTTTGCAAGGTTTGTCGGCGAGTTCCGCGGGGATTGATCCCCTCATTCGCCGGCGCGCAAAGTGTGCAGCAAGGAGGCAAAATGCCACTGTGTTTGACTATCACTAGTTATCACAAAATTACCCCTGGTCAATGCTCTGAAAAATCCATGGATCGGGGTGTGATGGCAATTGGCCGCAATTCTGATAATGACTGGGTATTGCCCGATCCAGAGCGCTTGGTCTCTGGAAAACATTGCACTATTCAATACAAAGATGGCCGGTATTATTTAACCGATAACAGCACTAATGGGGTGGAGTTAGTCAAGGCCGGCATTCGTCTGCGCAAGGGAAACAGCGAGCCGTTGCAAGATGGGGAAGTTATCCGCATCGGTGATTATGAAATCCAGGCGCGCATCGATTTCAATCTGCCTGTGACTGACAGCAACCCGTTTGTCGATTCGTCCAGCAGCTTCGATGCCTTGATGGGACGCCAGGGCGCCGGCGTGAAGACGCCGACCCCGTTGCCCGTGACACCCCCTGCACATTTTCAGGGCGTGTCGGCCATGGACACGCTGCCCGACTTGTTCGACTTTCTGGCTCCGAGCAGCATCCCGCCGGCCACCCAGCCCGACCATGTCCCGGTCGAGCAACACGACTTCCGTCCACCGACCCCGATCCCTAAGCCGACGCCCATGACAGAGCCTGCGCCGCTGGCGTCGGCCCCACTGATTCCGGAAGATTGGGACCTGCTCAGCGACCAGCCTGCGCCGCTGGCGATTGCCCCCTTGCCTGTTGCAGAAGTTGCGCCACCCATACCTCAAATCAGCGTACCGATCGAGCCGGCCCCCCTGCGCGAACCGCCCGTGGCCATCGTTGAGCCCCCGGTCAGTCCGGTCAGCCATTCTCAACCCGACCTGTTGCAAGCCTTTCTGCGCGGCGCCGGGCTGGATCAAGTGCGCCTGGAAAAGGCCCAGGCCGAAGCGCAGATGGAAAGCATCGGCCGCAGTTATCGGCTGATGGTCGAGGGCCTGATCGACGTCTTGCGCGCCCGCAGCAGCCTCAAGGGCGAGTTCCGCATTCAGCAGACGATGATTCAGCCGGTGGAAAACAACCCGCTGAAATTCGCTCCCAACGTCGATGAAGCCTTGCTGTTGCTGTTGCGCCACACCAATCAGGCGTTCATGGCGCCGGACCTGGCGGTGCGCGACAGCTTCGATGACTTGCGCGCCCACCAATTGGCGGTGATGGCGGGTGTGGAAGCTGCGATCAAGCACCTGTTGGCGCGTTTCGAGCCGGCACAACTGGAAGAGCGCATGGGCAAGCCCGGTGGCCTGTCGAGCATTTTCAATGGCTCACGACAGGCCCAGTACTGGCAGCAGTTCACCGAGCTCTACAGCAATATTTCCCGTGAGGCCCAGGAGGATTTCCAGGACCTGTTCGGTCGGGAGTTCAGCCGCGCCTACGAAGAACACAGTGCAAGACAAGGTCGCCGCTGAGCGCCGCTGTCACATAACGCGATTCATAGCAAAGAACGGAACAACGGATAGCTGAAACGTCATTGAGGACGCAGGATGATTCCCAGGTTTTTACTCGCAGTTGCCACCGCGCTTCTGCTGACCGCGTGTGCCAAGGAGGCCACCAAACCCCAACCCGAAGAGGCCGAGGCCGACACGGCCGCCGTCGAGTTGCACTTTCACGCCATCGCCGGGCTCAACCCCGGAGCCACTGGCCAGCCGGCCCCGGTCCGGGTGCGCATTTTCGAATTGAAAAATGCCGCCACCTTCGGTCGTTCCGATTATTTCGCACTGGCCGAACGAGCCCAGGCGACGCTCGGTGCGGATCTGATCGACCAGGACGAAGTGCTGATCCAGCCCGGCCAGCAGTTGAGCCTGCAGCGCGACCTCGATCCGGCCACTCGCCATATCGGTGTGCTGGTGGGGTATCGCGAACTGGATCAGGCGCAGTGGCGCACGGTGATGAATGTTCCGCCGCGCCAATACACCGAATACCAGATCAGCCTCGATGTGCGCGCCGTGCGCAGCGCCGTCGTTGTTCCCCCATCCAGCCCTGCCCAATAAGCAATCGGAGCCCCCATGTCCTGGAACAATCGCGTGGTCTGGTCGGAAGGCATGTTCATTGGAACGCAGCACTTCCAGCAGCATGACCGTTACCTGGAGAACCTCATCGACGCCCGGAGTCGACCATTGTCGGCCGGGGCCTGGGGATTTTCTGAATTGCTGATCGACCAGGGCCTGCTGGCCCAGGGCAAACTGGCGATCATCTCGGCGCGGGGCCTGTTGCCAGACGGCACGCCATTCAACATTCCCCAGGATGACCTGGCGCCGAGCCCGCTGAATGTCGATGACAACCTGCGCGATGGTTTGGTGTACCTGGCCTTGCCACTCAAGCGCGCCGGTGCGCGTGACACCGTTGACGAGGGCGAGGCCCTGGGCGCTGCGCGCTATGTGAGTCAGGTGCGCGAAGTGCGGGACGACAACGCGCCGTTCGAAAACCAGGCCCCGGTGGCCGTGGGGTCGAGGGCGCTGCGATTATTGATCGCCCGGGACGGCATCAGCGACTACGCGGCGATCGGCCTGGTGCGAATCAAGGAGAAACGCGCCGACCGTGCCTTGGTGCTCGACGACACTTACATCCCGCCGCTGCTGGATGTGGTCGCCTCCACGCCCTTGGCCGCGTTTCGCAACGAGCTACTGGGCCTGCTTCATCAGCGCGGCGAAGCGCTCGCCGGGCGGGTGGTGGCGTCCGGTGCCGGCGGTGCCTCGGAGATTGCCGATTTCATGCTGCTGCAACTGGTCAACCGGGCCCAGCCGCTGATCCAGCACTTGAGCCACTTGAGCCCGTTGCATCCCGAGCGGTTTTACAGCGAGTTGGTGAGCCTGGCCGGGGAATTCTCGACCTTTACCGCTTCCGGGCGGCGACCGCAGGAATTCCCGCAGTACCAGCATGATGACCTCGCGCTGAGTTTTGCGCCGGTGATGCAAGCCCTGCGTGAGGCGCTGTCAATGCTGATCGACAGCAAGGCCACGCCGATTCCGATTGTCGAAAAAGCCTACGGCATTCATGTGGCCATGCTGGCTGACAAAACCCTGCTCGACAGTGCCAGTTTTATCCTGGTGGTGCGCGCCGATGTGCCTGCCGAAACCCTGCGCAGCCGCTTCGGCCTGCAGAGCAAAATCGGCTCGGTGGAACACATTCGCGACATGGTCAACCTGCAATTGCCGGGCATCGGCCTGCTGCCGCTGCCGGTGGCGCCACGGCAGATTCCGTATCACGCCGGTTCCACCTATTACGAACTCGACCGGGGCAGCGAGCATTGGCAACAACTGGCCAACTCCGGCGGTTTTGCGTTCCACATCGCGGGTCAGTTCCCGGGGCTGAACCTGGCTTTCTGGGCGATCCGAGGATAAACCGCGATGAATAACGACGATCGTACCCAGTTCATGCCGACACCCGGTGGCCGTGGCGCCGAACCGGCCCGCCCGGACCCTGGTCGCGCCCAGCCCGCGCCGCTTTCGATGCCGGCCGCGCCGGTGTTGACCGGCAAAGCCGAAGGTCTCAACCCCCTGGAAAGCGCCGCGGGTCCGCTGCTGGCTTTGCTGACCCGCTTGCGCAACACCATTGCCCACCCGGCACCGGCGAGCCTGCGGGCGCAACTACTGGCCTACTTGCGCCAGTTCGAGGAACGCGCCGAGGCAGCCGGTGTGGTGCGCAACGATGTGTTGCTGGCCCGCTACGCCTTGTGCACCGCCCTGGATGAAGCGGTGTTGAGTACGCCGTGGGGCGGCACCGGCGACTGGGGCAAGCAGAGCCTGCTGATCACCGTGCATAACGAAGCCTGGGGCGGCGAGAAGGTGTTCCAGTTATTGGAACATTGCCTGCAAAGCCCCCGCGAACGTTTGTATCTGTTGGAGCTGTTGTACCTGTGCATGTGCCTGGGTTTCGAAGGGCGTTATCGGGTCATGAATGACGGTCGCAGCCAACTGGAGGCCTTGCGTGAGCGCACCAGTGCGGTCATCCGCAGCGCCCGTGGCGAATACGAGCGTGAACTGTCGCCCCATTGGCGCGGCGTTGCCGTGGCGCGCGACCGGCTGGCGCAATTCATGCCGCCATGGATCGCGGTGGCCATCGGTGTGGCGTTGCTGCTGGCCCTGTTATTCGGCCTGCGCTTGAAACTGGCCGCCGATGCCGAGCCGGTGTTTAAAAACATCCATGCGCTGGGCGAAATCCCGGTGCAGGCCATCGACCGTCCGGTGGTGCAACCGAAACTGATCGAGCGTCCTCGCCTGGCAGGTTTCCTTGCCGATGAAATCAAGGCCGGGCGGGTCTCGGTGGAAGACGCCGTTGACCGTTCAGTGGTGACCATCCGCGGCGATGAGCTGTTCGCCTCGGGCAGCGCCAGTATCGTCGACAATTTCCAGCCGCTGATGCTGCGCATCGCTGATGCCATTCGCAAGGTCAAGGGCCAGGTCCGGGTGACCGGGCACAGTGACAATCGCCCGATTGCCACCCTCAGGTTTCCATCGAACTGGGCTTTGTCCGAGGCGCGGGCCACTTCGGTGCTGCAAATCCTTTCGGCCAAGACCGGCCAGCCCGAGCGCTTCAGCGCCGAAGGCCGCAGTGACACCGAGCCGTTGGCCTCGAACGCTACGACCGAGGGCCGCGCACGCAATCGTCGGGTCGAAATCACAGTGTTGGCGGAGGGAGTCGAGTGAAGGCGTTTTTCAGTTTTATCACCCGCTGGGTCATTCCGTTGCTGGGGCTGATCGCCCTGAGCCTGATCATCTGGTTTGTCGGGCCGCTGCTCGAATTCCTGGTACCCGAAGGCCGGCGCTGGGCGCTGATCATTCTGCTGTTCGCGGTGTGGATCGCCTACCGGCTGTTTCGCATCATCCAGGCCCGCCGTCAGGCCGCCGAAGTCATGCGTAGCCTGGCGGCGCAAACCCCGCCGGACCCGACCAGCATCGCTACGGCCGAAGAGCTCGAAACCCTGCGTCAACGTATGGACGAAGCCCTGGCGCTGTTGAAGAAAGCCAAGCTGGGCGGCGACGAGCGACGCAATCTCTACGAATTGCCGTGGTACGTGATCATCGGCCCGCCGGGTTCGGGCAAGACCACGGCGTTGGTCAACTCCGGTCTGCATTTTCCGTTGGCTGCGCAGTTGGGCGCAGGTGCGGTGCGCGGCGTCGGCGGTACGCGCAATTGTGATTGGTGGTTTACCGACCAGGCCGTGATGCTTGACACCGCAGGCCGCTACACCACTCAGGACAGCGACGCGACAGTCGACAAGGCCGCCTGGCTGGGCTTTCTGGGGCTGTTGAAAAAACAGCGGGCCCGTCGCCCGATCGATGGTGCATTTATCGCTATCAGCCTCTCCGATCTGTTGCTGGGCAGCGACGCCGAACGCGCCGCCCATGCCGCTGCGATACGCCTGCGCATTCAGGAGTTGTATACCCAATTGGGCGTGCGCTTCCCGATCTACCTGATGCTGACCAAACTCGATCTGGTGCCTGGGTTCATGGAGTATTTCGACACCCTGAGCAAAGAAGAGCGAGCCCAGGTCTGGGGCATGACCTTCGCTCTGGATGACGGCAAAAGCAATGACAGCCCGCTGGCCCATCTGCAAAGCGAATTCGCCGGTCTGGAGCAACGCTTGAACGATCGACTGGTGGAGCGTTTGCAGCAGGAACGCGACCCGGCGCGACGCGATCTGATCTACGGTTTTCCACAGCAGTTCGGCGCGTTGAAGGATTGCCTGCAAAGCTTCCTTGAGGGTGTGTTCAAACCCAACGCCTTTGAAGAGCGAGTGCTGTTGCGCGGGGTGTATTTCACCAGCGGCACCCAGGAAGGCAGTCCGATTGACCGGCTGATCGGCTCTATGGCCCAGAGCATGAACCTGGACCGCCAGCACCTGGCGCGCCAGACCGGCACCGGGCGCAGTTACTTCATCGAAAGACTCTTCAGCGCCGTGGCCTTTGCCGAGCGAGGGCTGGTGGGGGTCAACCCGAAAGTCGAACGTCGACGCAAGTGGATCGCCCAGGGCGTGCTGGCCTCGACCGTGGCCGTGGTGCTGGTGGTCGGGACCTTGTGGTGGGTCAGCTACCGCGCCAATCAGGCGTATATCGCGCAAGTCGATCAGAAAGTCGTGCCCCTGAGCCAGACCGTGCAAAACCTCAGCCCGGCCCAGCGGGACGTGCTCGCCGTATTGCCGTTGCTCAATGCGGTGAAGCACTTGGCCGGCGACGCGCCGAACTGGGCCGAAGGCCTGGGTCTGTATCAGGGCGACATGCTTGAAGCCGAGTCCGGCAGTGTCTATCGCAAGCTGTTGATCGCGGTCTTCGCGCCACGTTTGCTCACGCGCATCGAAGAGCAACTGCACGGCGGCGGCAATTCGGACTTCCTTTACGAAGGCTTGAAGGCCTACCTGATGCTCGCCGACAGCGAGCATTACGATGCCGACTTCATCAAGGCGTGGATCGCCCTGGACTGGGACCGCAGCCTGCCGCGCGACTTGCCGGCCGAGCAGCGCGTAGCCCTCGGGGAGCACTTGCAGGCGCTGTTCGAACGCCATCCACCCACCGCACGTCTCGACCCACGACTGATCGACGATTTGCGCCGGCAGTTGCAACAACTGCCGGTGGCCCAGCGTGTCTATGACCGGATCAAACGGCAGAAACTGCCGGACGGCATCCCGGACTTTCGTATCAGCGAAGCGGCCGGGCACGATGCGGCGCTGGTGTTCAGCCGCAAGAGCGGCAAGCCGTTGGGGGAACCCTTGAGCGGCTTCTTCACCGCCAAGGGGTATCGCCAAGGGTTTCTGCTCACCAGCCTGAGCCAGACCGGCACCTTGGCTGAGGAGCAGTGGGTGCTTGGTCACGACCAGGCAGAACAGCAGAACGTCGCCAGCCTGGCCGCCGACGTGCGTCGCCTGTATTTCCAGGATTACCAGCGCCAGTGGGACGCCTTGCTGGCTGATATCGACTTCGTGCCGATTACCAGCGTGGCCCAGGCCGCCGATGTGCTGCGGGTGATTTCCGGGCCGACTTCGCCGTTGAAAAAACTGCTGGTGGCGGTGGCGAAGGAAACCGACCTGCAACAGGAAGAACGCCTGCTGGCCGCCAAGGGTGCGCCGGTGGAAGGCGGGGTCGACAAGCTCAAGGAGCGCCTGGGCACCTTGCTCGGCCATGAGCAGGCGACGCAAAACACACCTGAGACCAGTGACGATCCAGTTACCGCGCATTTTGTCGAACTCAACCGCATCGTCAGCAAGAACGAAGGCGAGCCGGCGGCCATCGATGGCCTGTTGGCCGACATGAACGCCCTGTATGTGCAGGTCAGCGCCATGGTCGGCGCCAGCGGCGACGCCTTGCTCGGCGAAGCCAAGAACCAGGCCGCGGCTGCCGCGACACGGGTCAGTCTCAACGCCGAGCGTCAACCGGCGTTGGTGCAGGGCCTGGTCAAGTCGGTGGTCAACGCCACCACCAACACCATGATGGGTGGAGTCCGCAATCAACTGAACGCAGCCTGGACCAGCGAAGTGCTGAACATCTATCGCCAGTCCCTGGCCGGGCGTTATCCGATGTCGCCGGGAAGTGCACGGGACGCGACCCTCGACGATTTCGGTCAGTTCTTCGGTGTGGGCGGGGTGATGGACAACTACTTCCGAAAATACCTGCAGCCGTATGTGGATACCTCGACCCAGGCCTGGCGCTGGCAACCGGGCGCCGCACAGAAGCTCGGCATCGCCCCGGGCGTGCTGCAGACCTTCCAGCGGGCAGCGACCATCCGGGATGCATTTTTCCGTTCCGGCGGCACCCAGCCGATGGTGCGCTTCGAACTCAAGCCCGTGGCGATGGACGCCAGCATCACCCAGTTTTTACTTGACCTCGATGGCCAGCAATTGAGCTACGACCACGGCCCGAGTCGTCCGACCGCCATGCAATGGCCCAACGCTGGCAGCATTGGCGTGGTGCGGATCTCGATCATGCCGCCCACGGCCAGCGGTCGGTCCGGCATCACCCTGGACGGCCCCTGGGCCTGGTTCCGCCTGCTCGAGCAATCGGACCTGACCGCCGGCAACTCGCCGGATCGCTTCAACCTGCGGCTGCGGGTCGACGGCGCCAGCGCCTCTTACGAGCTGCGGGCCAACAGCGCCTTCAACCCGTTCAAGAGCCGTGTGCTCAGTGGTTTCAGCCTGCCGGAGCGGTTATGAGCACGCCGGGTTTCTATGGAAAGTTGGCCAGTCGCGGGGACTTTGTCAGCCGTGGCTTGCCGCAGAGTTTTATTGGCCCCTGGGATTCATGGCTGGCGGCGGGTTTGCTCGCCAGCCAGAGCCTCGGCGACCGTTGGCTGAATGCCTATCTGGTCAGTCCGCTATGGCGCTTTATGGTCGCGCCCGGTGTGTGTGGGCCGCAGGCCGCCGTGGGGGTGGTGATGCCGAGCGTCGATCGGGTTGGCCGATATTTTCCGCTGACCGTTGCGGTGCTGCTGGATCACGACGCTGATCCAGCGTCAGTGATCGGCGGTTCGGATGCCTGGTTTGAACAGGTCGAGCAATTGATGTTGAGCACCCTGAGCGTGGAGGCGAGCTTCGAAGCCTTCGGTGCAGGGCTGGAGACGCTGGGTAGCCCGGCGTACCTGCGGCGCACCCGGAGCAGCCGTTTTGCCGGTCTGCACCGCTTTGATGTCACCGATCCGCAGGCGCGAATGACCGCCCTCGCCGAACAGGCCTGCGAAGGGGCCAGTGTGTGGTGGGGCCAGGGTTCGGAGCGCATCGCGCCCGGTTTATTGCGGTGCCAGGGCCTGCCGGCCGCCGCTGATTTTGCGCAATTTTTGCTCGGCCAAGAAGGTGTTGTGTAGATGTGTTCAAGCGTTGGAAGGATCCTCAAGTCTGCAAGCAAAAGCCATGTCGGCATGGTCCGCCAGGTTAACGAAGACGCTTGCCTGGACCTGCCGCAAAAAGGCCTGTGGGTGGTCGCCGATGGCATGGGCGGGCACGCGGCGGGCGACTACGTCAGCAGTCTGATTGTCGACAGCGTGCGCAGCATTGCCGTGGGCCGATCGCTGGACGAGTACGCCGCGGCGCTGAAAAACGACTTGCTGCGGGTCAACGCCGCCGTGCGTGAAGAAACCGCCAACCGAGGCGTGACCATGATGGGCAGCACTGTGGTGTTGCTGGCGACGCGTGACTTGCGCGGGGTGTGTCTGTGGGCAGGCGACAGCCGCTTGTATCGCCTGCGTGACGGCCTGCTCGAAGGCATCTCGCGGGACCACAGTTACGTTCAGGACTTGCAGGACAGCGGCCTGCTCAGCGAAGCCGAAGCCCGGGTGCATCCACGGGCCAATATTGTCACCCGCGCCATCGGGGTCGATGCGCAACTGGACTTGGCGATGGTCGAGCTGCTGTTGATGCCCGGCGACAGTTACCTGTTGTGCAGCGACGGGCTGAACAAGACCGTCGAGGACCATGAGATCGCCGAGGTACTGAACCACGACGAGCCCGGAGAAATCGCCAGCAGCCTGGTGTCCCTGGGCCTGATGCGTGGCGGTCCGGACAACATCACCGTCATCGTCGTGAAGGTGCCTTCATGAACCTCACTGCGAACATGTTGATCCCAGGCTACGACATCGACGGTGAAATCGGCGAAGGCGCCATGGCCAGTGTTTACCTGGCGACCCAGCGCTCGCTGGAGCGCAAGGTGGCGTTGAAGGTCATGGCCGCTGCGCTGGCAGCCGACCCGAGTTTCTGCGAGCGCTTCCTGCGCGAAGGCAAAACCCTGGCGCGCCTGTCTCACCCGCATACGGTCACCATCCATGACATCGGCAATGTCGGTGAGCTGTATTACATGGCCATGGAATACCTGCCCAACGGCACGCTCAAGGAGCGCATCGCCGCCGGCCTGACGCCGGAGCAGGGCCTGATCTACGTCCGCCAGATCGCCTCGGCGCTGGGCTATGCCCATGGGCTGGGGCTGGTTCATCGCGACGTCAAACCGGCGAACATTCTGTTCCGCGCCGATGGCACAGCGGTGCTCTCGGACTTCGGCATCGCCAAGTCGCTGGACGACCGCACCCAGTTCACCCAAGCGGGTTTCGCCGTTGGCACGCCCAGCTACATGAGCCCGGAACAGGCGCGCGGCCAGGACATTGACGGCCGGGCCGATCTTTATGCCCTGGGCGTGGTGCTCTACGAAATTCTCGTCGGCAAACTGCCGTATACCGGCAACGACGCGCTCTCTACGGCCCTGGCGCATTTGACCGAACCGCTGCCGGAGCTGCCGGTGCACCACGGCCGTTATCAAGAGGTGCTGCGCAAGCTGCTGGCCAAGGATCCGGCCGAGCGTTTCCCGGATGCAAAGGCGTTGTTGCAGGCGCTGGATAATCTGCCCAGGGAATCGGTTGAAGCAACCACAATCCGGCCGTTGCCCCTTCCGGTGAGCAATGACCTGGCGGGGCTGACGCCGGTGTCCATCGACATTCCGACCAGCCCCGCGCAGCCACAACCTCAAGCCAGGCCTGTTGCGGCGACGGTGAAGTCGACGCCGCACCCCCCGGCTTCGGAGCAGCGCAAGGGGCCGGTGTTCGCGCTTGCCGCCGTTGCGGTAGCCGTGGTATTGGCCTTGGGCGGCGCAGGTTATTGGTGGTTGTCTGGTGACGTCGAAGCAGATGCCAGGACGCCGGTTGTTTCAGTGCCACCGGCCAACACGACACCGGCAGTGGTTGCACCAGAGCCACCCGTAAAGACCCCTGTGGTGACACAAGTCGATGACGGTCAGCGTCCGCTTTTGATGGCCGGCAAAAAAACGTTGTTCCAGCGAGTGCTCAGCAAGCCGGGGGCCAAACTCGCCGCTGAACCAGGGGCCACACCTGGCAAGGCCTTGCCGGCGTTTTCCGTGCTGTACGTCTATCAGCGCAAAGAGGTTGCCGGCAGCCCGTGGCTGCGCGTTGGCACCGCCACCGACGGGCGCAGTGATGGCTGGTTGTCGGCCGAGCAAGTCAGCGACTGGAAGCAAAGCCTGGTGCTCAAATTCACCGAGCGTTCTGGCCGTGCGCCGGTGATGTTCCTGCGTCAGCCCGGTGAAGTAGAGCGGTTGCTGGCCGATCCGCAGGCTGCAAAAAACCTGTTGCTCAAGGCCCAGCAGAACCACGAAGACAATCAGCAAGTGCTGGCCCTGGAACCGGCCGCCAGCGCGGTGCCGCAAAACCAGTTCTACCTGTTGCCGATCTTCGATTCGCGCGAGAGTTTCGATGAAAACGGCCAGCCGGTGCAGTTGCTGAACGTGGCGTCCATCGACCCCGGCAATGCACCGAAGACCACTGCCGGCAACACCCCGATCAGTGCCGCCAATGCCGACGCGTTTCGCACCGCCGTGGTGTTGGTCGTCGACACCACCGTGTCCATGCAGCCCTACATCGATCAGGTCCGCGACGTGGTACACCAACTGCAAACCCACATCGCCGAGCGCGGCGATCTGGACAGTGTCAGCTTCGGCCTGGTGGGGTTTCGCAACAGCATCAAGAAAACCCCGGGCCTGGAATACGTCGCTAAAACCTTGATCACCCTGGAACAGGGTCGCGACCCACAGCGCTTCATGGACTTGGCGCGGCAGGTCAAGGCGACCACGGTCTCGAGCCATTCGTTCAACGAAGATGCGTTTGCCGGTGTGATGGAAGCGGTCGAGGGCATGGACTGGTCCGGTTATGGTGGGCGCTTAATTCTGTTGGTCACCGATGCTGGCGCCCTGCGCAAGAACGACCCGTATGCCTCCACACAAATGAACGAGGCCGAAGTACGTCAGGCTGCGCTAGGCAAGCAGATCAAGATCTACGCCTTGCACTTGCTCAGCGACGCAGGCAAGAAAACCCACGCCGGTGCGCAAAGCCAATATCGCACCCTGACCGCCGACGCCAACCCGCAGATCGGCGACCTGTACATTCCGGTACCGGGCGCCGATGTGCGCAAGTTGGGTGAGCGGGTGGACGAGATCGGTTCGGTGTTTGCCGACCTGGTGCATCAGGTGCGCAATAACACGCCGCAAACCGTGCCGCTGCTGAGCGCCGCGCCGAGCCTGACCGACAAATCGGCAGCCGTCGGCTACGCGATGCACATGGACTTCCTGGGGCGTAAAGCCGCCAGCCAGGCGCCACAACTGGTCAGCGCCTGGACCGCCGACCGCGACCTGACCAACCCGACCCTGCCGGCGTTCCAGGTGTGCGTGATGCTGACCAAGCTGCAGCTCAACGACTTGCAGCAATCGCTGAAACTGATCGTCGATGCTGCCCGCAAGACCCAGACCTCGCCGAAGAATTTCTTCCAGGAAATCGCCAGTGCCAGTGCCTACATGAGCCGCGATCCTTCGGCCTTGCGCAAGGGCGGCAACCTGGCCGATGGCGGGGTTCTGGGTGAGTACCTGGAAGGGCTGCCCTACCGCAGCAAGTCGTTGAACATGACCCAGGATTTGTGGCTGTCCCTGAGCGTGGCCGAGCAGGAAGACTTTATCGACGAACTGGACTCAAAAATCCGCCTCTACGAAACCTTCCATAACGACTTGGCCAACTGGGTGCGTTTCGGCGATGCCGAACCGGGTGATGCCTTGTACCGCGTTCCGTTGTCGACGCTGCCGTGATGCTGAACATGAGCGCGGTGCACAAAAGCCGGGGCGCTGGCAGCCAGCGCTACAGCCTGGTGATTCCACGGTTGCAACTGCGTGCCGGTGAACAACTGGCGGTGGTCGGTCCCAGTGGCTGCGGCAAAAGCACGTTGCTCGATTTGCTCGCGCTGGTGCTGGCTCCGGACCAGGCCGGGCAGTTTGATTTTGCGTCCGGCCAAACCACGACGGACATTGCCGGGCTGTGGCGCGCAGCTGCGCAAAGCGCCTTGGCGGACCTGCGCAGCCGGCACTTGGGCTACGTGCTGCAAACCGGTGGTCTGCTGGATTTTCTGGACGTGCGCGGCAACATCGACCTGTCGCGCCAACTGCTCGGCTTGAAAGACGACGGCAGCGTGGATCGTCTGGCCGGGGCGTTGGATATCACTGAACAATTGGGCAAAAGACCGCGCGACTTGTCCGTCGGCCAACGGCAGCGGGTGAGTTGCGCCCGCGCCCTGGCACATGGGCCGCGCCTGTTGTTGGCCGATGAACCGACCGCTGCCCTCGATCCACTCAACGCGGAACGTGTGATGCAGTTACTGGTAACCCAGGCTCGTGAACACAGCGTGTGCTGCGTCGTTGCCACCCACGACGAGGCACTGGCCCGCGCCAGCGGTTTGCAGGTGCGACGCATCAGTTGTCATCGCGACGTCGATGGCGGTGTTACCGCCACCCTCGGGGAGGCTTGCTGATGCGTGGCGCGCTGATGGCTTCCCTGGCTTGGCAGGATTACCGCAACAATGCGTGGCTGTCGGCCTGTTCGGTACTGGCGCTGGTGGCGGTGGTTGCGCCGCTGCTGGTGCTGTTCGGCTTGAAATTCGGCCTGGTCAGCAGTTTGACCGAGCGCCTGGAAAACGACCCGGCCACCCGGGAAATCATTCCCTTGGGTGGTGGCCGATTCAGTGCCGCGTTTATCGAACAGTTGAGCCGGCGCAGTGACGTGGCGTTCGCCTTGCCACGCACCCGGCAGATTGCCGCGACGGCGGATCTGAGCGCTGACGTTTCGACGGTGACCGTCGAAATGATCCCCACCGCCGCCAACGATCCCTTGCTTGGCAGTCTGCCGATGCCGCAAGGGCTGGATCAAGTGCTGCTGAGCCAGACCGCCGCCGAAAAACTCGGGGTCAAGGCTGGTGATTGGCTGCAGGCCAGTTTCGGTCGGCAGGTGGCCGGGCGTGGCGAGGCGCAGCGCACTCGTGTTCAGGTGCTGCATGTGCTGCCGCTGGAAGCCTTCGCCCGGGAAGGATTGTTCGCGCCATTGACGTTACTGGAAGCGGCTGAAGATTACCGGGACGGCCGCGCCGTGCCTGTGTTTGGTTGGCCAGGTGTTGCGGTGGGTGTGACGGAGCAGCGGGTGTATCCGGCGTTTCGCCTGTACGCCCGCAGCCTCAATGATGTCGAGCCGCTGCGCCAGTACTTCGCTGCACAGAACCTGCTGGTCTCGACCCAGGCCCAGGCCATCGCCCAGGTGCAATCGCTGAGCCGCAACCTGTCGATCGTGTTCTGGATCATCGCCGGATTGGCCTTGGCGGGAGCGTTCGCGGCGATTTTTGCCGGGGCGCTGGCGGCGGTCGAGCGTAAGCGTCGAGAGTTGTCGGTGTTGCGTCTGCTGGGATTTTCCACGGCGGCGTTGCTGTTGTTTGTGGTGATACAGGCACTGTACAGCGCCGGCTTTGCCGCCCTGTTGAGCGTCGGGCTGTATGGCCTGGCGCAATCGGGCCTGAACCAACTATTTGTGCAGATGCCGGGTGAGTACGCCAGCCATCTGCTGGCGCGTCACTACGCGTTGGCCCTGGCGGCAGTGTTCGGCGTCAGCGCCGTGGCGGCGCTCTGTGGTGGCTGGCGAGTGGCGCGTATCCAGGCGTGTGAAGGAATCCGAGATGTATAAGTTACTGGGCGCCGCCATGGCGCTGAGCCTGGCCGGCATGGTCTGGGCTGATGAAGGCACCGACAAACTGGACAACCCCAAGCCGTTGCCCGATGACGTCAGCCTGCCGTTGCCGTGCGAAGGGCAGATGGTGTTCCGTTATGTCTACATCCTGGCCCAGGGCAGTCTGGACGATCGCGAGATCAGTCTCGGCTACCCGTTCAGCGAAGGCGAGGCCGGTTATCAGCAGTCGTTCATATCCGGTTATCGCCGGGACTTCATCAATGGCCAGTTCACCCTTAACGATCTGCCCAAGGACTGGAGCAAGAGCATCACCCCATTGATGCCCAAGACCGACGCCAACACTCCGCTCAAACCGATGCTCTACTTCATCGGTAAATACGAAGTCACCGCCCGCCAATACGCTCAAGTCATGGCCCAGGCACAATCGTTGGCTAGCGGCGAGCCGGCGCCGGCCTGCGAGGCGTTGCAGGCTGAAATTCCGCAAGGCATGGCCGGGCGTTTGCCCAAGGTGAAGCTGTCGCGATTCGAGGCTGAACGCTTCTCGGCGGTGTACAGCGCCTGGCTGATGAAATACCACAAAGACCTGCTGCCGGTGAGCGGTCGCGGCACCTCGGCAGAGGAGGGCGGGCTGGGTTTTGTGCGCTTGCCGACCGAAGTCGAATGGGAGTTCGCTGCCCGGGGCGGGCAAGCCGTCAGCCGTCAGGATCTGGAAGGGCGCCTGTTTCCCCGCCGTCTGCAGGGCAGCGAAAGCGACGGGCCACTGGCGGACTGGGCGGTCTTCAATCAGGTCGCCGGCGGCACCGGCCAGGCTGCGCGGCTGATGCCGATCGGTACCAAATTGCCCAACCCCATCGGTTTGTTCGACGTGATCGGCAACGCCGCCGAGATGGTCCAGGAGTCCTTCCAGCTCGTGCATGCCGGACGCCGTCAGGGCACCTATGGCGGCTTCGTGGTCAAGGGCGGCAATTATCTGGAAGGCGAGGGCACCTTGTTCACCGGGATGCGTCGCGAGTATCCGCTGTTCGCCGCCGACGGCACCGAGCAAAACAACGAAACCACCGGCTTCCGGGTCGCGATTGGCGCGTTGTCGGCGCCCCGTTCGCGCTACAAGGAACTGTTTGCCCAATGGCAGAAAGAAGGCCGGCTGGCTTCGCTGACCGATGCCATCGACGACGCCCAGGACCCGACCAAACGCCTGGACAGCATCATTGCCGTCAGCGTCGATCCGCGTCTGCAAGCCGAGTTGGGGCTGGTCAACGAAGAGCTCAAGCGCAACGTCTCGCTCATCGCCCAACAGCGCGAGGAGGCGGCCGGCAACCTGATCCAGTCGGCGGCCCTGGTGGCCGAGACCATCAACAACTACAACATTCGCCTGACCAATCTGCACAAGAGCCGTCAGCAGGCCGTGGATGCCAAGGACGAGGCCAGCGCCAAGCTGTTCGCCATGGCTATCGACAACGGCCGCAGCGCGCTGGATGGCGCGGTGGCGATCTACATCGACAACCTGGCGACTGGCACGCGCTACACCGATGCCGTGATCCAGGCGCAGTTTCAACGCATCAAGGAAGAGTTGGAGCGCAAGCCGGTACTGGGCAAAAGCCTGGTGGCGCGCGCGACGTTATTCGTTCGCCATGTCGGTGATTATCGTCAGCAACGACGAGCCGACCCGGCGGCGATATTGAAGGAATTGCTCGCATCGAACGATCAGCGGTCTTGATCGTTTGTTGTACAGCGAGCTTTGGAAGGGACTCAGACGGCGGTGGGCTGTGCTGAGCGGGTCAAACCTTAAAAGAGAACATCACTATGCTTTCCTCTCGTAAACCTTTTGCCTCAGTTTCCAAGCGTCATTTGCTGCTGATTGCCGTCGGCTTCAGCACCGTACTGACCGGTTGCGCCACGTCGCCGACCTCCAAGGTCGCCTCGAGCACCAAGGTCGAGTACTACCCGAACTGCTACGAGCCAGTGCAGCACCTGCGTGCCACCGATTCGAACATGACCAAGTCGGTCGTCACCGGCGCGGCCGTCGGCGCTGTCGGCGGTGCACTGTTGGGCGCCCTGACCGATTCCCAGAACCGTGGCCGCAATGCCGCCATCGGTGCAGCGGGCGGTGCCTTGGCGGGCGGCGCGGTCGGTTACTACAACGAGCGCCAGAAGCAGATCGCCGATGACAACCAGCGCATCGCCTCCTACGCCTCCGACGTCAATAAACGCGCCGCCGACATCGACCGCAGCACCGCGTACGCCAAGGCGTCCCAGCAGTGCTACCAGAGCGCGTTCACCAAACTGGTCGCTGACCGCAAAGCCAAAACCGTCAATGACATCGAGGGCCGCAAGCGCCTGGCAGAAATTGTTTCTGGCCTCAAAGAGTCCAACGACCTGATCGTCGCGGTGAACGGTAAAGCCAGCGAAGACCTGAACAACTACACCCAGGCCTACGAAAAAGACCTGCAGCAGGTTGGCGTGCAGCGCACCGACGTCGTCACCGTGGCGACCGCCGAAACCACGCCGGCCGTGACCCCGACCAAGGGCAAAAAAGCAGTGAAACCGGCGAAAAAACCGGTACTGCCTACCGTGCCGAAAGAAGCGGTCACCACCGAGAAAACCCTGCAGACGGCACAAGCCAAACAGGCCGAAAGCAAGCAAGTCGCCAGCGCAGGCACCACTCAGGTCAACAGCATGTGCAAAAACCCGGACCTGGGCGACTGGGCACCGGTACCTTGCCCGAACGTTTGATTGAGTTTTTGTAGGGCCTTGAGCATCCCCACGTGTTGCGTGGGGATGATCTTGGCGCTATGCGTCGCCATCTCCTGCGCTGGCAAGTGATCCAGCGCTTGCTTCACCAGTAACTGCGGGTTATCCGCCATTCTGTTGGGCGCTAATTTACATATCTACCAGCTTCCATAGGGGATGCCGAATTTTTCGATGTAGGCTTTGGATTCTTCAGACAGGGGCCGATGTTTTCCATTGGACGTGCCCCCGTAGGGGCCTTCGGGGTTAATAGTGCCTTGTACGCGGGTGACCTCGGTTGCCTTCAGACAAGGGCCACCCAAATACACTTTGGCGATACCGCCAGGTACTAGGCCAACTATAAGTCTGCTTCGATAATCCGTTATCCATTTGCCATCAGCGCCACAAAAAGCTCTTTCACCCTTGAGCATGGTAGTTCGAGCCGACTCTGGAATTTCGATGTACGCTTCATAGGTCTGCGGTTCGGCCAGCGACTGCCAGCGTACGTAGACCAAGCGGGGTAGATCAGCACCAGTAACGCGTCGGCCACTGCCCGTTGGGTGTTCAGGCCATCCTTTGGGTTTGCCAAGAAACTTCTCAGGTATCCCTTTGCTGAGCGCGCGGGGATAACCCGTAGACACTCCTCCGCTACCTGCGCCGCGGAACACGCGTCCATTGATATCCACGACATCCGCCGTTTCAATCCAGACCTCCATGTAAGGTCGGCCAAAGAAATTAAGACTCCACGCGTCATAAGGCAGTGACTGACCAAGGCCCGTGGTGCATCCCCCCAAGAGCAACGCCAATAACATTGCAACACTCGCTTTAACTGCGGGTGAGTTCTTAAACATTGGGATGTACCACTCGCCTATGATTTTCGGCGGGCCGATTGATGAACACGATGTCCAGATCGCTGTTGTTGAAGCCTTTGACGGCGTTCCAGTGCGCGGAGAGATGGATATAGCGCCCAACGAGCAGAGCCTCTTCGTCCAGGCTCAAACCCATGCGGCGGGTTTCGCCCAGCGCGTAAGCCATCAGTTTTTGAGCGATGGGTTGCAGTTCTACAGGTAACTCATATTTTTGATCTTCATCGTCGATGTCGTCGAAAGGAACATCGTGCCTTGCACCCAACTCACGCATGATGCGCAGGTAAACCAAGGCCAGTTCATTACGCACTTCCCGCTGGCTACTGACCGCTGCATACACATGCTGCCACTGTTCGTGGTCACCTTTGACCTTGCGTTCAAACTTCAGCCCCCAGTTTTGCACCTGCAATGGCAAATCATGAAGGTTGAGCTGATCCTGAAGGCGGTGCAGTTCGGTTTGGGTCCAGCGATAGGCAATGGATCTCATGGGGGACACGTGAGCATCTTCGGTGCTGCGAAATGGCTTGCTGAGCAGAATCCGCTCAGCCGCGCGAGGTAGATAACCGCCACCAAGGTCAGAATGAACACCCGGCAACACGATATCGGCAGCACCGGCACTGTTGAGCGAAAAGTTGTGGCGGCGTTCGTCCCGCGCCACCAAGTGCACGACTTTTTTGGCCATGTCCGGCGCCAGGTACAGGTTGACGCCGGGATTGTTGGCGTCGTGGACGCTGATGCCGCTAATGGAAACGCTCGCGACAGCGGCCACGGTGTCGAAGATGCCGATGAAGTTGATGGAGACGTCGGTTCTGGCACGCCAGGCAAACTCCTCGACGAACAGTGGTGAATTGGCCGGGAGCAGCGTGGCCAATAGGCTCTGTTCCCCTTTCAATACTTCGTTGGCGAAATGCCGAGCGGCAGCGGCGCCCCGACTGAAGCCGAAGATATCGAACTCAATGCGTTCAACTTTTCGGTCAGGATTAGCACGTTCGAACAGCCGAACGACTTCGAGAATACGCGCTGGGCTCTGCTCAACTCGCGCCAATACACCCTGCGCGCCCAAACCGGTCATCTGTGAGTAAAGCGAATCTTCTGCTCCGCTACTGGTGCCGATACCCTCCAGATAAACGCGGATGAACCCTATTGTCTCTTCAGCAGCAATTTGAATTTCAGTGTCATCCTTGTACAACTCATACAGCTTCGCCACATTACTGCTGTCATTCCCATAACTGTTATCCGGCGCTCCTCCCTTGCCGTCATAGCCATGAGCCTGACAAAACTGCCGAATGTCCTCCGCCAGCTCTTCCAACCCCACATCCCGCGCATGGCACTCGGCGACCATTTCACTGTTGGATCGGTTATTGCCGGTACCATCGAAGAACACGCCGATCCGTAAGGTAATCCCCTCCAGCTCGACTTCTTCCTCCTCTTCCTCCAGTTCGCCTGACGCTTCGTCCT
>NZ_JBFTMM010000029.1:0-45120 GCF_056396945.1 Pseudomonas sp. 05N432 | reverse complement strand
CCTGAGCGCCGGTGCCTTGAACGGCACCAGCACCGATGCGGTGAATGGCTCGCAGCTTTTTGCGACCAACCAAAGCCTCAATAACATCAACAATGGCGCGGGCATCAAATATTTCCACGCCAACTCAACGCTCGCCGACAGCACCGCGACCGGCGTGGACAGCGTGGCCGTCGGCCCAGCCGCGAGTTCGACCGCCGCTAATGCGATCGCCATCGGCAACGGCGCCGTCGCCGGCACTGCCAACTCCATCGCCCTGGGCAACGGCGCCACCACGGCTGCTGCTGTTGCGACCGCCAATGGCGTGATCAATGGCACCACTTTCAATTACGAGGGTGCGACACCGACTGGCGTATTGAGCGTGGGCAGCGTCGGCGACGAACGTCAGATCACTAACGTGGCAGCCGGTCGGGTGTCTGCGGCCAGCACCGACGCGGTCAACGGCAGCCAGTTGTTCTCCACCAACAGCGCGGTGGATGGCTTGGGGACGCAAGTCGATAGCCTTCTCAACAACGGCACCGGCATCAAGTATTTCCACAGCAATTCAGCGCTGCCCGATTCGCAAGCCAACGGCGTGGACAGCGTTGCAATCGGCCCGCAGTCCATCGCTGCAGGCGCCAATTCGTTCGCCGCCGGCTCGGGCTCCAACGCGACCGCTGATGGTGGCCTGGCGCTGGGGCATCAGAGTCAGGTCCAGGTCTCGGGCGGTATCGCACTGGGCGAAGGTTCGGTCGCGAACCGTGCCCTGGCACCGGCCAGCGGCACAATCCCGGTCGGTAGCGGCGCGATCATATATGACACCTCGGACGCGACCTTGCTCGGTTCGGTTTCGGTGGGCAAGGCAGGCAGCTACCGGCAGATCACCAATGTGGCGGATGCCACCGAAGATCACGACGCCGTGACCCTGCGTCAATTGACCGGGGCGATGGGCTCCTTGAGTTCGACCGGCACCCGCTATTTCCACGCCAACTCGACGAACCCGGTGGACTCGCTCGCGAGCGGCGCGGAGTCGATTGCGGTAGGTCCGGCCACCGTGGTCAACGGTGACAACGGCATTGGTATCGGTAACCAGGCCAGTGTCGGTCAGGCTGCCGCTGGTGGCATTGCCATCGGCCGCAATACGCAGGTGTTGCAGGCCTCCGGTATCGCCATGGGCAGCGCGGCCCAGGCATCGGCTGAGCAATCGGTCGCGTTGGGTGCCGGTGCCAATGCGAGTCAGGCCATGAGCGTGGCGCTGGGTTCGAGTTCCGTGACCACGGTCGGGGCAGAGACGAGTTACAGCGCCTATCGATTGGCGTCACCGCAGACGTCGGTTGGCGAGGTCGGCATCGGCACGGCGCTGGGAAATCGCAAGCTCACAGGGCTGTCGGCAGGTACGCAGGWCAACGACGCGGTCAACGTGGCGCAACTGAAATCGGTCGGTGATCAAGTGGACCAAAACACCACGGACATCACCAACCTTGATGGTCGGGTCGGTGGCCTCGAGAGCCTTGTTGGCTCGGGAGGCGGCATCAAGTATTTGCACGTCAACTCCACCGGCGCCGACTCCGCGGCCACCGGTACCGACTCGATGGCTTTGGGCCCCACAGCTCAGGCGTCGGGTAACGGCTCGGTGGCGATGGGCAACGATGCCAAGGCTTCCGCTGACGGCAGCGTTGCCTTGGGCACCGGTGCCAATGCGAGTCAGGCCATGAGTGTAGCGCTGGGTTCGAACTCGGTGACCACGGTCGGGGCCGAGACGAATTACAGCGCCTATCGAATGGCGACACCGCAGACTTCGGTCGGCGAGGTAGGCATCGGTACGGCGGCGGGTAATCGCAAGCTCACCGGGCTATCAGCAGGTACGCAGGACAACGATGCGGTCAACGTGGCGCAACTGAAATCGGTCGGCAATCAAGTGGATCAAAACACCACGGACATCACCAACCTGGACGGTCGGGTCGGCGGCCTTGAAGGCCTTATTGGCTCGGGAGGCGGCATCAAGTATTTGCACGTCAATTCCACCGGCGTCGACTCCGCAGCCACCGGTACCGACTCGATGGCCTTGGGCCCCAAAGCTCAGGCATCGGGTAACGGCTCGGTGGCGATGGGCAACGGTGCCAAGGCTTCTGCTGACGGCAGTGTTGCAGTGGGCAGCGGTGCCAGTGATGACGGTCGAGGTGCAGAGGCTTACACCGGCAAGTATTCGGCGGCGAACAATGTGACCTCGGGCACGGTGTCGGTGGGCAATGCGGCGACCGGCGAAACCCGGACCGTCAGCAACGTCGCTGACGGCAAGGACGCCAACGATGCGGTCAACGTGCGCCAGCTCGACGGTGCGGTCGCCGAATCCAAGCAGTACACGGATGACTCGATCGCCAATCTCAATGGTACTGCAATTCAGCAGGGTGCCCGTATCAGCGCCGTCGAGGGCGATGTCTCCAACCTCAAGAACGGCACCGACGGCATGTTCCAGGTGAACAACAGCAGTGCAGTAGCCAAACCGAAAGCCACAGGCGTCGATTCGATAGCCGGCGGTGCGGGGGCGGTGGCGTCGGGCAAAAACAGCGCGGCGGTCGGTACGAAGTCTCAGGCTACCGGAGAAAACTCGGTCGCTGTGGGCAACGGGGCCAAGGCTTCGGCCAAGAACTCCACTGCGCTGGGCGCCAATTCGGTGGCTGATCGCGAGAACAGCGTTTCGGTGGGCAGCGTGGGCAATGAGCGGCAGCTCACCAACATTGCGGCAGGCACCAGCGGCACGGATGCGGTGAACGTCGACCAACTGACCAAGAGCGTGGCGGGCATCACCGACAACGCGAATGCCTACACCGACCAGCGTTATTCGGAATTGAAAAATGACATCAAGAAGCAGGACGAAATTCTCAGCGCGGGGATTGCCGGTGCAATGGCAATGGCCAGTTTGCCGCAAGCCTACTCACCGGGTGCAAGCATGACTGTGGCGTCCGCCAGTAGTTATCGCGGTCAATCGTCGGTTGCCTTCGGTGTATCACATATGTCCGGCAACGGCAGGTGGCTGACAAAGTTGCAGGGCAGTACGGACACCCAACGCAATGTCGGCGTGGCTGTGGGGGTGGGTTATCAATGGTGATGGCAGTTTTTGATTCGTCTCTATCCGACTTTTTTCAGGAAAATAACTATGAATATGAAATCCATTTTCGTCACCACACTGATCACTTTGTTGGCGTTCGCCGGTTATGACAAATTTTTGGCCAACAAACCGGCGGATATCCCAAGCAATTGGCTCAGAATTCCCGCTTTGCCGGTGATTCATGATGCGATATTCGAACTGTCGCCGAGGTTCGATGGCCAGCGCAATGCACCGGTGATGGAGCAGCTTTGCGCCTTGGCCCGGGGCGAAGTGAAACAGGAACAGGTCAACGCCTTTCTCAAGCAGCAAGGAGTCGACGCGCTAACACTGCCAAAGCAGGGCAACCAGCTCTCACTACTGATCAATGGCGACCAGGCAGAGCAAACCACCGCGTGTGCGGCGTATCTGGCGACGACTGTATTGTCGACGGTCAATATGGCCGAGTTCATGCGCCCGGTTACGACGCCGGCGGCCAACGGGCAGCCGGAGAAATCCTCGCTGCAGGTTGATAACGCGCTGTTGGCGTCGTCGCTGTCGATCAAGCTGGCCGAAGCCCGGGCCAATGCCGATGTGTTCGCCTTGATTGCTGCCGAGTTGCAGCGCAGTCCCGGCTTATCGATCACGCAATACCGTGAGCGGGCCAGGCAATTGTTTGACCGCCTGGCACCGACTTACCTGCAACGCATCAAGGATCAACTGCCGCCCGCGGGCACTCAGTACAAGCTGGTGCAAATGGATGACAGTCGCTTCGTGTTCAGCAGTTCCGTCGGCAGCGTATTCGAATTTGGTAGCAACGGTCTGATCCTGAGCCAGGGCGGTATCACCTGGTATGGCGAAGGCAAGCTGTTGGGGCAGGATTACCCCCTACAGGTTGCGTACTTTTCGCCGATGGTCAGAGAGGTGCTGGCACCGCCCCACTCGTGATCCTTGATCCCATGACATCGCGATAACGCAGGGTGATGAAGACAGCGTCTGAATTTCACCCTGCGGCATCAAATAGTTCGGTCCCTGGTTGTTTCATCACCCTGCGAGCCATCCATGATGCCCACTCTTCCATTACGCGTTCTGGTCCTTGAGGATCATCCCTTCCAACGTTCCGTAGCACTCAACATGCTTCGGCAATTGGGCTGCCAAGAGGTTTTTGCCGCCGCGGACAGTGCGCAAGCGCTGGCCATTCTCGAGCGGGTGGGGCCGGTCGACATCGCGTTGTGCGACCTGCGGATGGAAGGCATGGACGGTCTGGAGTTTTTGCAGCACGCAGGACCATCCGGTCTTGTGGGATCGATCATTATCAGCAGTTCGCTGTCGGTGGATTTGCGTCGTTCCGTACGGCGGATCATTGCAATGTCGGGGATGGTGATGCTTGGCGATGTCGGCAAGCCCTTGCGGTTCGACGCGTTGCAGGAGCTGTTGGCAAAACACTTGGGTGAGCCGCAGAGCGCGCGACCGTTGCAGCCGGCAACGGCTCTGGCCAGTCATGAGGATATGCATCGGGCGTTTGACGATCAGCAACTTCACGCTTATTTCCAGCCGAAATTCGACCTGCTGACTGACCGGGTTCAAGGGGTCGAGGTTCTGGCGCGATGGCATCATCCCGTCAAAGGCATGTTGCCGCCATCGGTGTTCATGCCCGCCATGGAGCAGTGCGGGCTGATGGATGAACTGTTGTTCCTGCTATTGCATCAAGGGTTGAGCCTGCAGCGACAGGCCATGGAGCAGGGTGATCGTCTCAACGTCGCCTTCAATTTGCAGCCTGCGCAACTGACCAGTCCTGAGTTTGTTTCGAGGATCAAAACGATTCTGGCTGTTCATGGTGCATCGGGTTCCGACCTGACTTTCGAACTGATCGAAAGCGGTTTGCTGGAAGAGCCTGCGACCGCCATGGAATGTCTGGTGCGTTTGCGGATGATGGGCTGTCGGCTCTCCATTGATGACTTCGGCACAGGATTTTCGTCGTTGCAGCGCCTGTGTCAGCTGCCTTTCAACGAGATCAAACTGGATGGCGAGTTTATTCGCACTCTGGAGTACGAGCCACGTTGTCGAGCGATCATCAGCAGCATCCTGACCCTGGGTGAATCCCTGGGCATGTCGGTAGTGGTCGAAGGCATCGAGACCGAAGAGCAGCGCCAGGAGCTGATAGCGCTCGGGTGTACCCAAGGGCAAGGCTATCTCTGCGCACGGCCGATGAGTAGCGAGGACTTATTGAATTGGCTGGATGCACGGCGTATCGCGTGCGCTGACGGTACGCGCGTAAGTTATTGAAGTGGCGATCATCTGATCATTTCTGTGAAAAGTATCGAACTAGGTGAGACGGGATGCAACTGCACAAAAAGTTTTATCAAACTATCAGCCTAATCGCCCTGGGACTGTTCTTGCTGGGGTGCTCAGATAAAGCAAATACGCCTGAGGCCACTGTAAAACAACTGGCCGACTGGTATCTCAAAGAAGGCCTAAAGGATGGCTACCCCGCCTTGTTGAAAGTCGATGATGCCAAGCCACTGTTTGACTCGGCCATTATTCGTCTGTTGGGTAAAGCAGAAATCGAACGTGACAGGCAAATCAAAGCTCATCCCGAAGACAAGCCTCCTTTTGTCGACAACATGCTCATCACCGGTTTTCAAGATCGGGTTGATCAGTATCGGATTACAGAAACCCGTCAGTGGGGGGAGATCGCACAATCACAGCTGGCCTGGAGCACGCTGCGCGACAGCACCTTCAACGGCACCAAAGTGTTGTTACGCAAAACGCCGGAAGGCTGGCGCATCACCGACATAATCTACGATGAAAATTACCCAGCAAACCGCCTGACCGAGGCGTTAAATATCGATATCGATCACTAAAGTGCTTGGTGATGGCGGATTGAGTTTGTGGTTTCAATAAAAGTTTCAAATCGTTACGAGAGAGGGCGTGGGAAATTCCCTACAGATGCTGACGGAAAGATAAGTGAGGGTAAGGCCGGCGGTTTTCAGAGGCAGAGGGTGGGGCATTGTCTAGCTCCTTGACTGTTGGGAGCCACTACATGTCATGTAGGGCACTGTTGCACCCTTGATTGTTTCGGGTTCTCACACCCGGTCACTGAACATTCAGCGACACGGAAACGATAGAGACCCGGTGCCAAGCGCGCAAGCCGACGGATTCTGGCGCAGGTGTAGGTCACAACGCAAGGCCGCGTAGCCCTCGACTGACACTGCGCCGCTTGGCATAAACACACGAAACCCTGTGGGAGCGAGCCTGCTCGCGATAACGTCGGCAAATCCAACATCGAAGCGACCTGATACACCGCCATCGCGAGCAGGCTCGCTCCCACAGGGATCTCCACTGTCTTGAGAGTGTTGATCATTTCTACAACACCCGCTTATGGCGCCGCCCGCTAGTGGCCTCATCCGCTCATCCAGAGCGGAATTCGCGCTGGCTGCGCCACGATTGAAGCCTTTCAGCGGCTGGCAGTGTGCGCTAGCGAACAGACATGGCCCAGTCGCTACGACACTCTAATGAGCAGTCGCGGCTACCCATCCTGCTGGTTATCGGCTTGCCGCATCGTGTGTATCGCTGCATTGGAGTACAACCATGACAACTTCATTACGCTCACTGCTGTTTATCGCCCTCACAACCCTGTCTCTGGCTTCAACAGGTTTGCTCAATACCGCAAGCGCCGCAACGGCTGCGGACCTGGAACAGGATTCGCGGCATGCCTTGCAGATCCTCTACAAAGCCAATCCGGTGGCCGAGACCATGTCGCGTACTGCCAAGGCAGTGCTCGTATTCCCTAAAGTTATCAAGGCGGGTCTGGTATTTGGTGGCAGTTTTGGCGAGGGGGTCATGTTCAGCGGTTCGAAAGTAGACAATTACTACAACACCGTGTCCGGTTCATGGGGCTTGCAGGCGGGGGCCCAGTCTTATGCTTACGCCGTGTTCCTGATGACTGACAAAGCGGTCAAGTATGTACGTGAGACCAAAGGCTGGGAAGTTGGCGTAGGCCCGACGGTTGTTGTGGTTGATGAAGGGGTGGCGAAAAATCTGTCGAGCTCGACATTGAAAGACGATGCTTATGCGTTTGTCTTTGGCCAGCAAGGCTTGATGGCGGGCGTCAGTATTGAAGGCACCAAGATTTCGCTGATCAAACGATAAGCCCGACCACGTAGCTCTGGGTTAGAGAGGCTGCCTAAGGCAGTCTCTCCCAGACTTCCGTATTGGCTAATTCGCTGTCGGTCGCGTGTTTTGCGTGGCCGTTTATAGGGTTCAGTTCATAACTACCGGCAGCGTCATAGGCAGCCAAATAGCGTACGCCACTTAATTTGTGGAGGTAGCGCATCAAGGGATGACACTGTGCATTAATACGCTGTACCAGGGCGGATTCGGTCATTGTGTTCATGGTGTTACCTGCTGCAGCGAAGGCTGCTCTGTGGTTATTTTTATTCTGCACCTGATCGTCGCAACGTTCTGTACGCCATCACACACTGGGTAATCTAAATAACGCAAAAAATGTTGCACAAGCGGAATAACAAAGAGCGTGCCTTTGATCAATTAAACACTGGCGATATGTGTGTTGCCGTACAGACTGTACCGGATACGTGTGCCAAGTTGATAGCCTGCAACGCGCAGATCAAGGCCTCACTGCCTGCACAACATCCACCTACTTGCAGACTCAAGGAGAAAAGCCATGAGCTTGGGAACCATACTGTTGATCCTGCTGATTTTGCTGCTGGTTGGCGCTATTCCGACTTGGCCGCACAGCCGAAGCTGGGGCTATGCGCCGAGCGGTTTGTTAGGCGTGGTCGTAATTGTCCTGGTTGTATTGCTTTTATTAGGGAGAATATGACGTCGATCGACAAATAATACGGCGCTCAATGAGTGGTTGCGGTGAATAGTGGGGAGGTATTCGCCGCGGGCGCGGGCGACAGCATTAACATCGACTACTTTCTGCCATCAACCTGTTAATAAAACAAACAGCTCTCCGTGCACTAGCGCACAGACCACTCCGGCCACTACACGCACTCTGAGTGTCAGGCAGATTGCTGCCAGTCATTTTCCGGAGAAAACATGAAAACCTTCCAGAAGTTCACGCTCGGCGCCTTAACGGTAGCCGTGCTCATCAGTTTGAGTGGTTGTCCCACTATGTCGACACAAGGGCGTAACACGGCCATTGGTGCTGGCGTCGGTGCTGTCGGTGGGGCCGTTCTGACCGGAGGCAGCGCCTTGGGCACTGTCGGCGGTGCGGCTGTTGGCGGAGTCATTGGTCACGAAATAAAAAAGTAACTACGCCACGTAACAAAGTGCAGTCATTCATGTTAGTACGATCCAAGGAGTGTTCATCATGATCTTCAGTCATTCACTGACGCTTTCAAGACTCACCCTGGCCCTATTGCTCGGTTTGTCTCCCGTGGTGCTGCATGCAGCCACCGCAGAACCGGTTGACATGTCGGCCGTGCAGTTGGAGCCGCAGGAGCAGAATGGTATTCGCTATCTGACGGGAGGCATCGGCCTGGATGAGTCAAAGGCCTTGCTCCAGACCCAGGGCTACAACCTTCACATGACCTTTTCAACGGGATCTGCCAATCAGTACGTCAGCAATGTCGACGTGGTGATCCAGAGCGAAAAAGGTAGCCCCCTGTTGTCGTTGAGTCAGGTGGGGCCCATCGTGTACGCGCAATTGCCGGCCAACAAATACCTGGTCATCGCCAGTTTGAATGGCCATGAAGAGCGCCACACCATTTCAGTCGGTGGTAAATCCATCGAAACGCTGAACTTGCATTGGAGTGAATAGCGTGCAACCCAGCATTACGTATCACTGCACGTTGCATGAGATGAGGCTGTTCAAGACAGACGACCGGCCTCTCGCTGCACGCTTGCTTGTTGAGCGGCATCTGGTGACGAACCTCAAGAACCAATACGCACGGGATGTTGCGCAAGACGTGTTACCTGGCAACTGCGATGCGGCAGAAGACCGCGCGCTGTTCGCCGAACAGTTGATCGGGATTGTCAGTCACGACCTGCGCAATCCGTTGGCGGCGATAAAAATGGCTTCGCAATTGCTCGGATGTCTTGACTTGCCTCCCAAGCAAGTACAAATACTCGGCCACATCACACACGCTGCAGAGCGCGCGCAACGTCTGGTGGCAGACCTGCTGGACTTCACCCTGAAGCAAGTCGGGCGAAGCATGGCGGTTTTTCTCAAACCGGTTGATTTGCACGCATTGGTGGGCGAATGCCTGGACGAGCTGAGTCTGGTGTTCCCTGAGCACACGCTGACCCATCTTTGTGTCGGCCAAGGTCATTTCATCGCCGACAGTGACCGGATCCATCAGCTTATTGGCAATCTGGTTGCCAACGCGATTGCCTATGGCATGGCTGAGGGTGGGGTCACGGTGTCTTCGTGCTTCGAGGACCAGGTAATCATTGGCGTACACAACCTTGGCACGCCGATACCCTCGGAGTTGCTCGACAACGTGTTCGAACCGATGATTCGCGGCAGTCACGATAATGCAAAACTGCGCAGTGTCGGGCTCGGCCTGTTCATTGTGAGAGAGATTGTCAGGGCGCATCACGGCGATATCAGGGTGACTTCCTCGATAGAAGGCGGCACTACGTTTACGGCGACCTTTCCCTTACCACGATAACTGCGTCATAACGGAGTCGAGAGAGTGTCGCTATAGCACTCGCATGACGCCGCTTCCAATCCCTTGCGGTCAAGAATCGTGATTTCACCACGGGTGTAACGGATCAATCCACGCTGTTGCAGCGTGCCGGCGGCCAATGTCACGCCGCTGCGCCGAACCCCGAGCATGTCCGCAAGGGACATGTGGGTCAGATGAAAGTGATTGGCGTGCGCGCGATCATGGGTCATCAGCAACCAGCGCGCCAGGCGTGGCTCAATCTCGTGAAAATGGGTACAGGCGGCAGTTTGAGCAAGCTGCATCATCTGCACATACAGGTACTGATTGAGCCTGCGCAACAATAACGGGCTCTCGCGCAGTGCGACCTGCAACTGCAAGCCTCTCATCCTCAGGCACATGCCGGCGCCTTGCACCACGGCGCGCATAGGGGCGGTATTGACCCCCAGAGCGAGTGTCGCCCCAAGCATCCCTTCATTGCCGATCAGGCTCATGTGCAGAGGAGGGTGGCGGTACAACGTCACCACTTCAGCGATGAGCGCTGTTTGAGGGAAATACACATGCAGGATCGGATGGCCCGGTTCGAACAGGACAGTGCCAAACGCCAGTTCGACGTTATCGCACTGTGCTTGCAGCCGGCCGTAGTCAGTCTTCGACAGCCCCTGGAGTAGCCGGTTTTCTATTGGTTGCCCTGACGTAATTGGCATGCGCAGATCCTGCGGCACAGTGGGCCCTGGATGGGCGGGACAGGTGCCGGGGCCGTCTCATGTTTTAAGTGTGGGTGACTCTGGCAGGCCGGTCTGTTCGCTAGAACACGCAGGCACTGGCAGTCAGCGGGTTGGCTTTAGCGGAACGTAAGGCAGCAGGCGCTCGGTTTCTTTTCTGACCACCGCGTAGCACTCGCAGCTCAGTTGCTCGAGCGCGGCCCTGTCCAGCACCCTGATGTGGCCACGGCTGTATTCGATAACGCCGAGGCGTTGCAGCTTGCCGGCGGCATCGGTCACGCCTTCGCGGCGTACGCCGAGCATGTTGGCGATCAATTCCTGGGTCATGATCAGTTGATTGTCTTGCAGGCGATCGAGGGATAGCAGCAGCCAACGGCACAATTGTTGGTCAATCGAGTGATGACGGTTGCACACCGCAGTCTGGGCCATCTGGGTGATCAACGCCTGGGTGTAGCGCAACATCAGCAGGAGCATCTCCCCGTGGCGGTTGAACTCATCCTTGAGTCGCTGGCCGGGTAACCGAAAGGCATGCCCGGCACTCTGGACAATCGCCCGGCTCGGCGTGCTTTCACCGCCCATGAAGACGGCGATGCCGATGCCGAGGCGCCGTTTTCCATCACGTACAGCAGGGACACGATGGAGTCGGTCGGGAAATAGACGTGCCGCAGGGCATCCCCGGACTCGTAGAGCACCTTGCCGAGCGGCAGGGTGATCGGCTCGAGGTAGGGCAGCAAGCGCTCCAGCGATTGCGCGGGCAGGGCCGCCAGAAGATGGTTCTGTTGTGGCTTTGGAGCATCAAGCATGTCAGCCACCGTCCGAAGTTGAGATTCCCTATCCCTACATATTAATCCATGGTGTGGTGTGTACATGGCCACGCTGAACCGTCTGTCGGTATTACTGCGCGCGTGCAAATTTGCTGTCGGTGATAAAAAACGCGGGGCTGCTGTGCAGAGTCTAAATTTAAGAGCGTTATCGCACCGAAACCATGCTCATTTACTGCCACGATACAGGCGCCCCTTCAGTTTCGGGCGGAGGCTGCATGAACCTGTTTTCCATCCGGATGTTGCTGCGAACACTGACAGTGCTGAGCCTGACACTGCTGGTGGCGTGTGGTTCGTTGCCCACCATCGTTCCCGATATGGCCTACACCAACCCGGCCTCTGTGAAGATCGACAGCACGCACGGACCGCTGTCAGCCGAACGCAGCAAGGCCGTTATTGACCGTTTGAAGGCCAAAGGCGTCCAGACGAACATCTTCGACCTGCATATGGCGATCGAGGAGGCCATCGTCGGTAGCCCGCTGACGAACGGCAACAAGGTTGAACTGTTACAGAATGGTCCGAGTACCTACCAGTCAATGCTCACGGCGATTGCCAGCGCGCGTGATCACATCAATATCGAGAGTTACATTTTTGACGACGATGAAATCGGCCAGCGCTTTGCCGCAGCGCTGATTGCCAAACAGGCGGCTGGGGTCCAGGTCAATCTGATCCGGGACAGCGTCGGTACCCTCAGCACACCTTCGGCTTTTTTTACCCGACTGACCGCCGCGGGCATCAATGTGCTGGAATTCAATCCGGTCAATCCCGCGACCGCCAAGGCTGGGTGGCAAGTGAATCAGCGGGATCATCGTAAGCTACTGATCATTGATGGCCGCGTTGCCTTCCTCGGCGGTATCAACGTGAGCAGTGTCMATTCAGGCAACTCGTTCAGCCTGAACGCCAAAGTCAAACCCGCCGGCAAGTTGCCTTGGCGCGATACTGACTTGCGGGTTGAAGGGCCAGCCGTGGCTGAACTGCAAAAGCTGTTTATCGAGACGTGGGAAAAACAGAAAGGCACACCGCTCGCGACACGTCATTACTTTCCGAAAACCGAACACAAAGGCCACGAGGTCGTACGTGCTATTGGTAGTTCGCCGGACGAACCCTACAGCCTGATCTACGCCACGCTGATTTCGGCGCTACGCAGTGCGCAAACCGAAATCTGGCTGACCAACGCCTACTTCGTGCCCGATCCGCAGCTGTTGGCGGAGCTCAAGAATGCTGTGGCACGCGGCGTCGATGTGAAGCTGGTGCTGCCCAGCAGCACTGATTCCTGGCTGGTATTCAACGCTGGCCGCAGGCACTACACCGAGCTGCTGGAGGCCGGCGTCAAGCTCTACGAACGCCGCGATGCCTTGCTGCATGTCAAGACCGCGGTGATCGATGGTGTCTGGTCCACGGTCGGCTCTACCAATCTTGACTGGCGGAGTTTTCTGCACAACCAGGAAGTCAACGTCGTGGTACTCGGCACCGGGTTCGGCGAGAAAATGCGCTCGGCGTTCCTTGCCGATTTGCTGAAATCAAACGAAATCACACTTGAGCAGTGGCAGCAGCGTTCCCTTGACGTAAGAGCCAAGGAGCAGTTTGCTCACCTCTGGGAGTACTGGTTGTGAGGCAAGCACAAATGACGCCCATGAAGCTTTTGAGCCGGGTGAATATCAGCTTCTGCAGAGGCGCCATGCTGGTTCGCTTGGTCTTGCTCTATCTGTTGATCGGCATGCCGCTGGCCCACGCGCAGGATGCTCAAGCACTGATCGCACGCTACGGCGCCTTGCGTGAACAGTTGGCCAACAACCCGTTCCACCGCCCGCTCTATCTCCAATCAACTGAAACGTCAGACAGCCTGACAGGCGACGTCTATGCCTTGATCGAGCAACCCTATGCGGTGGTCAGTCCGGCGCTGCAGGGCATCGGCCATTGGTGCGATATCCTGATCCTGCATTTGAACGTGAAGAGCTGTCACGCCTCTTCCGGCGCAGGGGAAGGGTTACGCGTCAACATAGGGCGCAAGTCGGATCAGCCGCTGGCCGATACCTACCCGTTCGATTTTCTTTACCGGGTTGTCACCGATAGCGCCGATTACCTTCAGGTTGTGTTGAGCTCCGCGCAAGGACCGTTTGGAACGAGCAACTATCGGGTCAAGCTTGAAGTGGTGAAGCTCGATTCTCAGCGCAGCTTCCTGCATTTGTCCTATTCGTACGACTACGGTATCGCGGCCCGTATGGCCATGCAGGGCTATCTGGCGACAGTCGGTCGCAACAAGGTCGGCTTCAGCATCGTTGGCCGCAAGGCCGATGGTCAGCCAGCCTATATTGGCGATATGCGGGGTGTCGTCGAGCGCAATGCGATGCGCTACTACGTGGCGATCGAAGCCTACCTCGGCGCGCTGACGACACCCGCGCCGCAACAGCTCGAAAAACGTCTGAGCGACTGGTACACCGGGATTGAACGTTACCCGCTGCAGTTGCATGAGATTGGGCGCAGCGAGTACCTCTCCATGAAGCGCAGTGAAGTCCAGCCCAGCAAGTAGAAGGCCCGGCAGCCGCGATAAAATAAAGCCGGCCCTAGAGCCTGATTTCAGCCGCGAGGCATTCTCTGTAGCAGCTGCCGAAGGCTGCGTTCGGCAGCTGCTACAGATCGCATTACGGTTTAAGTGAACCTAGAGCCGGCCGTGATACGCCGCTTCGAAAATCTCCATCGCGCCATTGCGGGTCAAGGGCAGCGGGTTACCGCCGGCGCAGGGGTCGACAATCGCCATGTCGGCGATCAGGTCGGCCTGCCGATCATCCACCCCCAGCTCAAACAGCGTATGCGGCACGCCGATGTCCTTGCGCAACTTGAGGACGAAGGCCAGAAAACTGTCGAAGCCCGGGGTCGGCAGACGCAGATATGCCGCCAGCCGGGTGATGCGTTCCTCGATGGCCGGGCGATTGAATTTCAACACATAGGGCATGAACGTGGCGTTGGTCATGCCGTGATGGGTGTCGTACAGGGCGCCCACCGGATGTGCGAGCGCGTGCATCCCGCCCAGGCCTTTCTGGAAGGCGGTGGCGCCCATCGCGGCTGCCGCGAGCATTTCCGCGCGCGCCTCAAGGTCGGAGGGGGTGCGTACTGCACGCACCAGCGCATTGGCCACCAGGCGCATGCCTTCTACCGCAATTCCTTCGGCCATGGGGTGGAAACCGGGGGCGCAGTAGGATTCCAGGCAATGGGCAAAGGCATCCATGCCGGTGCCGGCGGTGACTTTTGCCGGCATGCCGACGGTGAGGGCCGGGTCGCTGATGACCACCCGTGGCATCATTTTCGGGTGGAAGATGATCCGTTTGGTGTGCGTACGCTCGTCGATGATCACCGCTGCACGGCCGACTTCGGACCCTGTACCCGCGGTGGTCGGCACTGCAATGATCGGGGCGATGCTGCTTTCGTCGGCGCGAGTCCAGTAGTCGCCGATGTCTTCGAAATCCCACACCGGCCGGGTCTGGCCGCTCATGAAGGCGATCAGCTTGCCCATATCCAGCCCGCTGCCGCCGCCGAAGGCGACCACGCCGTCATGCTTGCCGGCACGCCAGGCGTCGAGCCCTCCCGCCAGATTGGTCTCGACCGGATTCGGTTTGAGGTCGCAAAACAGCTCCACGCCGAGGCCGGCGGCGCGCAGGGATTCCAGCGCCGCCGTGGTGATCGGCGCACGCGCCAGGCCGCTGTCGGTGACCAGCAACGGTCGCTGGATACCTTGGCTGCGGCAGGTGTCGGCCAGTTCGGCGATGCGGCCAATACCGAAGTGGATGCTCGTGGGGTAGTTCCAGTTCGCAGTCAGGCTCATGGCTCAGATCTCATGGCGCAGATGGAAGGATTTGGCTCGGGTCAGGTGTTCGTAACCGATGCGCGACAGCGTTACGCCGCGCCCGCTGTTTTTCACCCCGGCCCAGGCCAGGGCCGGGTCCAGGTAGTCACAGCGGTTCATGAATACGCTGCCGGTGGCGATCTCATCGCCGATACGTTCGGCGGCGGCGAGGTCCGCGGTCCAGATGGAGGCGCTGAGCCCGAACTCGCTATCGTTCATCAAGGCGATGGCTTCGTCGTCGCTGGCAACCGGCATGATGCCGACCACCGGACCAAAGCTTTCCTCGCGCATCACCGACATTTGATGGTTAACGTTGACTAACACCTGCGGCGCGAGGTAGGCGCTGCCGGGCACGTCCGCTGGAAAGGCCTTTGGATCGATCAGTGCTTTTGCGCCTTTTGCCAGTGCTTCGGCGATTTGCCCGCGCACGAACTCGGCAGCCCCCGGATTGACCAACGGGCCGAGGGTGGTGGCTTCGTCCAGCGGGTTGCCCAGCACGTATTGGCGGGTCAGGGCGGCAAAACGCTCGACAAACGCCGGGTAAATTGTTTGATCAACATAGATTCGCTCGACGGCGCAGCAGCTTTGCCCGGAGTTGAAAAAACTGCCGTCCACCAGGTTTTCCACGGCATGCTCAAGGTTGGCGTCTGCGCGGACGTAGGCCGGGTCTTTGCCGCCGAGCTCCAGCCCGATGCCGAGGAAGAGCCCGGTGGCGGCGATTTCGATGGCTTTGCCGGCTTCGACCGAACCGGTGAAGTTCACTTGCTGCACCCGTCCGGAGGCAATGATCGCCGCGGTATAGGTGTGATTGAGCAGCAGGTTATGGAACAGCCCTTCGGGCAGATTGGCGCGGCGAAAGGCCTCGGCGAAACGTTCGCCGACCAGCAGCGTTTGCGAGGCGTGTTTGAGGATGACGCTGTTGCCGGCCATCAGCGCCGGAATAATCGTATTCACCGCCGTCAGGTAGGGATAATTCCACGGCGCGATAACCAGCACCGTACCCAGCGGCTCGCGTTTGATCTGGCGTCGAAACCCCGCGACAGGCGCAGGTTCGACCGCAGCCAAGGCTTCAGGTGCGATGGCGATCATGTGCCGGGCACGCTCTTCGAAACCGCGCAGCTCGCCGGCACCAAAGCGTACCGGGCGGCCCATTTGCCAAGCCAGTTCCGGGACTATTTCGTCTTTCATGGCCAGCATCGCGTCCACGGCGGCACTGCAAAAAGCGGCGCGCTCGCTCAGTGGCCGGCGCTTCCATGACGCCTGGGCGGCTGCGGCAGCCGTCAGAGCCTGCTCGATCTGCGCCGCATCGGCGCAGTGGCGTTCGGCGTAGACCCGGCCATCGACCGGGGAGATGAGTTGAATCATCGTCGTCATGGCTGCCTCAATAATCGATTGCTCAATAGCGCTCAAAGCCGCGCTGCAGTTCCCAGTCGGTTATCCGTCGGTCGTACTCTTTCTGCTCCCATTCGGCGGTGTGCACGTAGTGGTCGACCACTTCGTCACCGAACGCCTCGCGCAACATTTTCGAGGCCTTGAGCGCGGTACAGGCATCGCGCAGGGTCTTCGAGACTTCCGGCAAGTGTTCGTCGAGGTAGGCATCGCCTTCAAAGGGAGGCGCCAGGCTGAGTTTCTCGTCGATACCGGACAGCCCCGCAGCGATCAACGCGGCGAAGGCCAGATAAGGGTTGAGGTCGGCGCCGCCGATGCGACATTCGATGCGGATGGATTTGCTGCCTTCGGCGCACAAACGAAAGCCTGCAGTGCGATTGTCCCGACTCCAGACCGCCCGGGTCGGTGCGAAAGTGCCGGCCTGGAAGCGCTTGTACGAATTGATGTAAGGCGCGAGAAAACAGGCGATGTCGTTGGCGTACTTGAGCTGCCCGGCCACCCAGGCACGCATCAGCGTCGACATGCCGAACTCGGCCTTGGGGTCGAAGAACAGCGGCTTTTTGCCATTCTTGTCCCACAACGAGTTGTGGATATGGCTACTGGACCCGGCGGCGTCATAGCGCCACTTGGCCATGAACGTGATCGCTTTTCCCTGCAATTGCGCGATCTCTTTGCAGGCGTGCTTGATGATCACGTGCTGGTCGGCCATGGTCAGGGCATCGGCATAACGGACGTTGATTTCTTCCTGGCCCGGGCCCCATTCACCCTTGGAGTTTTCCACGGGAATGCCGGATGCCTGCAGGTGTTTGCGAATCGCCCGCAGCACCGGCTCCTCGCGGGTGGTCTGGAGGATGTTGTAATCCTCGATGTAGTGGCCAGCGGTTTTCGGCTTGTGGTAGTTGCGCTCGTGGATGGCCTCGTAACTCTCGTCAAACAGATAGAACTCCAGCTCAGAGGCAAACATGCCACTGTAGCCGCGCTCGCGCAGTCGCTCGATCTGCTTTTTCAGGATTGCCCGTGGGCTATGGGGCAGGTCGCGCCGATGGTGATGGTCGAGCACGTCGCAGAGCACCAGCGCCGTGCATTCCAGCCACGGCACGCGGCGCAAGGTAGCCATGTCGGGTTTGAGCACGAAATCGCCATAGCCTTTGCTCCAGCTGGCGGCGGCGTAACCCGGTACCGGCTCCATGTCGATGTCGTCGGCCAGCAGGTAATTGCAGCAGTGGGTTTCTTCATGGCCGCTGTCGATGAAAAACTCGACCTGGAATCGCTTGCCGACCAGTCGCCCCTGCATATCGACCATGCAGACCAGCACGGTATCGATATCGCCTGCGCTAGCGGCGAGTTTCAGTTCTTCGAAGCTGAGAAGGGGCTCGGTCATCACGTCAGTCCTGCGTGAAATATGAGCAATGAGTTGCTGAAAGCGTAGCCTACTGCAGCTGTAAACAAGTCTTGGCGGACGAAACCCGACGAATCAGCAGCAGATCCAGAAGCTAGAATAACTATCAAGAAATGTCAGTCAGTTAAGTCAGTACGCATACTCGTAGCAGCTGGCGAAGCCTGCGTTCGGCCGCGAAGCGGTCGTGAAATCACGCAATGCGGACTTCCAGATCGACCGAGGAGGCAGGATTTACGACCGCTTCGCGGCCGAACGCAGCCTTCGGCAGCTGCTACAGATTGCGTAAACCCGGAATGTCTTATGCCTCCTGGAGTGGCGTCATGAGTGAGTTCGTCAAGGTCGCCTGCGTGGGGGATGTCGAACCGGGTAACGGCATAACCGTGAACCTTGGGGGCACGCCCGTCGCGCTGTTCAATGTCGATGGCCAGTACTTCGCCATCCACAACACCTGCCCGCACGAAGACGGTTCGCTGGGGGACGGAATACTGTGCGACAACGTGGTGATTTGCCCGGTCCACGCCTACGAGTTCGACGTGACCAGCGGCGAATGCCTCACCGAACCGGCTTACCAGGTCGAACAGTTCGAGGTCCGGGTGGACGGTAACGACATCCTGTTACGGCAATCGTCGGATGTTTGAACGCCAGGGGCTAGCTCGGGTCGTAAGGAACAGGGAAGGAGTATAGTTAAACGATCACATCATCCTGCCAACAGCAGGAGGCATCCGCGATGAGCACTGACAATGCGAGGATCCGCGAACTCAGCAACCGGGCCTACAAGTACGGCTTTGTCTCTGATTTTGAGAACGATGCGGCCCCGCGTGGCCTCAACGAAGACCTCATCCGCCTGATCTCGGCGAAGAAGAACGAGCCGCAGTGGCTGCTCGACTGGCGTCTGAAGGCGTATCGCCACTGGCTGACGATGCGCGAGCCCACCTGGCAGAACGTTCGCTTCGAGCCCATCGACTACCAGGACATCATCTATTACTCGGCGCCCAAACCGAAAACCCCGGGGCCCAATAGTCTTGACGAGGTTGATCCCGAGCTGCGCGAGATGTTTGGCAAGCTTGGCATCTCGCTCGCCGAACAGGAACGCCTGACCGGCGTCGCGGTGGATGCGGTGGTCGACTCGGTCTCGGTCGCGACCACCTTCAAGCACAAACTCGCCGAAGTCGGGGTGATCTTCTGCTCGTTCTCAGAAGCCGTGCAAAAGCATCCGGAACTGGTGCGCAAGTACCTCGGTTCGGTGGTGCCCTACAGCGACAACTTCTTTGCCACGCTGAACTCGGCGGTGTTTTCCGACGGTTCCTTCTGCTACGTGCCCAAGGGCGTGCGTTGCCCGATGGAACTGTCGACCTACTTTCGCATCAACGCCGCGGACACCGGCCAGTTCGAACGCACGTTGATCGTTGCAGAAGAGGGCGCCTATGTGAGCTACCTCGAGGGCTGCACCGCGCCGATGCGCGACAATAACCAACTGCACGCGGCGGTGGTCGAGCTGGTTGCGCTGGATAATGCCCAGATCAAGTACGCCACGGTGCAGAACTGGTACCCCGGCGATGCCGAAGGACGTGGCGGTATCTTCAATTTCGTCACCAAGCGCGGCAAATGTGCAGGCGCGCACTCGAAGATTTCCTGGACCCAGGTCGAAACCGGCTCCGCGATCACCTGGAAATACCCGGGAGTGATTCTCCAGGGCGATTATTCGGTCGGCGAGTTCTATTCAGTAGCCCTGACAGCCAATCACCAGCAGGCGGACACCGGCACCAAGATGATCCATATCGGCCGGCATACGCGCAGCACCATTCTGTCCAAGGGAATATCCGCCGGTCATGGACAGAACACCTACCGCGGCCTGGTGAAGATCCAGAAAGCCGCGACCGGTGCCCGCAACCATACGCAGTGTGACTCGCTGCTGCTGGGCAGCGAGTGTGGCGCACATACGTTTCCTTATATCGACGTGAAGAACCCCAGTGCCCAGGTCGAGCATGAGGCTTCCACGTCGAAGATCAGCGACGAGCAGCTGTTTTACTGCCGACAGCGCGGCATCAGCGCGGAGGATGCGGTGCCGATGATCGTCAACGGCTTCTGCCGCGAAGTGCTCAAGGAGCTGCCGATGGAATTTGCAGTAGAAGCCCAGAAACTTCTGGGTGTGAGCCTGGAGGGCTGCGTGGGCTAAGGCCCGGGGTGGGAGCATGCTCGAGATCAATGATCTGCACGCCAGCGTCGACGGCCGTGAAATCCTGCGGGGTATCACGCTGCGGGTGGAAGCGGGCGAGGTGCATGCGATCATGGGGCCGAACGGCTCCGGTAAAAGCACGCTGGCCCAGGTCCTCGCGGGCCTTGAGACTTACGAGGTCAGCGGCCAGGTGCTGTATGACGGCCAGGACCTGCTCGCCATGCCGCCGGAAGCGCGGGCGGTCGCCGGGATTTTCCTGGCGTTTCAGTACCCGGTGGAAATTCCCGGTGTCGGCAACCTCTATTTCCTGCGCACGGCCCTCAATGCCGTGCGCAAACAGCGTGGGCTTGAAGAACTCGATGCGCTGGATTTCCTTGAGCTCGCCAAGGAGCGCATGGCGCTGGTCGAGATGGACCAGAGCTTCATGAACCGCTCGCTCAACGTCGACTTCTCGGGTGGAGAGAAGAAGCGCAACGAGATTTTCCAGATGGCGATTCTCGAACCCCGGCTGGCGATCCTCGACGAGACCGACTCGGGCCTCGACATCGACGCGCTGCGAACAGTCGCAGCCGGCGTCAATGCGCTGCGCAGCAAGGATCGCGCGCTGCTGGTGATCACCCACTATCAACGACTGCTCGACTACATCGTCCCGGATCACGTGCACGTCATGGCCAACGGGCGGATCGTCCAGTCCGGCGGCAAGGAGCTGGCCATCGAGCTGGAAAAGCACGGCTATGCCAGCTATGAGCAGGATTCTGCAGCGCCCGGAGCCAGGCCATGAACAGCGCGGCGTTCCTCTCGCAGCTCACCCCCAGCGTTGACGTCCAGCGTCCGGCCTGGCTGCAAGCATTGCGCCGCGATGCGTTCCAGTGGGTGATCGAGCAAGGCTTTCCGACGGTCAAGGACGAGGCCTGGAAGCACACGCGAGTCGCGCCGATCCTGGAGATTCCTTTCCAGCCGGTCGAAACGATCGCGAGTCAGGACCTGTCCGCCGTCGACATCGAACGACTCGCCGGCAACTACGGTGGCGTGCGACTGGTCTTCGTCAACGGCTATTTCGCGCCTGAGCTGTCGGCACTTGATGGGCTGCCCCGCGGCGTTAAGGTGTGCCCATTTGCACCGCTGCTGAACGCCGACAACGGCGAACTCGAAAGTTTGTTCGCCCATGCGTTTCGCTCACACCCCCAAGCCTTTACCGCACTGAATGCGGCGTTCGCCGAGGACGGGGCGTTGGTGCAGATTCCCGCCCACACGACGCTCGATGTCCCGATCCATCTGGTGTTTCTCTCGACATCGGACGCCACGCCACGGGTGACTCATCCACGTGTCCTGGTGCAGATGGGGGCCGGGAGCCGGGCGATTCTGGTGCAAAGCCACGTCAGCAGCGGGGAAGCGGTCTACCTGAGTAACGCAGTCAGCGAGGTGCTGCTGGACGCCGACGCCACGCTTGAACATTACACGCTGCAGAACGAGAGCACGGCTGCCTTCCACGTCGCGCTGCTCAGTGTGCGCCAGGCGCAGGGCAGCCGCTTCATAGCGCATTCCCTGGCACTGGGCTCGACGCTGGCACGGCAAGAGCTGCGCGTGGTACTCGAAGGTCCCGGCGCCGAAGTCGCCCTGAACGGTTTGTACCTGCCGCGAGGCCAACAACACCTGGATAACCAGACAACCATCGAGCATCGGGCACCGCGTTGTACCAGCCGCGAACGCTATAAGGGCGTGATCGATGATCATGGGCATGGAATCTTTGACGGACGGATCATCGTGCGTCCGGGAGCGATGAAGACCGATGCCAGCCAGACCAACAAGAATCTGTTGTTGTCGACGTCGGCCCAGGTCAACTCTCAGCCTCGGCTGGAGATTTTTGCCGATGACGTCAAGTGCGCTCACGGTGCCGCCGTCGGTCAACTGGATGAGCAGGCTATTTTCTACCTGCGCTCACGAGGGATTCCGCTGGCGGCAGCGCGGTCACTGCTGACCTTCGCGTTTGTCAGCGAGATGCTCGAGCTCATTGAGCTGGAGCCGTTGCGCGAGCATGTGCAGCGACTGGTCACCGCGCAGTTGCACGGGCGGGAGGTGTCGGCATGAGCGACCTCGAAAACCGCCTTCAAGGGCTATCGAAACCACTCCACCTTTCGCCAGGCTACGACGTCGAACGTGTGCGCCAGGCGTTCCCGATCCTCGCGGAGACGATCTACGGCAAGCCGCTGATTTACCTCGACAGTGCCGCGACCAGCCAGAAGCCGCAGGCGGTCATCGACGCCATGTCGCACTTCTTTTCAAAGGAAAACGCCAACGTGCACCGCGGCGTGCATTATCTTTCGGTGCGCGCCACCGAGGAGTATGAAAAGGCTCGGGCCAAGGTCCAGGGCTTCCTCAATGCCGAGTCCGTCGAAGAGATCGTCTTCGTCCGCGGCACGACTGAAGCGGTCAATCTCGTGGCGCAAACCTATGGCAAGACTCAGCTCCGCGCAGGCGACGAGGTACTGATCACGGCCATGGAACACCATTCGAATATCGTGCCTTGGCAAATGCTCTGCGAGCAGACTGGCGCGCGGCTGCGGGTGGCACCGATCAACGACGCTGGCGAACTGCTGCTCGATGAGCTGGAACGGCTGATCGGGCCCAGGACCCGGCTGCTGGCCGTCACTCATGTCTCCAATGTGCTGGGCACCATCAACCCGATCCGGCGTATTGTCGAACTCGCCCATGCGCGTGGCGTACGCGTGCTGGTCGACGGCGCCCAGGCAGCTCCGCACCTCAAGGTCGACGTACGAGCGTTGGGCTGCGATTTCTACGCCTTGTCTGGCCATAAAATGTACGGCCCCACCGGCATCGGCGTGCTCTACGGCCGTCACGAGCTGCTCGAAAGCATGCCGCCTTATCAGGGCGGCGGCGACATGATTCTCTCGGTCAGCTTCGAGAAAACCGTCTACAACAAACCGCCGTACAAGTTTGAAGCGGGAACGCCGAACATGGCCGGCGCTATCGGCCTTGGTGCGGCGATCGACTTTCTCGCTGAACTCGGGCCAGAGGCGATTGCGGCTCACGAGCAGGCCGTGCAGGCCTACGCCACGAAGGCGCTGTCGACGGTGCCTGGCCTGCGGCTGATCGGTACGGCAGCAGAGAAGGTCGGGGTCCTTTCGTTTGTCCTCGACGGCATCCACCCGCACGACATCGGCACCATCCTCGACCGCGAAGGGATCGCGATTCGCACCGGGCATCACTGCGCACAGCCCTTGATGAACCGTTTCGGCGTGCCCGCCACCGCTCGCGCGTCGCTCGGCTGCTACAGCACCGAGCGTGA
This sequence comes from Pseudomonas sp. 05N432, assembly GCF_056396945.1. Classification (NCBI taxonomy): domain Bacteria; kingdom Pseudomonadati; phylum Pseudomonadota; class Gammaproteobacteria; order Pseudomonadales; family Pseudomonadaceae; genus Pseudomonas; species Pseudomonas sp. 05N432. Next base: position 21,766 of record NZ_JBFTMM010000029.1, on the reverse strand, counting down.
TATCGATGCACTGGTGGCCGGTCTGGCCAAAGTTCAGGAGGTGTTCCGATGAGTGGCGACGAACTGCGCGACCTCTACCAGGACGTGATCATCGACCACGGCAAACGGCCGCGTAACTTTCACCCACTAGCGGACGCGACCTGTACGGCGGAGGGTTTCAATCCGCTGTGCGGCGATCAGTTGAAGATCTATCTCAAGCTTGCGAACGGGGTGATCGAGGACATCAGCTTTCAGGGGGTTGGCTGTGCCATCTCCCAGGCCTCGGCGTCCCTGATGACGCTGGCGGTGAAGGGGAAAAAACCGGAGGAGGCGCAGGCACTTTTTGCCCGGGTGCATACGTTGCTCACCGAAGGGCCAAACGCCCGGGTGACACCCGCAGAGCTCGGTAAACTCGCGGTGCTTTCGGGCGTTTGGGAGTTTCCGGTGCGGGTCAAGTGCGCCACTCTGGCCTGGCACACGCTGCGTAGCGCTCTCGAAGGCGGCGCCTCGCAGGTCACGACGGAGTAATCAGCCATGGCAGCCACATTACCAATTCCCCGTATTCACCTGCGCGAACCGGCACGCAAAGTCTTGCTCGATGCCCTGGCAGACGGCCATGTGCGCGGAGTGCGGCTGAAGATCGACGAGCATTTCGCGCATGAGTTTTTCTTTGAGCGCGTTGCCGAAGGCGATATCACGGTCGAGGCAGACGGCATCAAGCTGTCGCTCGATCCCGCGAGCGCGGGGCGTGCCGATGGTTTGTCCGTCGATTTTACGTATGACCTGCATGGCGCCGGCTTCCACTTCGATAACCCGAATAAACCGGGCTACCTGCAACCGATCGAACTCACGCGGGACTGCGCAGTCACCCTGATTCCGGGCGGGGAGCGACTGCAACTGGGTCGTGGCGAGCAGGTAGTGGTGACCCAGGCGCTCGGTGGCAGCTTCACGGTGCAAATCTCCAGGGGCCGGCTGGCACGGATCGCCGCCGCTGACGCCGATGCGTTGGGGCGGGATGCTCAGCAGCAGGAGCAGCCCCAGGCGAGCAGTGGCGGGTTCGACGTCCAGCAAGTGTTCGACATGCTGCGCACCGTCTACGACCCGGAGATCCCGGTCAACGTGGTCGATCTCGGGCTCATTTACCAGTGTGAAACCCGTTTGCTTGCCGACGGCGGCCAGCGAGTCGAGATCAAGATGTCCATGACCGCGCCCGGTTGCGGAATGGGCGACGTACTCAAAGAAGAGGCGTACACCAAGGTCCAGAGTATCCCTGGAGTCAGCGAGGTCGAGGTCGAGATCGTCTGGGACCCGCCATGGGATCAAAGCCGTATGTCCGAGACAGCGCGCTTGCAGTTGGGGCTGTTCTGAGGAACCCGGCGTGAGGAGCCAGCCATGAGCAATCGACTCGCCAAAGAGACTTCGCCCTATCTGCGCCAGCATGCAGAGAACCCCGTCGATTGGTATCCGTGGGGCGAGGAAGCGTTCCGCCGCGCGCGCGACGAGGACAAGCCCATCCACTTGTCGCTGGGTTATGCCGCCTGCCACTGGTGTCATGTGATGGCCCACGAGTCGTTCGAGAACCCCGAGACCGCGCGCCTGATGAACGAGCGCTTCATCAATATCAAAGTCGACCGCCAGGAACGGCCTGACCTCGACGACATCTATCAACAAGTCGTGCAAATGATGGGGCAGGGCGGCGGCTGGCCGTTAACGGTGTTCCTGACTGCCGAGCGCGAGCCGTTCTTCGGCGGCACCTACTTTCCGCCAGACGACGGTTATGGTCGGCCAGGCTTCGCTCAACTGCTGCTCGGTCTGAGCGACGCCTGGCAGAATAACCGCGCAGCGCTGCAACAGAATGTTGAACAGTTCCTTCAGGGTTATCGCAAGCTGGAGGCGTCAATGCTGGAGGGTGATACACCGCTGGAGCCAGACCAGCCGGCCACCGCTGCCCGGTTGTTTGCCCGAAACACCGACCCGGTGAACGGCGGCCTGGGCAACGCGCCGAAATTTCCCAACCCGGCCTGCCATGATCTGGTCCTGCGCGTCTATCAGCGTCTGCACGAGCCGGATTTGCTGCATTCGGTAGAGTTGACCCTTGATCGCATGGCCGCTGGCGGGCTCTACGATCACCTCGGCGGCGGTTTTGCTCGTTACTGCGTGGATGAACGCTGGGCCGTTCCTCATTTCGAAAAGATGCTCTACGACAACGGTCAGCTCGTGAAGCTCTATGCCGATGCCTATCGCGAGACCGGCAAGCCTGCCTGGCGGCGTGTGTTCGAGGAAAGCACCGACTACATCCTGCGTGACATGACTCACCCTGACGGCGGTTTCTACGCCAGTGAAGACGCTGACAGCGAGGGTGAAGAGGGCAAGTTCTACGTGTGGACACTCGCTCAAGTGCAGGCCGCGCTCGGCGAGCCGGATGCTGCGCTGGCCTGCCGGGCTTACGGCGTCACCGCCAACGGCAACTTCGAGCATGGCAGCACGGTGCTGCACCGCGCAGTCGCACTGGACGCAGTGCAGGAACTACAGCTCAAGGGCCTGCGCGACAGGTTATTGCTGGCCCGTGCCCAACGTATTCGTCCGGGGCGCGACGAGAACATCCTCACCAGCTGGAACGCGTTAATGATCCAGGGTCTCTGCGCGGCTTATCAGGCGACCGGAACCACAACGTATCTGGACGCCGCGAGGCGCGCCGCCGACTTCATTCTGGACCGACTCTCGACGCCTGAAGGTGGACTTTACCGGGCCTGGCGGGAGGGCACGGCRAAGGTTCCAGGCTTCCTCGAAGACTACGCCTTCCTCGCCAACGCCTTGATCGATCTCTACGAGTGCGACTTCGATAAACGCTATGTCGAACGCGCCACGCAACTGGTCGAGGTGATCCTCGCCAAGTTCTGGGAGGACGGACTTTACTTCACGCCCAGCGATGGCGAGCCGCTGGTGCACAGGCCTCGGGCACCGCACGACAGTGCCTGGCCGTCAGGTACCTCGGCCTGCGTGTTCGCTTTCCTGCGACTTTTTGAACTGACCGGCCGCGAGCTTTACCACGAACGCGCCGAGCAGGTATTGGCGATGTATCGCGCTGCAGCCGCGCAGAATCCCTTCGGTTTCGCCCATCTGCTGGCGGCGCAGGACTGGGTACAGCGTGGCCCGATCAGCATCGTCGTTGCCGGCGAGCGTTCCGCCGCCAGCACCTTGGTCGCGAAGCTGCAGCGCCGCTACCTGCCGGCACGCGTCCTGGCCTTTGCCGAGGATGTGCCCATCGGCGCGGGCCGACATGCGCTTGCGGGACAAACCAGCGCCTATGTCTGCCGAAACCGCACTTGCGAGCCACCGGTAACCAGCGCCGAGGAGCTTGTAGAGCGCTGCCTGAAATGAAGAGCCGGAATTGAATCAAACCGTCAACGCGAGGAGACAACGATGGACAACAAGAGCAGCCACAACCCTTACACGTACCAACGTCTCAAGCATCTATATCCTGATTACTTCAGTGCCTTGGAGGCCCTGGGTACAGCGGTGCATCATGCCGGGCCGCTGGACGAGAAAACCGTCCAGCTGATTCAGCTCGGTGCCGCGGCGGCAATCCGCTCGGAAGGCGCCGTGCACAGTCATACCCGACGGGCACTGGCAGCCGGGGCGACGACTGAGGAGATCCATCACGCACTGATCGCCTTGACCAGCACGATCGGCTTCCCGACGGTCATTGCGGCGATGAGCTGGGTGGATGATGTGATCGGGAAAAGAGGCAATGACGCGCCGGAGCTCTGAGTACACCGCCGACGACCGGGTTTCGCTACATCCCGTGCAATCTTGACTATAGTTTCAAGTGTCGGCGGCCGTCGTTCAGTCACCGTGTTCGTCCAAGATTTCCCGGGCAAGTTCCGGGTAACTCCACCTGATCAGGAGCGCACGATGGACCTCAACCGTCGTCAGTTCTTCAAGGTCGCCGCTATCGGCCTTGGAGGCTCCAGCCTGGCCGCGCTGGGTATGGCACCCGCGCCAGCCTTCGCCGAGCAAGTCCGCCACTTCAAGCTGGCCCATACCCATGAAACCCGCAATACCTGTCCCTACTGTTCGGTGGGTTGCGGCTTGATCATGTACAGCCAGGGCGATGCGGCCAAGAACGTCAATCAGAGCATCATCCACATCGAAGGGGATGCCGACCACCCGGTCAATCGCGGCACGCTGTGCCCTAAAGGCGCAGGCCTGCTGGACTTTGTCCATAGCCCCAGCCGGCTGCAATATCCGCAAGTACGCAAGCCGGGCAGCAAGGAGTGGACGCGGGTGTCGTGGGATGAAGCGCTGGATCGCATCGCCGACCTGATGAAGGCCGACCGTGACGCCAACTTCATCGAGAAGAATGCCAAGGGCCAAACGGTCAACCGTTGGCTGACGACGGGTTTTCTCGCTGCCTCGGCGTCCTCCAACGAAGCCGGTTACATGACCCATAAGGTCGTTCGCAGTCTGGGCATGCTGGGGTTCGATAACCAGGCACGTGTCTGACATGGCCCGACGGTGGCAAGTCTTGCCCCAACGTATGGCCGAGGTGCGATGACCAACCACTGGACCGATATCGCCAACGCGAATCTGGTCCTGGTCATGGGCGGCAATGCTGCTGAAGCCCACCCCTGTGGCTTTAAATGGGTGACCGAAGCCAAAGCGCACAACCAGGCGCGCTTGATCGTGGTCGACCCGCGCTTCACCCGTACCGCCTCGGTGGCCGATTATTACGCACCGATCCGTACCGGCACCGATATCGCCTTCATGGGCGGTCTGATCAACTATTTGCTCACTGAAAACAAGATCCAGCACGAGTACGTGCACGCCTATACGGACGTGGCGTTCATCGTCAAGGCCGACTTTGGTTTCGAGGACGGGCTGTTTACCGGCTACGACGCGACCAAGCGTACCTACAGCGACAAGTCGAGCTGGGGCTATGAAATCGGCGAGGACGGTTTCGCCAAAGTCGACCCGTCCCTGATGCACCCGCGTTGCGTCTACCAACTGATGAAGCAGCATTACAGCCGCTACACCCTGGAGCTGACCAGCCAGATCTGCGGCATGCCGCAAGATGCCCTGCAAAAGATCTGGGAAGAGATTGCTACTTGCTCGCAACCGGGCAAGACCATGACGATTCTCTATGCGCTGGGCTGGACCCAGCATTCGACGGGATCGCAGATGATTCGCAGCGCAGCCATGGTGCAGTTGCTGTTGGGCAACGTCGGCATGCCGGGCGGGGGCGTCAATGCCCTGCGCGGGCACTCCAACATCCAGGGCCTGACCGACCTTGGGTTGCTGTCGAACCTGCTGCCCGGCTACCTGACCTTGCCGGGCGATGCCGAACAGGACTACGACGCCTACATTGCCAAGCGTGCACTCAAGCCACTTCGGCCCGGACAGCTGTCTTATTGGCAGAACTACGGCAAGTTCCACGTCAGCCTGATGAAGGCCTGGTACGGTGCCAATGCCACCGCCGACAACCACTGGGGCTACGACTGGCTGCCGAAGCTCGACATCCCCGGCTACGACATCCTGAAAGTGTTCGACATGATGTCCAGCGGGCAGGTCAACGGCTACGTCTGCCAAGGCTTCAATCCCATCGCTGCCTTACCCGACAAGAACCGGGTGATGGCCGCGCTGGCCAAACTCAAGTGGCTGGTGGTGATGGACCCGCTCGCTACCGAGACTTCGGAATTCTGGCGCAATGTCGGGCCTTACAACGATGTCGAAACGGCCGGCATCCAGACCGAAGTCATCCGCCTGCCCACCACCTGCTTCGCCGAAGAGGATGGCTCACTGGTCAACAGCGGCCGCTGGCTGCAATGGCACTGGAAGGGCGCCAATGGTCCGGGACAAGCACGCACCGACATCAAGATCATGAGCGAGCTGTTCATCCGTTTGCGTCAGCGTTACCAGGCCAACGGCGGTGCTTTCGCCGAGCCGATTCTCAAGCTCAGTTGGCCCTACAAGGTGCCTGACGATCCGACACCGGAAGAGATTGCCAAGGAGTTCAACGGCTACGCGATTGCCGATGTCACTGACGCCACGGGCGCGACGCTCAAGGCGGGGCAGCAGCTATCCGGTTTTGGCCAGCTCAAGGACGACGGCAGCACGGCGTCGGGCTGCTGGATCTTCTGCGGCAGCTGGACCGAGCAGGGCAACCAGATGGCTCGCCGCGACAACAGCGACCCTTTCGGGATGAAGCAGAATCTGGGATGGGCCTGGGCCTGGCCGATGAACCGGCGCATTCTCTACAACCGCGCCTCGGCCGACCCGAAAGGCCAGCCGTGGGATCCGAAAAAGCGCCTGGTGTGGTGGAACGGCAAGTCCTGGGGCGGCACCGATGTGCCTGACTACAAGGCCGACGTACCGCCGGAAGCAGGCATGAACCCGTTCATCATGAACCCCGAAGGGGTGGCGCGTTTCTTCGCCCTCGACAAGATGAACGAAGGGCCTTTCCCGGAACATTACGAACCGTTCGAAACGCCTATCGGCATCAACCCGCTGCACCCCACCAACAAGAAGGCGACCAGCAACCCGGCCGGGCGCATCTTCGATTCGGTCTGGGAGTCGCTCGGGACGGCGAAGGATTTCCCCTATGCCGCCACGAGCTACCGGCTCACCGAGCACTTCCACTTCTGGACCAAGCATTGCCCGATCAATGCCATCACCCAGCCCGAGCAGTTCGTCGAGATTGGTGAAGCCCTGGCCAAGGAGAAGGGGATTGCCCCAGGCGATCGGGTAAGGGTCAGCTCCAAGCGCGGGCATATCGAGGCGGTGGCGGTGGTGACCAAGCGGATTCGTCCGCTGCAGGTCAACAACCAGACCGTGCACCATATCGGCATTCCGTTGCACTGGGGGTTCACCGGGGCAACCCGGCATGGCTACCTGACAAACACCCTGGTGCCGTTCCTCGGTGACGGCAATACACAGACCCCGGAATCCAAGTCATTCCTGGTCAATGTGGAGAAAATCTGATGGCCAACCAAGACATCATTGCCCGTTCGGCCACCACCACCTTGCCGCCTTCGGTACGTCAACAGGAGGAAGTCGCCAAACTCATCGATACCACCAAGTGCATCGGTTGCAAGGCCTGCCAGGTGGCCTGTTCGGAATGGAACGAATTGCGCGACGAGGTCGGCCACAACCATGGAACCTACGACAACCCGCAGGATCTCAGCGCCGAGACCTGGACCCTGATGCGCTTCACCGAGCACGAAACCGATGCCGGCAACCTCGAATGGCTGATTCGCAAGGACGGTTGCATGCACTGCGCCGAACCCGGCTGCCTCGCGGCCTGCCCAAGTCCCGGGGCGATCATCAAGCACGCCAATGGCATTGTCGATTTCGATCAGGACCATTGCATCGGCTGCGGTTATTGCATCACCGGCTGCCCCTTCAACATTCCGCGCATTTCACGCAAAGACCACAAGGCCTACAAGTGCACGCTGTGTTCGGACCGGGTGGCGGTCGGGCTGGAACCGGCGTGCGTCAAGACCTGCCCGACCGGCGCCATCGTGTTCGGCAGCAAGGAGGACATGAAAGAACACGCCGCCGAGCGCATCGTCGACCTCAAGTCACGGGGCTTCGACAACGCCGGGCTGTACGATCCCGCCGGCGTCGGCGGCACGCATGTGATGTACGTCCTGCACCACGCCGACCAGCCATCGCTGTACGCCGGCTTGCCGAACCAGCCGGTCATCAGCCCATTGGTCGGGCTGTGGAAAGGCGTGAGCAAACCACTGGCGTTGCTGGCCATGGGCGCTGCGGTGCTGGCGGGTTTTTTCCATTACGTGCGCATCGGCCCGCAGCGCGTCGAGGAAGACGAACACCCGCCCGGCAAGGATTCCAGCGTGCATGAAGTCGACCCGACGGTGCATGTCTATGACCCGAACACGCCAGGATCGCAGGAGGACAGGCGACCATGAAAGACAAAACGATCCTGCGCTACAACGCCAACGAACGCACCAATCACTGGCTGGTGGCGATTCTGTTTTTCATGGCAGCCCTGTCGGGTCTGGCACTGTTCCACCCGTCGCTGTTCTGGCTCAGCGAGTTGTTTGGCGGCGGGCCGTGGACGCGCATCCTGCACCCCTTCATGGGCGTGCTGATGTTCGTGTTTTTCCTGGGGCTGGTGATCAGCTTCTGGCGAGCCAACTTTTTCATCGACAACGACCGCCTGTGGCTCAAACGGGTCAACCGGGTGATGCGCAATGAGGAGGAAGGCGTACCGCCCATCGGCAAGTACAACCCCGGGCAGAAGCTGCTGTTCTGGACCCTGTTGGTCTGCATGCTGATATTGCTGCTGAGCGGGGTGGTGATCTGGCGGGCCTATTTCAGCCAATACTTCGGCATCACCTCGATTCGCCTGGCAATGCTGTTGCATGCGCTGGCGGCGTTCGTGCTGGTGCTGAGTATCATCGTGCACATCTACGCCGGCCTCTGGATCAAGGGCTCGGTCAGCGCAATGCTGCATGGCGGGGTCAGCCGTGCCTGGGCGAAGAAACATCATGCGCTCTGGTACCGCGAGGTGACACACGACGAGAACCCTGACAGCCAGATAAGCAAGAAAGGATGATGCCTTGAGCACGATACTCGAGCCCGGACAAATCGAGGCGGCGGCGAGCACACCGCCGTTCCTGCGCCTGCCGCCGCCCAACCTGTACACCTTGCGTGCGATGCGCCTGGAGCGATTGGCCAATGGGCATCCGCTGGCCGATTTCCTGCGGCTGGTCGCCGATTTGTGTCATGTCCAGCAAAGCCTGTTGGACCAGCCACCACTGGCCCCGGCCCCGAATCCTGAGCGCCTGTTGTTATGCCAGGAACATGGCTTGCCACCGCTGGCCGCCGACAGTCTGGTACGCGAAGACGGCTGGCTGCCGTACCTGGAAACCCTGCTGCGGCGTTACCAGGCACCGCCGCGTTCGGCAGTGAAAAGTGCCGTGGCCACCTTGCACACCGCCAGCGTCGGGCAGCGCAAGGTCTGGGCGATTGCCTTGCTCAACGGCCAGTATGCAGGGCTGCCAGCGGCGCTGGTGCCGTTTCTCGGTGCGGCCTTGCAGGCGGCATGGAGCCACTGGCTGCTCGGCATGCCGGTTAGTGAACTGAAGCCGTGCGCCAGCCTTGGCCGATGCCCGGCCTGTGGTTCGCCGGCCATGGCCGGGGTGATTCACCAACGGGGAAAATACAACGGGTTGCGTTACCTGGTGTGTTCGCTGTGTGCCTGCGAATGGCATGTGGTGCGGGTCAAATGTGTCTACTGCGAACAAAGCAAAGGACTCAAATACGTCAGTTTCGAGGATGATCGGCATACGGCCAGCCAGGCGCCACTGCGGGCTGAAATCTGCCCCGGCTGCAACAGTTACCTGAAACTGCTGTACCTGGAAAACGATGCTGACGCCGAAGCGCTCTCAACGGACCTCGCCAGCTTGACGCTGGACATGCGCCTGGACCTGGAAGGTTACCAGCGGCTGGCACCGAACCTGATGCTGGCGCCAGGGGGAGATTGATCACAGCGGCTACACTCAGGTTTCCGGGACCGGAGCCTGTTTCATTCCACTCCCGCGACGGCCAACCGTTTCAGGGAGCCCCCTTGATGCCCGCAAAACTTGCCAGCGTCCCCGCGCGTTTACCTTCCATCGATAGCCTGTTACGCAACGCCGCCTGCCAGCCGCTGGCTGAACGTTATGGCCGCGATGCCTTGCTCGCGACTCTGCGACAGTTGCTCGACGATGTGCGTGAACCGGTGCAACGGGGTCAGCTTGACGCCCTTGAGCTCACGGCTCAGGTATTGGCGGGGAGGGCCGGCGAACGTCTGGCAAACCAGTACCGCAGTCGGGTACGGCGAGTGTTCAACCTTACCGGCACGGTACTGCATACCAACCTCGGTCGGGCATTGCTGCCGGAGGAAGCGATCGAGGCGGTGCAACAGGCTGCCCGTTATCCGCTGAATCTGGAATTCGACCTGGCGAGTGGCAAGCGTGGTGATCGCGACGACCTGATCGAGGGCCTGATACGCGAGCTGACCGGTGCCGAGGCGGTGACGGTGGTCAACAACAACGCGGCCGCCGTACTGCTCGCGCTCAACAGCCTGGGAGCGCGCAAAGAGGGCATCATCTCCCGTGGCGAACTGATCGAAATCGGCGGTGCATTCCGCATCCCCGACATCATGGCGCGGGCCGGGGTCAAACTGCATGAAGTCGGCACCACCAACCGCACCCATCCCCGCGACTACGAAGCTGCCATCGGCCCGCGCAGCGGCTTGTTGATGCGCGTCCACGCCAGCAATTACAGCATTCAAGGCTTCACGGCCCAGGTACCGACCGCCGAACTGGCGCTACTGGCCCACCGGCACGGGTTGCCATTGCTGGAAGATCTGGGCAGCGGCAGTCTGCTGGACCTGACCCGCTGGGGCCTGCCCGCTGAACCTACTGTGCGCCAGGCGCTGGCCGACGGGGCCGATATCGTCACCTTCAGCGGTGACAAGTTGCTCGGTGGTCCTCAGGCGGGATTGATCGTCGGTCGCCAGGAACTGATCGCCCGAATCAAGAAGAACCCGCTCAAGCGGGCGTTGCGCGTAGACAAACTGACCCTGGCCGCCCTCGAAGCCGTGCTGGGGTTGTACCGTGATCCCGACCGATTGGCCGAACGCTTGCCCAGCCTGCGCCTGCTCACCCGCCCGCAAGCCGATATCCTTGCTCAGGCCGAACGCCTGTGTCCGCTGCTGGCGCGTGTATTGGGCGACGGTTGGGCAGTAACGGCGCTGCCGGCGCTGGGCATGATCGGCAGCGGCAGCCAACCGATTGCGCGCTTGCCAAGCGCCGCCCTGTGCCTGCGTCCGCACGTGTCCAAACGCTTGCGTAGTCGGCAACTGCATGGTCTGGAAGCGGCTTTTCGAGCCTTGCCCATTCCGGTGCTCGGTCGTATCGACGACGATGCGCTGTGGCTGGATCTGCGCCAGCTGGACGACGAAGCGGCCTGGCTCGCTCAACTCGACCTGCTGCAAGGAGCGGGGGAGGCAAGGTGATTGTCGGCACCGCTGGACACATTGACCACGGCAAAACGGCCTTGCTCAAGGCCCTGACGGGACAAGCCGGCGATCGCCACCGGGAAGAACGTGAACGCGGCATCACCATCGACCTGGGCTTCCTTTATGCGCCGTTGGACCCTGGGGCGGAGATGACCGGTTTTATCGACGTGCCGGGGCATGAGCGCTTCATCCACAACATGCTCGCCGGCGCTCAGGGCATTGATCTGGTGTTGCTGGTGGTGGCCGCCGATGACGGGGTCATGCCCCAGACCCGCGAGCATTTGGCGATTGTCGAGCTACTGGGGATCCCAAAGGCGCTGGTGGTGATCAGCAAAATCGACCGGGTCGAGCCGGCACAGGTGCAGTCGGTACACGCCCAGGTCGCCGCGTTGCTGGCGCCGGGGCCGTATTGCGGCGCGCCGCAGTTCGCCGTGTCGAGCCTGACCGGGGAGGGCGTTGAAGCCCTGCGCCAGGCATTGTTGACCGCCCAGCATGAGGTCCGGCAGCGTAGCGCCAGCGGAGGATTCCGTCTGGCAATCGACCGCGCTTTCAGCGTCGCCGGCGCCGGTATCGTGGTCACTGGCACAGCGCTGGCTGGGCAGGTGAGGGTGGGCGACACACTCTTGTTGGGCCAGACAGGCAAGCCTGTGCGAGTGCGCAGTTTGCATGCGCAGAATCATGTGGTCGTCGAGGCGTGGGCCGGGCAGCGGGTGGCGTTGAACCTGAGTACCGAACGCCTGGCCCTGGAACAGATCCATCGCGGTGACTGGATGCTGGCCGAGTGGCTGTTCGCACCCACGCAGCGCCTGGACATCGAGATGCAGTTGCTGGCCAGCGAACCACGCGCCTTTGAACATTTCAGTGCGGTGCACGTGCATCTGGGCACTCAGGACGTCACCGCCCGGGTCGCCTTGCTGGAGGGCACACGCCTGGAGCCGGGCGTGCGGATGTTCGCGCAACTGTTGCTGAACGCGCCGTTGCAGGCCGTGCATGGCGACCGTTTGGTCCTGCGCGACCAGAGTGCACGGCGCACTCTCGGCGGAGGACGGGTGCTCGATCCGTTTGCACCGGCCCGCCAACGTCGCGTTCCGGCCAGGCTGATGCAGTTGCAAGCACTGGCCACCGGCGAAAGCCTGGAGCAAATACTGCCAGTGCTGCTTGCCAATAGTGACGCAGGGCTTGACCCACTGCGCCTGGAGCGGCAGTTCAATCGTCTGCGCAGCACCTGGCATTTGCCGGCGGATGTCCGTGTCATTGCTACGCGCCAAGGTCCGTTATTGTTCAACACCGAACGCTGGGAGGCGCTGAAAGTCTCGTTGCTGGAACACCTGGCGCACTTTCATCAACTTGAACCGGATGAGCTGGGCCCGGACCGGGATCGCTTGCGGCGATTTTCGGCCATGTCGCTGGACCGGCCAACCTTCATCAGTCTGCTCGACGAAGTGCTGTCCAGCGGCGCCATTACCGTCAGTGGGCCGTGGCTGCACTTACCCGAACACCAGGTGCGACTGAGTGAAGAAGACGAGGCCATGTGGCAGCAGTTGCAGCCATTGTTCGAGCAAGCTGGCTTCGATCCACCCTGGGTGCGCAACCTGGCCAGCGCCATCGGCCGTGACGAAGCTGACGTGCGTTTGCTGCTGCGCAAGATGGCGAGATTAGGGCTGGTTCACCAGGTCGTCCGTGACTTGTTTTACCTCGACACGTCGGTGCACCAGCTGGCGGCTATGCTGATGCAACTGGTCGACGACAATCCGTTGATTCAGGCGGCGGCGTTTCGCGACAGGGTAGGGATCGGCCGCAAGCGCAGCATCCAGATACTCGAGTACTTCGACCGGATCGGCTTGACCCGCAGGCTTGGCGACCAGCGTTGCATCCGTGCAGACAATGCCCTGGCACAGCGCCCCGAGAGCTGACATCAAGGAAGGCAATCGCGTCCGGTGGCGCGGCCGGGCTTCAAACCCGGTTGGGGACGGCAGCCGTTCCCGGGCAGGTTCGACTCCTGCTGCCTTCCGCCATTTTTTTCAAAAACAGGACGGCCCCGGGATCTGGCGATTCGGGGCTGTCTGGTGAGTGGCTTAAGCCGGCAGGTCGGTCATCACCATTTTGGCGATGTTGAAATAGATCACCAGGCCGGTACCGTCGATAAAGGTCGCGATGAAAGGAGCCGAGACCACGGCTGGATCGATGCGCAGTTTTCTTAACAGCATCGGGATGATCGATGAGACAACGGCGCTCCAGATGGTGATGGCGACCAGCGTCAGGCAGACCACCATGGCGATTTCCGATCCCACTCCGAGCATCCACGCCCGAATCCACGCCACGACACCGATGGCCAGCGCGATCATGAAGGAGGTGGTCACTTCCTTGCGCAGCACCGTGCCGACATTGCGCAGGCTGACTTCGCCCAGGGCCATGGCCCGTACCAGCGTGGAAGTGATCTGGGTCCCGCTGTTGCCGCCAGTGCCGATCAGCAGGGGAATGAAGAAGGCCAGGGCAATGGCGGCTTCGAGTTGCTCTTCAAATACCTGCAAGATGGTGCTGGTGTAGGCTTCGGCGAGAAACAGCAGCAGTAGCCACGGCAAGCGCTTTTTCCACAAACTCCACGGGCTGGTGCTGAGGTAGGGCGTTTCCAGCGGCAGGCTCGCGCCTTGGCGTTGAGCATCGTCGGTGCCTTCGTCCTGAATCAGCGTCGCGATTTCTTTTTCATACAGCACGCCCAATAGCCGGCCTTCGCTGACCACGGGAACGATGTCCACGCCTTTCTCGATCAGCTCGGGCGCGACATCGTGCCGGAGTTGATTCGGCGAAACCGAAAAGCGAATGGGCATCATCAGATCCCGAACGCAAAGGTCGGTGTTTTTCTCGGTGAGCAGTGTTTTCACCGACAGTTGGCCATGCAAAGCGCTGCGCGGGTCGGTGACAAAGATGTGGGCCGGAATATCATCGTCCGGCAGTTGCTTGAGCAGATGTTCCCTGGCCTGGTTGACCGTCATGTTGCCGGTCACGGTGATGAGCAGAGGGCTCATGTAAGACACCACCGTATCTTTGAGGCGGATGTCCTTGAAGGTGGAAGGGGTAGCGCTTGCCATTGACATTTGAGGTAGTCCCCATAGCTGTTTTGACCACAAACAGATCTCACACAGGGGCGTAAACCAGAGAAGAGAGTGCAGAAAGCGATCTCCACGTCTAGGTTTTGGCACTGTACAACGTATCCGGGCCACATTGGCCGGAAGTCACTTTGGGCTAAACCTTAATCCGATAGAGCCTGTCTTAACCTTGGGCGTCTCTCGACGTCGTCAGATCAGTGACCTGTGTTTGTACAGGAGCCTCGCCGAACGAGATACTGCAACATTAAATAAACCAGGACGGTACCGATCTGGAGTCGGGCAACGCCGGCGTGAGTTTGCAGTTGTTTAATTACCTCCTGAATAACAATTGCCATTAAAGGGTGTTTGATAACCCCCTGAAGGATCACTTCCTAAACAAGAATAAGAGGGATTGTTTTTGCTGTAACCCACTCAATGGATAATGTTCAGCGTTCATTCAGAAAGTGATAGTGAAGGTTTTTAAGACATAGTATGTTACAAATGTTTTTATCGAGCACTTAAAGTGCTGCCAGCTCTAGCTATATATGAATTTTCAGCAAAATAATGAGGTTCAGAGTTTGAAAACCCGCAACTAAGCCGTTGACGCATTAGTACCTGATCTTTAGGATCGCCGCTCCCTTGGGGAGTAGCCGCCTTCGTTTCCGGAAGGGGTCACGTCAACATACTTGGCTCGCAAGCCATGGCGTGACCGGTCATATGACTTGGCAAGACCATTGGTGAAGATACCTGTCTGTGGGTCGGACGCGGGTGTCTGAACCATTGGCTCTTTTGTCCGGCCCCTCAGGTTTCCTTATGCATTCAATGCCCATGACGTTTGCGTTGCTGTTGGGCTCCGCGGTTGTCATCTATCTGGCTTGTGAATACTTCGTTAATGGCATCGAGTGGGTCGGTCGCAAACTTGCGGTCGGGCAACAAGCCACGGGTTCCATTCTAGCGGCCTTTGGTACGGCATTACCGGAAAGTGTCATCACGTTTATTGCCGTTGTGTTTGGCGACACGCCAGAGCAGAAGTCCCTCGGCGTCGGTGCTGCACTTGGCGGACCTCTGGTCTTGGCGACGATCGCCTATGCGGTAGTCGGTGTAACACTCTTGCTGTGTCGTCAGCGCCTGGCGAATACCGAGGCCATCCGTCAGGACTTCAAGCGACTCAGCCGTGATCAAGGATGGTTCCTCGTAATCTTTGTGGCGAAGATCGCGCTCGGTCTTGTCGTGTTCGCCTACAAACCTTGGCTGGGTATTCTTTTCCTGGCGGCCTATGCAGCGTATTTCTGGAAGGAAATGCGCGGTGAGCAGGATGAAGAGGAGTATGAACTCGAGCCCCTGAAACTTGCGCCAGGCAAAGCGACTCCGTCGACCTCGGCGGCGGTGATTCAAACGCTTATTGCATTGGCGGTTATCTTTGCGGCCTCTCACTTCTTTGTCGGACAACTCGACGCTCTGGGCCCCATGCTGGGTATCCACCCTCAATTGCTGGCGCTGTTGCTCAGTCCGATTGCTACCGAACTGCCTGAAACGCTGAATGCGATCATTTGGGTTCGCCAGGGTAAACACCGACTGGCCTTGGCCAACATCAGTGGCGCCATGATGATTCAAGCCACAGTGCCCACTGCATTCGGGCTGTTCTTTACGCCTTGGGCGCTGGACACGTCGCTGGTTCTGGCGGCAATCATCACCCTGATAGGTGTGGGCATCATGTTCTTCGCTTTCCGAAAGGGCACCATCTCGCGCTGGCTATTGGCATCGATGGTGTTGCTGTACATCCTCTTTGCAGTTCTTTTGAAGGTTCTTGATCTGGCGTAGCTGTCAGCTCAAAAAGTCGTCCAGGTGGCTGGATTCTTCTGCAAAGCGCTCGACCAGAAAATCCAGAAGGGCACGTACGCGAGGCGCCATGTACCGGTTGCGTTGATACAGGGCATGTACCGGCGCCTCCGCAGTTCGCCACTCCGGCAACAGGATCTTCAAGCGTCCTGCTCGCAGGTCCGGGCCAATATCCCACAGCGATTTCATCGCAATGCCGTAACCGTGAACCGCCCATTCTCGGGCGACCGCGCCGTCATTCGTCTCGCGAGCGTTTGCAAGCGGGACCGTATAACTGTCGACTTTGCCATTGCGGGTGAAGCACCAGTCGTTCGCGGGCCCGGCAACAGAGTTGAGGACAATACAGTCGAAACACTCCAGATCCCGTGGGTGCTCGGGGACGCCATGCTTTGCAAGATACCGGGGCGATGCGCACAAAACGCGCCGGTTGGGTGCCAAGGGCCGGGCAATGAAGGAGCTGTCCGGCGGCACACCGAATCGGATGGCGAGATCGATATCGTCTTGCAGCAAATGCGACAGCGAATCCGACAGCACCAACGCGAACTTCACCTCGGGGTATTGGGTGTTGAACTGGTCAAGCCAGTTCTTCAGCACGTTGCGCCCGAAATCCGAGGTTGCGGAAATTCGCACCTTGCCCCCCACAATGCTTTTCCCGGCCTGTAGAAAGGCATGACCATCGTCGAGTGCCTGGAGCGCCTGCTGACAATAGGCCAAATACGCCTGCCCCTCATCCGTCAAGCGCAGGTGGCGTGTCGTGCGCTCGAACAGACGCGTATGCAACGCCGACTCGAGCTTGACGAGGCGCGCACTCGCGGCAGCGGGGGAGAGTCCGAGTTTGCGGCCAGCGGCCGACAAACCGCCCAGATTGGCTGCTTCGACAAACAGCCGGATGTCACCCAGGTAGTCCATGATATTTCGATATTTTTTGAAAGTTATTCAAATAGTACGCCAATTATCAAACTGACGAGACATACCCAGAATGGCGACATCAATCAACGTTTGGAGCATCCTGATGTCGCTTTTCCCTGTTGCACGCCTGACCCATGCACGTTGCTGGTTACTCTCTTCCCTGGTCGCCGTCGCGGTGAGCCCCGTCTTCGCCGCGACCGATCCGCTCGTCCAGCCCCGCACGGTGATCGTCGACCATAGTCTTGCGAAGGCGCAGGTCGACGCGCAGATCCTGGCCGCACGCCGTTATGGCACGTTCTGGACCACCGGCGACGAAGCGCTCGCCCGCGCCGCCCTGGCACCCGACTTCAAGGATTCGACACTGCCGCCAGGTCGCCCCCAAGGCATTACCGGACCGATCGCGGCATCGAAAACCATGCACGCGGCGATTCCTGATATCCAGTGCGAAGTGGAACAGATGATGGTGGTCGGCGACCGGGTCATCGCTCATTTGCGTTTCACCGGTCACTTTACCGGCCAGTTCAAGGGCGTCCAGGGCACAGGGCAGACGATCGACTTCATCGCGACGGACATCTACCGCGTCGTCGAGGGGCGTATCGCCGAGAACTGGCATCTCGAAGATAACCTGACCCTGCTGCAACAGCTCGGCATGGTGAAGTAAGGGGATCACGCTGATGGACATTGATCATGAATCCATTGCTGACGACTCCAGTACATTGGCACAAGTCAGTCGCCGGACATTTCTCAATCGCGCCGGAGCGGCAGCAGGTGTGCTTGCTGCAAGTGCGGTGCTCCCTGCCGTCGCAGTCGCGCAAGCCGAGGCATCCACGCCAAAGCTCACGGCTACACCACGCCATGGTCAGTTCTGGCCGGACGGTATTCGGCTGGTCGTTTCCATTTCCATGCAATTCGAGGCGGGCGGACAGCCGTCCAAGGGGACGGACAGTCCTTTTCCCAAGGTAGATTTTCCGCCAGATATTCCAGCGGATCCTGCAGCCAACACATGGTTTGCCTATGGCTATCGCGAGGGCATCCCGCGCATGCTCGATCTGTGGGATCGCCACCAGGTCAAGGTGACTTCGCACATGATCGGCGAGGCCGCTCAGCGGCATCCAGAACTGGCAAAGGAAATCGTTGCGCGCGGCCATGAAGCAGCCGGACACGGCCCTCGCTGGAGTTCCCAGTATGCGATGAGCCGCGAGGAAGAGCAGCAGTTCCTCGTTCAGGCAGCCAGCATGGTCGAAGCCGTCACGGGGCAGCGGCCAATTGGCTACAACTGCAACTGGCTGCGGCGGGGTCCAAACACACTGTCGCTGCTGCAAGAGTTGGGCTACGTCTACCACATCGACGATCTGAGTCGTGATGAGCCGTTCATCGAACAGGTCAATGGCAAGGATTTCGTCGTGGTGCCGTACACGCTGCGCAACAACGACATCCTGCTGATCGAGGGCCGCAACTATTCACCGAGCCGGTTCCTGGAACAGATCAAGTTGGATTTCGATCAACTCTACGAAGAGGCCGGCACACGCCGCCGCATGATGTCGGTCAGCGCGCATGACCGCATCAGCGGCTCGCCACAGATGGTGAGGGTCTGGGACGAATTTCTACGTTACGCCAAAAGCCGTCCGGGGGTCGCGTTCATGCGTAAGGATGAGATTGCACGCTACGTCCTCAGCAGTCCGCTGACTCTGCGCGAAGCCGAAACACTATAAAAGTGTGCATCTGGTCGAAGCCGAGACCGTTATAGGGCCCCGTAGCGTTACGATAGTGTCCCGGTTAGCCTTTCAGGGTGTCTACTTACAGTCAGCCCTGTCTGTACAGAGAGGAGAACACGATGAGCAACGAACAAGTTGCACCTGAAACGAAAGGTGTTGCGGTGAAGTTACTTGCCACCGTTGACCTTGGCCCAGAGATCGAGGGTATGGCAGGGCGTCAGCTTCGAATGCGTATGGTGACCATCGAGCCGGGAGGCGTCTTCGGGCCGGTTCACAACCATATAGACCGACCGGGCATCGTCTACATTCTGCAAGGCACGATCACTGACCATCGAAATGGAGTYGCCACGGACTATGGGCCCGGAGTGGGCTGGCCCGAGGACAGGAACACCACGCACTGGCTTGAAAACAGAGGAACGGTTGCGGCGGTGGAGATCTCGGTCGATATTGTCAGGCAGGAGTGAGGTCAGCTGTTGAGCGGTTATCAGGCAACCTGAATTAATGCCACTTTCTAGAGCTTTTCGGCGAGAACGCTGGAATGTTTTCGAGGCATTGGCGAAGGAGAGGACGAATGCTCCATAGCCAATTCCCCAAATGAGTCGGCCGTGTCGATATAGCGCATGGCCGATTTCATGTCCTTCCAGCCGACGTACGTCATCAGCGCTTTGACATCCCAGCCATTAGCGGTAGCCCAGGTCGCAAACCCTCGACGTAATGAGTGGCTGGTGTACAGCTCGCCGGGCACGCCTGCTCGGCTAAACACTCGACGCAGCAAAGGGATCAGGCTGTTGGCATTCAGGCCATCCTCCGCCAGATGCCCCCAGCGATCGAGCTTTCTGAAGACTGGCCCTCGCGCAATGCCCGCGACGGTAATCCAGTTCACATAAGCCTGGACAGGGCAGAGCTTCTTCAAGGCGGGCGTGCGGAAGGTCGTTCCCAAGTGCTGACGATCGCCTTTGCTGTGCGGCAGATAGAAGGTGATGCCCACACCCGTTTGCGCTTGGGTGTGCTCCACCTGTATTCGCGATAACTCATCGCCGCGAAAGCCGCGCCAGAACCCGATCAGTACCAACGCAATATCCCGCCGACTGCGCAACATCCCCGTCAGGTCGTGCCGCGCGGCGGCCTGTTCCGCCTCTCGTTCCACCCACTGGACAGCGTGTTCCAGGTGCTGCAGGAGCAGGGGAGCCGCCTGCTTTTCCTGGATCGGGTGCAAGGTGCGGATGCCCTTGATCATCTGCCGCACGGCCGGTGTCTTGGTCGGATCGGGAAAGCCCTGGGTGATGTGCCATTGGGCGAGGGCGGCCAGACGCTGCTTGAGCGTGCTGACGGTGTGCTGGTCGGCGTATTCCGCCAGGTAGCGCACGATGCTGTCCCCGGTTGCCGGCAGAAAGCCGCCCCACGTCACTTCGAAGTGCTCCACTGCGGCGCGGTAGCTACGCCGGGTGTTTTCCCGGGTGCCCGCCTGCAGGTAGCGATCAACCTTGCTCATCTTGACCCATCCTCCCGCGAACGTACCTTTTCCGGCCGTGGAAAAGACGATTTTTGCTTATCTGATGCGATAACGCTCAATTATTTTATCAGATGACTGCAGTTTTATAGGCCTTTACTTCACACGAAAATAGAACGTAAATACATGGTATGTAAAACAGTACGAAATCGTAGGAGTACAAAATGGCCCGTGGCGGCGTAAACAAGGCAATCGTGCAGAAAGCACGCGAGGCGCTGCTGGCTCGCGGAGAGAATCCGAGCATTGATGCCGTACGGGTTGAGCTTGGAAATACCGGCTCGAAAACCACAATTCATCGCTATCTGAAGGAGCTCGATGAGGTTGATCAGCGCCGAAAAGCGCCTCAACAGGGGCTGAGCGACGAATTGAACGAGTTGGTGGCGCGGGTGGCGCAACGCCTGGCAGAGGAGGGCGAGGAGCAGATTGAACAGGCACTGGCGGCTTCGCGGGCCGAGAAAAGCGAGTTATTCGAACAGCTTCAGGCCAGTCAGGATGCACTGCGACAGCTCCAGCAACAGTTCGATATCCAGCGCAGCGCCCTGGATACAGAGTCGACCGAACTGCAGACCTGCCGTACGACATTACAGGCCGAACAAACCCGCAATGCCCGGCTGAGTCAGTCCAATCTGGATCTTGAAGCGCGGATGAAGGACAAGGACGAGCAGATTCGTTCGCTGGAGGAAAAACACCTGCACGCACGTGATGCGCTAGAGCACTACCGTGGAGCGATCAAGGAGCAGCGCGAGCAGGAACAACGCCGCCATGAAGGGCAGTTGCAACAGGTCCAGATGGAGCTGCGTCATTTGCAGCAAACGCTGATCATCAAACAGGATGAGCTGACTCAGTTGAATCGGGACAATGAGCGTTTATTAACCGAAGCTCGCCAGCAGCAGAAGGCGTATCTGGATCAGGAATTGATCAAGGAGCGCCAGACGGGTGAAATAAACTCGCTCAAAACCCTGGTCGCGCAATGCGAGGGCGGCAAACAGGTGTTGCTGGATCAGGTCAGCACTTTGCAGCACAACATTAATGAGCTGGCTGATGCTCTGGAGAAGAGATCACTAGAGACGAACGAACTGGCAGAAGAGCTGGATGCTGCTCGAGCAACTATCGCAAAAAATGTCGATGGCTAAGGTGCATCAAGCTTTCGACCGATGCTGGGTAGGTCGCGCGACATTCTGCGAAAGCATAGCCCTCGCAGAATGTATGTGGGGAGCTTATTCGACGGCTTTAACCATGTCTTCGATGACCTTTTTGGCATCGCCGAAGACCATCATGGTCTTGTCCAGGTAGAACAGTTCGTTGTCCAGGCCGGCATAGCCGCTGGCCATCGAGCGCTTGTTGACGATGATGGTCTTGGCTTTGAACGCTTCGAGAATCGGCATGCCGGCGATTGGCGATTTAGGATCGTTCTTCGCCGCCGGGTTGACCACGTCGTTGGCGCCCAGCACCAGCACCACGTCGGCCTGGCCGAACTCGGAGTTGATGTCTTCCATCTCGAACACCTGGTCGTAAGGCACTTCAGCCTCGGCCAGCAGCACGTTCATGTGGCCAGGCATCCGACCGGCCACCGGGTGGATCGCATACTTCACGGTCACGCCACGGTGGGTCAGTTTCTCGGTCAGCTCTTTAAGCGCGTGCTGCGCCCGTGCGACTGCCAGGCCGTAGCCGGGAACGATGATCACGGTGTCGGCGT